>CANCJD010000020.1 GCA_947378275.1 Comamonadaceae bacterium
GCCACGCTGCAGCGGCCCTTGCTGGTCAAGGGCGAACCCGGCACCGGCAAAACCATGCTGGCCGAAGAAGTGGCGTCCGCGCTGAACCTGCCTTTGCTGCAGTGGCACATCAAATCGACCACCAAGGCGCAGCAGGGCCTGTATGAGTACGACGCCGTGAGCCGCCTGCGCGACTCGCAGCTCTCGGACATCGACGGCGGCGAGCGCGTCAAGAACATCCACAACTACATTGTCAAAGGCGTGCTGTGGCAGGCGTTTACCAGCGAGACGCCCGTGGCGCTGCTGATTGACGAGATTGACAAGGCCGATATCGAGTTCCCCAACGACTTGCTGCGTGAAATCGACCGCATGGAGTTTTATTGCTACGAGACGCGCGAACTGATCCACGCCAAGCACCGCCCGCTGGTGTTTATTACCTCGAACAACGAAAAAGAGCTGCCGGACGCGTTTTTGCGCCGCTGCTTCTTCCACTACATCAAGTTCCCCGAAGCCGCCACCATGCAAAGCATCGTGGACGTGCACTTCCCCGGCCTGAAAAAAGAGCTGCTGACAGCCGCCATGAAAACCTTTTACGAGGTGCGCAACCTGCCCGGCCTGAAAAAGAAGCCTTCCACCAGCGAGCTGCTGGACTGGCTCAAACTGCTGCTGGCCGAAGACATTCCGCTGTCGGCGCTGCAGTCCAAGGACGAGAAAATGGCCATCCCGCCGCTGGTGGGCGCGCTGCTGAAAAATGAGCAGGATGTGAGCCTGTTCGAAAAACTGATGTTCATGCAACGCAACAACCGCTGATATGCCCGAACCCAAAAAAATAGACTTTTTTGCCGTCGGCCTGTCCGACGCCATCGGTTTCTTGGGCGGCTCGCTGGCCGGCTACTGGGGCGGCAAGCTGCTAGGCATGGACATTTTTGCGCCCGGCTATGGCGCGTCCAGCACGGTGGCTATTCTGCTGGTGGGATTGGGCGGCGGCCTGGGCCTGCAATTGGCACGTCGCTGGCAACGCAGGCGCAACAACAAAGAATAAAGCGAGTTTCCATGGCCTTTGTAGAACCCATCACTCTCTCGGCGCGCGGCGTCGCCCTGGTGCCGCTGGCGCTGGACCACGAAGCCGGCCTGCGCGCCGCAGCGGCCGACGGTGCGCTGTGGAACATCCGCGTCACCTCGGTGCCCGAGCCGCAAGACACGCGCAAATACATTGAAGACGCGCTGGCCATGCGCGAGGCGGGCAACCGCTTTGCCTTTTGCGTGCTGGACGAGGCCAGTGGCCGCGTGCTGGGCAGCAGCAGCTACCACGACATCGTGCCCGCCGTAAAACGGGTGGAAATTGGCTACACCTGGTACGCCAAGAGCGTGCAGCGCAGCCACGTCAACAGCACCGCCAAGCTGCTGCTCATGACCCTCGCCTTTGAGACCCTGGGCTGCCATGTGGTGGGCTGGCGCACCGACAACTTCAACTTTGCCTCGCAAGCGGCCATTGAACGCCTGGGCGCACACAAAGACGGCGTCTTGCGCGGCCACGCCCTGCGCCGCGACGGCACCATCCGCGACACCGTGATGTACAGCCTGCGCGCGGGCGAATGGCCAGAAGTCAAGGCGCAACTCCTGCACAGCCTGAACAAACCGCGCTGAAATAAACCACCATGCTGCTCGACTTTTTCTACACGCTGCGAAGCGCCAAACTGCCGGTTTCGGTTAAAGAGTTTCTGACGCTGCTCGAAGCGCTGCAAAAAGGCGTGGTCGGGCCAAATGCTGAGCCTTCGCAGACGGACACGTTTGACGAGGCTTACAGCAGCGGCTACAAGATCGACGACTTCTACTACCTGAGCCGCGCCGCGCTGGTCAAGGACGAGAAGCACTACGACAAGTTTGACCGCGCGTTTGCCGCCTATTTCAAGGGCGTGGAGATGATCGCCGACTTCACCAAAGAAGTGCCGCTGGAGTGGCTTCGCAAAAACCTGGAGTTGCAACTCAGCCCGGAAGAACTCGCCAAAATCGAAAAAATGGGCTGGGACGAGCTGATGGAGACGCTGAAAAAGCGGTTCGAAGAGCAAAAAGAGCGCCACGAAGGCGGCAGCAAATGGATTGGCACCGGCGGCACCTCGCCCTTTGGTGCCTATGGCCAAAACCCGCAAGGCATCCGCATCGGGCAGGACAAAAGCCGCAACCGCAGCGCGGTCAAGGTGTGGGACCAACGCGCCTACAAAGACTACGACGACACCCAGGAACTGGGCACCCGCAACATCAAGGTGGCGCTGCGGCGCTTACGCAAGTTTGCGCGCGAGGGCAACGAGTTTGAGCTGGACCTGGATGACACCATCCGCAGCACGGCGGCCAATGCGGGCTACCTGGACATCAAAATGATTCCAGAGCGGCACAACAATGTGAAGGTGCTGCTACTGATGGACGTGGGCGGCACCATGGACGACCATATTGCGCGGGTGGAAGAGCTGTTTAGCGCCACCAAAACGGAGTTCAAGCACCTGGAGTTTTATTACTTCCACAACTGCGTGTATGACTTCATGTGGAAAAACAACCGGCGCCGCTTTGCCGAAAAGTTTGCCACCTGGGACATCATCCGCAAGTACAACAAGGACTACAAGCTGATTTTCGTGGGCGACGCCACCATGAGCCCCTACGAGATTTTGCAGCCCGGTGGCAGCGTGGAATACAACAACGATGAGCCCGGCGCCGACTGGTTGCAACGCCTGACCAGCGCCTTCCCGAAGTTCGCTTGGATTAACCCCGAGCCGCAAGGCGTCTGGCAATACCGCCAAAGCATCAGCGTGATCCAGCAGCTGATGCAGCAGCGCATGTACCCGCTCACGCTCAAGGGGCTGGAAGAGGCGATGCGGCTGCTGACCAAGTAAGCCTAGCGCTTTTCAATCTGGCGGGGCAGCGCCATTCTGAATGGCGCCCCATCGTTCGACCGCACGCATTTGTCGGTGTTTAGACAGTCTGAAACGCCCCGGCCTCCTAAGATTGGCGCCCGATCCATCAATGGGTATCCCGCGCGCCGGGCTGCCCTGGCCGTGTACAAGGTGCCCACATGCCCTCCAACGAATCGCAATTATTGAAAGTCGCTGACCCCGCGGCTCATTTTTCAGGACATATGGGCCGCACGATCCCCGAGTCCAGACCGGCTTGGTCACCTCGACTGGCGGCGCCGCAAGGCAGTCCGAACATCATCGTGATCCTGCTCGACGACTTGGGCTTCTCCGACTTCGGCTGCTACGGTGGCGAAATTCAGACGCCGAACATCGACCGCCTGGCCGCACAGGGCCTGCGTTACACCAACTACACCACGGTGCCCATGTGCACCCCGGCCCGCGCCGCCTTGCTGACCGGCAAGAATCCACACAGCGTGGGCTGTGGCTGGCTCACCCACAATGATCCAGGCTATCCCGGCTACCGAGGCGAAATATCAAAGGATGCGCCGCTGGTCTCCGAGCTTTTGCGCGAACAGGGCTGGTCCACCATGGCCTTGGGCAAGTGGCACAACACCTACGACCGCAACCTCCACAGCGCCGCAGACAACAGTGGCTGGCCCTTGCAGCGCGGCTTTGACCGCTTCTACGGCTTCATGGGCGCAGAAACCAGCTACTACCAGCCCGACCGCATGCTCGAAGGCAACCAGCTCGCGCAGGTAGACGGATATCCAGAAGGCTACTTCGCCCCGGACGACTACACCAGCCGTGCCATCGCCTGGATTGCCGAAAACCGCGCCAGCGCGCCGGACAAGCCCGTCTTCACTTACCTCGCCTTTCAGTCGCCGCACACGCCGCACCACGCCAAGCCCGAAGACCAGGCCAAATACCAAGGCGTTTACGAAGCCGGCTGGGACGCCTTGCGGCTGGCGCGTTTTGAGCGCCAGCGTGCGATGGGGCTGGTAGAGCCCCACGCCGTGCTACCACCGCGCAACCCCGGCATCCCTGAGTGGGCAACCTTGCCGGCCCAGGAGAAAGAACTCTACGCACGCTACATGGCGTGCTACGCCGGACTGGTGGACAACGTTGACCAGAACGTGGGGCGCTTGCTGGCCTTCCTGGAAAAGAGCGGTCAACTGGACAACACGCTGATCATGATCACCTCGGACAACGGCGCCAACTCGATTGGCGGCCCCACTGGCGTGATGAACCTGCAGGACCGCCGCCAGGGCTTCCCCGAAGACGCCGCGCTGGTACGCCGCCTGGTGGAGACCAACGCCGTCGGCGACGACGCGACCTACGCCGCCTACCCCAGCGGCTGGTCGCAGGTGTCCAACACGCCCTACCGCTTCTACAAGCGCACACCCATGGCCGGTGGCATTCGCGTGCCTTTTGTCGTGCACTGGCCCCAGGGCCTTACCGACCCGGGTGGCCTGCGCTCGCAGTGGATTCACGTCACGGACGTGCTACCCACCCTGCTTGACCTGACCGGCGGCAGCTACCCCCCGGTACACAACGGTTTCCGTACCCGCACTATGGACGGAAAAAGTTTCGCCGCTTCGCTGCGCCAGGCCGATGCTCCGGCGCAGCGCCAGCGTCAGTATTACGAACTGCAAGGCAACCGCGGCTTTATTAGCGGCGACTGGAAAATCGTGTCGCTGCAGCCGCCGCTGCAGGCGCTGAACCTGGACAACTGGATGCTGTTCCACATCGCTAGCGACCCGACCGAAGTACAAAATCTGGCTGCCAGCGAGCCCGAGGTGCTGCAGCGCTTGATTGCCGAGTTCGAGTCCGAAGCCACGGCGAATTACGTCTACCCGATCGACAACCGTGACGACCGGCGTGCCATCACCCTGCCGCCGCACGAGCTGGCACAGGCCCTGGTTCCGCGCGACTTCTATCGCGAGAGCGAAGCCATCCCTGGCGTGACAGTGTCACCCATGATCGCCGACCGGGATTTCGTGTTGCGCGCGCAGTTCGACTGGCGCGTCGGCGACGAGGGCGTGATCGTGGCGATGGGCGATCACTTCAGCGGCATGGTGGCTTTTGTCATGGACGGTGCGCTGCATTTCACCTACCAGCTTTGGTATCGTCCGATTGAGCTGGCGCCCATTGCGCTGGGCGCTGGCTCTCAGGACTTCGTGTTGCGCTACAGCGCCCTGGGCGACCGCAAGGGCCAGGGCCACTTCACCTTGAACGGCCAGGTGGTGGTAGCTGCGGCCGACCTCTCGCCCACCTTGGTGCGCCTGCCCTCGGGCGGCCTGAGCGTGGGCATCAACAAGCGCCGCGCTATCAGCGAACGCTACGCCGACCGCGGCGCGTTTCGTTACAGCGGACGCATCGACCGGGTCCGGCTTGAGCCTGGCGCCCAGCCGGCCGACTCGCCGATGGTGCTGGACGAGGCAGCGGTGCAGGCCCGCCTGCGGGCCGCAGCCGCACAGGCCTGATAAATACGCCCGCAGTTCACTGCCCGAGCAGGCTGCGGGCGACGCTCAGCAAGCCCACCGCGCAGGTCAGTGCTACGCTCACGTGGCGCGCCGCTTGGCCGCCGTAGCGGGTGAACAGCCGGTTGCCAAGCGTGTCGCCCAGCAACACCACCGGCAAAGCAAGGGCAAAGAGCAACAATATGGGCCAGGTGATGTGGCCGCCAAAAAGGTGAGCGCCAGCCGCCAGCAGACACACCGTCAACAACCCCAACGCGAGGGTCGCGCGGACTTGGCCCATGTCGGTGGCGGTGAGCATAAACAACAGCACCACTGGCGGCCCGGCAATGCCCACGGCGCCTCCCAGCACGCCCGAGGCCAGCCCTGCCAGCGCCAGGGCTGGCAGAGTCAAGGCTTGAAGCCGGGGCGGGATCAGGAGCATGGCCGCCGACAAGGCCAGCACTAGCAAGCCCATACCCAGGCGCAGACCCGCATCGCCCACCATGGTATGCAGCCAATAGCCCGCC
Organism: Comamonadaceae bacterium; assembly: GCA_947378275.1. Taxonomy (GTDB): domain Bacteria; phylum Pseudomonadota; class Gammaproteobacteria; order Burkholderiales; family Burkholderiaceae_C; genus Allorhodoferax. The sequence continues at coordinate 5,872 of CANCJD010000020.1, forward strand.
GGCGTGCCCACCAGTCCAGTGAAAAGCAAGGGCAGGAAAATCCGGCGCGAGATCTGGCCACGCATCGCCGGCACATTCTTCACGGTGGCGGCCAGCGCCAGCAAGATGTTCAGCACAACCGCCTGGCCGGGCGGAAACACCAGACTTAGCATGGGTACGGCAATGATTGAGAACGCCCAGCCGGTCATGGCTCGCACGACGGAAGCCAACAGCATGGAAACTCCCAGCCACAGCAAAGCCAAGATGCCGACGTTATCCATGGGCTAGCACCAGGCCAGTGTTGGCCCCAACCCTGGTGATAAGGCCAGATATCCGCTGGGCCTCACAGCGGCGTCAGTTGGGCTCGAGCTTCAGGTCTTTGGCGACTTCAGTCATCCAGACCACGTCCGAGGCAATCTGCTGGCGGAATTCCTCTGTGGTCTTGCTGGATTTCAGCGTCATGCCAAAGGGTGTGAGCTTCTCCGCCACAGGGGCCGACACCGACGCAGCCGCGAGCTCGCGCTGCAAGCGCTGCACGATGGCCGGCGGCGTGTCGGGATGGACCGCGTAACCAGACCAGATGCGCAGCGGTGAAACGTTGACCCCAGCTTCGACGATGGTGGGCACATCGGGAAACTCTTTGAGTCGGGCCTGGTCGATCACGGCCAGCACCTTGACTTGGCCTTTGGGTGCATATTGCATACCGAAAATGGCCGGTGCCACGGTGAAATCTACCTCGCCGCCCATCACGGCCTTGACCATGTCGGGCCCACCCTTGTAGGGCACATTGACACCGGTGAAGCCCGCCACCTTTTCCATCTGCGCAATTTTGAGATGCTCAATAGCGCCCTGCCCCGGCGTCGCGTAGTTCAGCTTGCCGGGGTTGGCCCGGCCATAGGCCACCAGGTCTTTCATCGTCTTGTACGGTGACTGGGGACCGACCAAGAGCACCATGGGTGTGTCACCCGCGATCGTTAGCGGAAGCAGTTGCTTGTTGAGGTCGAATTTTTTCTGCACCACTTGCACGCCCACCATGCCCTGGTTGAGCTGGATCACTGTGTAACCGTCGGCCGGCGCAGACAACACCGACTGCAAGCCCAGCAGGAACATGCCACCGGGTTTGTTCTCGACCAAGACCGTTTGCTTGAGCGACTTTTCGAGTTCCAGCGCCATGGTTCGCACGCCCACATCGGCGGCACCACCGGCGGGTAAGGGGATGACGATCTTGATTGGACGGTTCGGATAGTCGGTCTGCGCTAGCGCCGGGAGAGCAGCGCCGAGCAAGGACGCGCAGGCAAGACTAAGTGCAAGGCGTCGGCGGGCGAGTTGGATTGTCATGGGGTAGCTTTTTAAAAATGTTGTAGATGTACAGCGTCGGTCCTAGGCCGAGGCTCCGTGCGTCCAGCGTCCGGGCCGCGCATCGGTGATCTGTCCGTTTTCGATCACGGTCTGTCCCGACACCATCGTGGCCACATAGCCCATGGATTTTTGGATCATTCGGCGCCCGCCCATGGGCAAGTCGCGCACGATCTCGGGCAAGGGCAAGGCCAGTTGCCCGAAGTTGATGAGGTTGATGTCGGCCTTTAGGCCGGCGGCGATGACGCCGCGGTCGCTCAGGCCCATGTGCACAGCGTTGCGCTGCGTGAGCATCTGCACCACCTGCGGCAGCGGGATCTTGTCACCCCGCGTACGCTGCAGGCCCCAATGCGCGAGCATGGTGGTCGAAATGCTGGCGTCGCAAATGGTGCCCACATGGGCACCCGCGTCACCCAGCGAGCAGAGCACGTGGGGGTGCATCATCATTTCGCGCACCCGGTCCAGCGAACCATTGAGGTAGTTGTGGATCGGAAAATAAACCAGGCTGTTGCCATCACCTTGCGCGAGGTGGTCGTACATCAGTTCCCGGGCTGACACGCCGCGCACCTTGGCCTGGGCCCCGAAGGACAGCGTAGGCAGAGGTTCGTAGTCCATGCTGCCGTCCGCAGCGGGCAGCAGTGGGAACAGCGTAAAGGCGATCTGCTCGAAGTGCTGGATCACGAAGTCGGCCAGCGGCGGCACAGACGAACCCTCCACCGAAAGGCTTACGGGCGCTTCCGACAAGATGCGTGCCCGTGTGGCGGGCTCGCGCAACTGGGCCGCGCGCTCCTTGGCCGGCAGGTGCGCGATGGCCTGGTAGCCGGGAAATGCGGCAAGCAGGTTGAGCGTGGTGTCAAGCCCGTTGAACACACCGATACCGCGCGGCGAAGCCTGCAGCTTGACGTCAATTCCCTTGGCGGCGCTGGCCAAGGCAGCGTCGCCCAGCCACTTACTTTGCTGGGGCGCGATGACGCGGTCCATCCAGGTGATGGAAATCGGCCGGCCAGCGGCCTTGGCCATGGCTTCGAGCTTGGCGTATTCGCGGTCAAAGCGGGCTTTCTCTTCCTCGGGCGCGCCCCGTGGGCTGGCAAAGTCGCTGATACCCTGAAGCACGCGGTATGGCAGGTCCTTGAGTACGGCGGCCAGGCTGTTGAGCTCGAAGGGTGACACCTCGAAGGATGGCGTCATCCGGCCTTGCGCGGTGCGGTGGGTTTCGGTGCTGCCCATGGCCAGACCACAGGCTCCGTCGAGCAAGGCCTGGCGCAGCAGGCCCTGCATCTGCACGATGTCATCGGCCGTGGCGGGCTCGCCGCGTGCGGCGCGCTCACCCATCACATACAGGCGCAGCGTGTCGTGCGGCACCAGCGTCATAAAGTCGAGCGAATGTGGCTGCGCATCGAGCACCCGGCCGTAGTCCGTAAAACTCTCCCAGTTCCACTTCATGCCTTCGGACAGCGCGGTCCCGGGAATCTCTTCTACGCCTTCCATCAGGTCGATCAGCACGTCGCGATCGCCCGGACGCACCGGCGCAAAACCAACCCCGCAGTTGCCCATCACCACCGTGGTCACGCCGTGGTAAATGCTCGGAGCAAAGGTCTCGTCCCAGGAGGCCTGGCCGTCGTAGTGGGTATGGATGTCAACGAAGCCCGGCAGCACGTGCAGGCCGGTGGCGTCAATGGTCTTGCGGGCGGGCTCGTCGATCTGGCCCACGGCGATGATCTGGCCGTCACGGATACCCACGTCCGCCAGGAAGGGCTCTGCCCCAGTACCGTCAATAACCGTGCCACCCTTGATAAGTGTGTCCAACATGCTCATTGCTCCTTCAGACCGAGTTTGGCGACACGGGCCTTGTTGAGCACCAATTCGTCACGAATCTGGGCCGCAAAGGCGGCGGGCGAGGCACTGGTTTCCATCTTCCCGCCGACTTGGTTGATCATCTCCAGCACACCGGGGTCGGAAACGGAAGCCTTCAGGGCGGCAACGAGCCGGTTGACCTCAGCGTCCGGCGTGGCGGCCGGGACCACCAAGCCGCCCCAAGGCTCGTCCTGGTATTTGGCCAGTCCCGATTCGGCCATGGTCGGCAGGTTGGGCAACTGCGGCATGCGCACCGCGCCGGTAGTAGCCAGCCCACGCAGCTTGCCCGCTTTCATTTGCTCCACCACCGCACCGGGTGGCGCAAAGACGAAGTCGATGGAGCCCGTCTGAACGGCGAGCACGCCTTCGATCGAACCCTTGAAGGGCACGTGGGTGGCCTTGAGCCCGCCGGGGACTTTTTCTTCCATTTGCTCAACCATGAGATGGGTGGGAGAGCCCTTGCCGCCACTTCCGAAGTTGAGCTTGTCGGGCGCGGCCTGCATCGCCTTGATCAAATCAGCCACGGTGGCATAAGGCGAGTTCGCAGCCACCACCAGCACATGGGGGCTGGAGCTGACTTTGCCGATTGGCTTGAAGTCACGCAGCAAGTCCGTGCGGCCCGTGATTTCCTGCGCCGTCAGAATGCCGGAGTGCAGGTACAGAATAGAACTTCCGTCGGCCGGTCCGGTGGCCACTGCACGCACTGCGATCTGTCCTGAAGCGCCCGCCTTGTTTTCCACAATCACCGGCTTGTTCAAGTTCTTGGCCAGTGCTTGGCCGAGCTTACGGACGAACACGTCCACACCGCCGCCTGCGGGCAGAGGCACAACGATCTTGTAGACATCGGGGCCCGCAGCGGTCTGGGCCATGGCCATGGGTGCCAGACAGGCCAGCACCACTGCGGCAGTCATGCCGGTCAATGTGCGACGAATTGGGGAAATTTTCATACTTGTCTCCTGGTTGTTTTTTATGTCAGTCCATCAATCGCGCTGGCGATGGATGTTCGCTTCGATCGAATTGATGATGGAGCCCGGAGCCTGAGGCCCTGGCTCAATCACCACGCGGTCAATCGTCCCGCTGTAGGGAAAAGTGCGCCTGGAAGCGTAGCGGTGCGAAACGCGCTGGCGCCGGTCCATGCCGATGTCAATGCCTTCGACATGGATGCCGATGATGGTGGGGGACATGCCGGTGTAGGGCACCGCCTCCACGCCGTTGACCAGCAGGCGCCCTTCGCCGCGGCGTTGTCCCAAGGCGCGGTATTCGAGCACCACGTCCTGTGCGCCGGGCGCCAGCGCCACCGGCGGCAGCTCTATCGGCGACATCCAGCGGTGGAACACAAAATGGAGTCGCCCGTCCATAACGTAAAGCACCAGGCCCACAAAGGCCTCGCCGATGGCGAAGATCACGCCGTCCTGGCCCGGCTGCCAGTCAAAGCGGCTGCGGATGGTGAAACTGCGGTCCCCCAGCAAGGGGGCCACAACGGCGCGCGCCACAGTCGGCGTACCGGCAAAGAAGGTGCGCGGCTGGTTGACCGTGTACGCCATAAAGGGCGGTATGGTCACGGCGCGCTCCAGCGCTCGGTTGTCCAGTGGGTAGACGTAGTTAGCGCGCGCATCGGCATCGAAGGCGGCCGCCATGCGCTCCACCCGCTCGGGCTGCTGCGCCGCCAAATCGGTGGTCTCGCAGGGATCGGTCGCCAGGTCAAACAGCATCCAGTTGTCCAGCGAAGCGATCACGCCACCGCGCGGCTGGAGTGAAGCGATCTTCCAGTGGCCGTCGATGTAGGCGCGGTTCGCCTCCAGCTCGTAGTGTTGTCGGCTGCGCTGCGTCGGGGCACTGCCATCCATGAACATGGGCGCGAAGCTCACGCCATCGGGCTTGCGTGCGTCAAAGCCATGGCTCGATTGCGGGTGAGCGATGCCCAGCACGTCGAGCAGCGTGGGCGTGACATCGGTGACATGGATCCATTCGCGGCGGATGGCGCCTGCGTCCTTGATCCGGTCAGGCCAGTGCAGCACAAAGGGCACGCGGATGCCACCGTTCAAAGGCGTGCGTTTGAAGAACCGAAAAGGCGTGTTCGACACCTGCGCCCAGCCGGTCGGGTAGGCCGGCAGCGATTCGTCCTGGCCCAGGCGGCCATCGCGCGCCATCTGCAGCGCACGTTCGTGGTTGACCGGCTGGCCTTCACGCTGGTCTACGTAGTTGGGCGTGCCCTCCAGCCCACCCACAGCGCTGGCACCGTTGTCAGAACTCAGCACGATGATGGTGTTGTCCAGCAGGCCGGCGTCTTTGAGAAAGCCGACGATGCGGCCCACGTTCTGGTCGATGTTGTCCACCAGCGCGGCGTACAGCTCCATGTACTTGGCGAACAGCTCCTGGCGCTCCGCCGGCAGGCTGTCCCAAGCGGGTACGCCAGGTGGCAAAGGCGCGAGCTGGTGCCGCTCATCAAGCAGCCCCATCGCCCGCTGGCGCTCGAAGCGGGCCTGGCGAAACACGGTCCAGCCCTCGTTGTAGCGGCCCTCGTATTTGGCGATGTCCTGCGCCTTGGCCTGGATCGGCATGTGCGGCGCGTTGAACGCGGCGTACAGAAAAAACGGGTGCTCGGGCTCGCTGGCGTAGTGCTCTTTCATCCACCGGATGGCGCGGTTGGTCCAGTCATCGGTGGCGAAGTGGTCGTCGGGATACGCCTCCACCTCAACCGGGTTATTGCCTTCGTACAAGCGCTCGGGCTGGAAGTAGCTGGTCTCGGCGTCCATGAAACCATAGAACTTGTCAAAGCCGCGCTGCAGCGGCCATGAGCTGTGGTCGCCGGCTTCGTGCACGTTGTGGCCCCAGGTGTTGTGCCACTTGCCCACCATCAGGGTGCTGTAGCCCTCGTCACCCAAAATTTCGGCCAGCGTGGGGGCATCGGGTGCGATCTCGCCCGAATAACCGGGGAAGCCGGGATTGGCGTGTGCAATCCAGCCGCAGCCCACCGAATGCGGGTTCTTGCCGGTCAGCAAGGCGGCGCGGGCGGGCGAGCACATGGGCACCGTCGTGTAGTTGGCAAAACGCAGTCCGCCCCCAGCGAGCGCGTCAATATGGGGCGTGGCGATTTCGCTGCCGTAGCAGCCCAGGTCAGAAAAGCCCAGGTCATCGAGGTAGATGACGACCACGTTGGGCTTGCCGTGCACGCGCTCTCCCTTGGTCTGAGACCACCAGGGCGTCGAGTCTTTGAGGAGCCGCTCCATCTGCCCCTGGAAATGGGCGCCAGGGTCGCCGTTACGGCTGCTGTCGGGATTCGGCATGTGTGGGGTTCCTGCAGAAGTAAGCTTGTCCATGAACAGCGCCTAGCCGTTCAAGATGAAATCGGCCGCGCGCTCGCCGATGGCGATGCAGATGGCGTTGGTGTTGGTGGACGCAATGCTGGGCATCACCGAGCCGTCGGCCACCCGCAGACCACGAATGCCATGCACGCGCAGTTGTGGGTCCACCACCGACTGCACCGCATCCGTACCGATGCGGCAAGTTCCCACCGGGTGGTAGGCCGTGGCGCCTGTGGCGCGCAGATAGTCCACCAGCGCCTCGTCGCTGGCCCTTTCGGGGCCCGGGCGCACTTCGCGCCGGATCAACTTCGACAAGGGCCCGGTTTCCGCCGTCTTGCGCGACAGCTTGAGCGCTTGCAAGCAGGCGCTCAGGTCGTCGGGATGGGTGAAGTGGTTGGACACCAGCACCGGGTTGGCGGCGGGGTCGCGGCTGCCGATGTGCGAATGTCCCCGCGAGCGCGGGCGGATCTGGAACGAGGCAATGGTAACGCCGTCAAATGTATCGAGCTCGATCTTGCCCGCGCCGCGGTTGCCCGGGCTGCTGACTTGCTGGATCTGGATCTTGAGGTCAGCATCGGTGCTGCCGGGCTGCATCGCGGCAAATGCCTGCGCCGTGATAGTGACCGACGACAGTGGACCGTCGCGCCGCGTCAACCAGCGCAAACCAAGCCGGGCCTGCCCCAGCGGGCTGCTGATGTCGCGGTTCCAGCTCACCTCGCGCGTGGCTTCGTACATGACTGGGCTGTAGACATGTTCGCTCAGGTTCTCGCCCACCATGGGCAGTTCGTGCAGCAGCGGCACACCGGCTTGCGCCAGCACCTCCCGCCGCCCCACGCCCGAGAGTTCCAGCAGCTGGGGCGAATTGAACGTCCCGCCGCACAGGATGACTTCACGACGCGCGTGCAGGGTGACATCCGCCCCATTGATCTTGGCCAGCACGCCGGTGGCACGCGCGCCTTCGATCAGCACGCGCCCCACCAACACACCGGTCTTGATGGTCAGGTTGGGCCGCCCGACGGCGTCGTCAAGGTAGGCCATGCGGGTGTTACAGCGCACGCCGTTGCGGGTGTTGAATTGCAGGTAGCTGCCGCCGTAACCGCGCTCGTTGTAGTCCTTCACGCGGGGAGCCACACCGGCCTGATCCAGGGAATCGAGGAAAGCGTCAGGCAATGCGTCCACCGGCTTGAACTCGGTGACCGTGACCGGGCCGCTGCGGCCCCGACGACTCGGGTCGCCGCCGGCAAAGCTTTCGATCTTCTTGAACCACGGCAGCAGATCGGCATGGGCCCAACCAGGGCAGCCGTCTTGTGCCCATTTGTCGTATTCATGCGGCGTGCCGTGCACCCAAATCATGCCGTTGACCGTGCTGGAGCCACCCACCACCCAGCCACGCGGCCAGTAGATCTTGCGGTCATTCATCTGCGGGTCGGGTTCGGTAAAAAAATCCCGGATGACCTTGCCCTGCTGCAGCACCTTTACAACCCCGGCGGGGATACGCGTCCACATATTGGTGTCGGGCGGGCCCGCTTCGAGCAGCAGCACGCTGTGCTTGCCGCTTTCGCTCAGGCGCGCCGCCAGTGGTGCGCCCGCCGAGCCGGCTCCCACCACGATGAAGTCGTAGGTGTCAGTGCCCATGCTCATGCGGCGTCCTGGGCCAGCCAGTTCTGCAAAGCCAGCGCCTCGTCGCCCATGCGGGTGTACTGGTTGGCCGGTAGCTCCCAAGGCTCGAAACCGTCTTTGGTCTGCTTGGGCACGGGCTCGACCATCAGCTCGACGAATACGGGGCCTTCCATGGCCAGCAGTTCTGGAAAGCGCGCGGCCCAAGTTGCGCCATCGTTGATGCGCTCGGCGTGCACATAGCCGCACTTGCGCGCAACTTCGGCAAACTGGAAATCGGATACCGGCGTCACCATGTTGTCGAGTCCGGTGAACTGGGTGCCGTTGTGTACCACGCAGTGCAGCAGGTTTTTCGGCGCCTGCTGAGCCACGGTGGCCAGGCCACCCAACTCCATCAGCAAGCTGGCGTCACCGTCCATGACGATCACTTTTTTGTCCGGTCGGGCCAAGGCCAAGCCCAGGGCCAGGCCTGCGGCGCCGCCCATCAGCGGCACCGAATTGATGCGCCCAGCAAACGAGCCCTTGGCAGCCTCGGCGTGCGCGGGCTTGAGTACGGTCTTGATTTTGGCCACACCCAGGCCCAGCACCAGCCCGACCTTGCCATTCACCAGCGGCACGCCGGTGGCGTTGCCATCGGCTCCTTCGATGCGGTCCAAAATGAACATGGCGCCCATGGTGGCGACGACGACGCCGTCCCCCTTCCCCTTAGCCACCACACCCACCGCTTGCACAAAATTCATCATCGTCTGGCTCCTTCTTGTTTCAACGCCATGCCATGGGCGCGCCCACGAGCAATACCACCGCGGTGCGTTGCTGTTGTGCCTGGTCATAGGCCAAGTCCAGCTTCTGCAGGTCTGCTTCACTGTCCAGGATGTGAAAGGGCACACCGATGGAGGCCAGGAACGGCTCCGCGATGCGCACCATGCTGCGGCCCGACTCAGCCGTAGGGTGGCCAATGTTGCTGAACTCGCGGCCGAACTGGCCTACGAGAAACACCATCGGGATGCGCGCATCCAGGCACACCGCGCGCAAGGTGTTAAAGCAGTTGTAGAGGCCCTGGTTTTGCATCATCACTAGCGGACGCTTGCCGCCTATGGTCAGGCCCGCAGCGACGGTGACGACTTGGTTCTCGTTGCAGGCGTTGATTACGCGGATGCCTTCAACCCCTTTGTTGAGCCGGTCATGCAGCGATAGCTGGATCCAGTCCGGAACGGTCACCACATGGTCAACTTGGTTGCGCCGCAGCGCGGATACGGCGGCGCTGGCACTGATGGCGTGGTCACTTGGGCCCATCGGGTCTCCTTGGGTAGGCTGCATGGTTATGATCAAACGAATGTCAGAGTCTAGAAATTCACCCACTTGAAATCTGTCAAATCAATGACAAAATTTGACCCCTCCAGCCCCAAGGAATTTGCGCGTGCGATCTTGGTAGAAACCCTGGGTTTCAAGGAGTGTCTGCCCCAAACGCTCGACAGCCTAGTGGCCGCTGGCGCAGTGCTTAAGCTGGGCAAAGGCGAGGCACTGGCATTGCGCGGGCAGCCTTTTGACGCCTTGTGTCTTGTGGTGCAAGGCTCGCTTGAGACACGCATTCTGAATTCCGATGGGCACCGGCACCTCATCAGCTTCATGCAGCCCGGCGATGTGGTGGGCATCATCAGCATGCTCGATGGCCTGGGCCACATCAACGACCTGATTGCCCGAAGCGCCAACACCCTCGTCCTTCGCATACCTGGGCCCGCCGTGCGCGAGCTGCGCCAAAGCGATCCCGGCCTGGGCCGCGCCTTCGAGATGCAGCTCGCTTTTCGCAGTCGTCTGCTGCATGAAAGGCTGGCGGCCGACTCTGGCATGCCGATCGAAGCCCGCGTAGCGCGCCTGCTCATTGCGCTCTCAGGCCTCTATGGTGAACACAGCCCGGGCGGGCTGGTGTTAAAAATCAAAATTTCCCAAGAAGACCTGGGCGACTGGTTAGGTGTGAGCCGGCAAGGCATCAACGCGGTGCTGCAGGCCCTGACCGCAAAGGAACTGCTGAAGGTCAGCTACTCGCGGCTCACGATCGCCAACCTAGAAGGCCTGCGCACGGCGGCCCTGATTTAGAACCTCTCCACCAAGAACAGTCAAAACCCTACGCGCGCGACATTCAGGATCCGAGCAGGTCCATAGAAGCGGCGCCTTGGAATTTTGAGTCGCAAAGGAAGTACTGCACACGGCATCCACGTGGGACCTAGCCCCTAAAATGCCTCACCCCTCGCCGTAGCACAATGGATAGTGCGCATGCCTCCTAAGCGTGAAATACAGGTTCGATTCCTGTCGGCGGGACCACGCTATGGTTGCTGGACTACCTTCCCTCCAAGCGCAGGCCTCGCCCTGAAAGAGCGAGCCTCTCGGCATAGAATTTAACTGCGCGATACAGCCACAGACGGCAAACCACTTTTGACGAGACAAGCTTCTCAAACGCTTTATGGCGACACCCCCGGCAGACCCCCTGGACCAGGCGCTGGCACTGCACCACGCAGGCGATCTGGCGCGGGCCAAAACCCAGTACATCGCCATCCTGCGGCACCAGCCCCATCATTTTGATGCGCTGCATTTGCTGGGCGTCATCGCCCTGCAAAGCCAAAACCCCACTGCGGCCGTGCGTCTGATGGGCCTGGCCATTGCGCTTGCGCCCGATGTGTCCGACTTTCATTCCAATCTTGCATTGGCGCACAAAGACCTAGGCCAATGGGAGGCCGCCTCTGCCAGCATCGACCAGGCGATTCGCCTCAGCCCTGGCAGCGCAGAAGCACATTTCAATCGCGGAACCCTTTTTCAGCGTTTGGACCAGCCTGATCAGGCCCTTGGCTGCCTCGAAAAAGCCACGCAGTTGAAGCCCGATTACGCGGACGCCCACTTCCAAATGGGCTTGACGCTCCACCGACTGCAGCAGTTCGAAGCGGCGGTGGCAAGTTACCGCAAAGCACTCGCCCTTCACCCAGACTTTGCGGCAACACACTACAACCTCGGCCTGGCGCTGCAGACGCTAGGACAGCTAGACGAGGCGGCGCGGGCATACAAGCAAGCGCTGGCACACGACCCGCAGCGCAAGGATGCGCACATTCGCCTTGCTGAACTACAGCAAACCCCGCAGCCAAGCGTGTCAACGCTGGCAGCTTGAGCCCCCTTGCGAGTGACGCCGCTGCAAAAAAACCGGTCACATAGCACGCAGGCGCAAGATATTGATGAAGCAACCCATCTGAGATCCAAAATTGCCATTCAGCAACTGTTATACTTCGCGGCTCAGGCCCGGTAGCTCAGTCGGTAGAGCAGAGGATTGAAAATCCTTGTGTCGGTGGTTCGATTCCGCCCCAGGCCACCAAATTTAAGAAGTGCGCACCAATGTGCTTCTTAAAGACCACGCAAGTGGTCACATGCGGGATTAGCTCAGTTGGTAGAGCGATACCTTGCCAAGGTATAGGTCGAGAGTTCGAGCCTCTTATCCCGCTCCAAATTTGTCTCGATGCAAAAGCCTATCCACCGCGATGGGCTTTTTGCTTTTAGGCGGTCTTCACCAGCAAGACCACTGCGCGCGCCTCCATGGCGCGGCCCTCGCCGACCGGGCCCATCTTTTCCGCCGTTTTCGCTTTCACATTGACCTGGTCTACCGACACGGCCAATGTCTGCGCAATGCTTTGGCGCATGGCCCCAATGTGCCCCGCCAGCTTGGGCGCCTGGGCGATGACGGTGCTGTCCACGTTACCGATCTCAAAACCTTTCGCGCGCACCAGGCGTGCGACTTCGCGCAGCAACACCGCCGAATCAGCCCCCTTGAACTGCGCGTCCGTGTCCGGAAAATGGCTGCCAATGTCGCCCAGGGCAGCGGCGCCCAGAATGGCGTCGGTGATGGCGTGCAGCAAGGCGTCCGCATCCGAATGGCCCAGCAGGCCTTTGCTGTGGGGAATGTCCACACCGCCCAGGATCAGCTTGCGCCCCTCGACCAGTGCGTGAATGTCCCAGCCTTCGCCAATGCGGATGTTTGTCATGGATGTTCTTTATTTGAAATGCTGCTGCGGCTATTGAGCACCGCCTGCGCCAGCGCAAAGTCTTGCGGGTAAGTGACTTTGAAGTTGTGCGCGCTGCCGACCACCAGCAGCGGCTGCATTCCCGCCATTTCCAGTGCGCTGGCCTCGTCGGTGACGCCTGCAAAGTCCGTGGCGGCTTGGGCGGCCAGGGCTTGTTGCAGGGCACCCAGGCGAAACATTTGCGGCGTTTGCGCCAGCCATTTGTCTTCGCGCGGCACGGTGGCGGCCACGCGGCCGTCCACGGCGCGCTTCAAAGTATCGGGCAGAGGCAAGGCCAAGAGGCCGCCCACCGCATCATCGGCGCAGGCGTCGATCAGGGCGTCCACCAGCGCGGGGGTGACCAGGCAGCGCGCGGCGTCGTGCACCAACACCCAGTCGTGGTCGCGCGCGCCCGATGCACGCAGGGCTTGCAAGCCATTGAACACGCTGTGCGCCCGGCTCTTTCCACCGCAGCTTGCGCGGCTAAAGCGCTGGGGCCATTGCGCGCCTTGGGGCCAGGCAAAGTCATCGCCCGGCGACAGCACCACCAGGCCGCCATGCAGGCGCGCCACCCCGGCCAGCGCCCACAGCGTGTGCATGACCAAGGGCTGGCCGGCCACGGTTTGGTATTGCTTGGGGCTTGTCGTGCCCGCGCGGCTGCCCGCGCCCGCGCAGGGCACCAGGGCGTAATAGCGCGGGGTATCTTGAGACGTTGGCGTGGAGGCAGAAGGGGAAAGTGGCATCGAAAACCTAAGGGCGTCCGCACGGGCGGCGTCCGTTTTGGAATGGGCATTCTAAAATCAGCGGCGCTTTTTGTTTTTTACCTCCGTACACCCCGTCTTGGGGCCGCCGGGGGTTTTTGTATTTGTACTGTTCCATGACCCTTCCTGTTCTCGCCCCTGGTAAACGTTTCACGCTGCCGCGCCCGGTCGGTTCTGCCGACGCAGTGCTGCTGGCCCAACTGGCCCAGCGCGACAAGGCCGCCGGACGGATGACCGCGATCATTGCCGCCGACGCCGCCGACGCCCAGCGCCTGATGGACGAGATGGTGTTTTTTGCGCCCGATCTGCGCTGCACCGTGTTTCCAGACTGGGAAACCCTGCCTTACGACACGTTTTCGCCGCACCAAGACCTGATCAGCGAGCGGCTGGCCACGCTGTGGCGTATCAGCCAGCGCGACAAAGAGCAAGGCGCTGACGTGGTGCTCATGCCCGCCACCACCGCGCTGTACCGAATCGCACCCCCGGCGTTTTTGGCTGGCTACACCTTTGAGTTCAAGGTGCGGCAAAAGCTCAATGAGGCCAAACTTAAGGCGCAGCTCACGCTGGCCGGTTACAGCCACGTGACGCAAGTGGTCAGCCCCGGCGAATACGCGGTGCGTGGCGGCCTGATTGATTTGTTTCCCATGGGTTCGCTCGTTCCCTTTCGGGTCGATTTGTTTGACGACGAGATCGACAGCATTCGCACTTTTGATCCCGACAGCCAGCGCAGCCTGTACCCGGTGCCCGAGGTGCGCTTGTTGCCCGGACGCGAGTTTCCGATGGACGAGGCCGCGCGCGCCAAGTTCCGCAGCCGCTGGCGCGAGCTGCTCGAAGGCGACCCGACCAAAAGCCGCATCTACAAAGACATGGGCGCAGGCGTGGCCACGGCTGGCATTGAGTACTACCTGCCCCTGTTTTTTGACGACACCGCCACCGTGTTTGACTACCTGGGTCCGCAGGCCACGGTGGTGCTGCACGGCGACCTGGAACCTTCGTTTCAACGCTTTTGGCAAGACACCAAAGACCGCTACCGGCTGGTGCAAGGCGACCCGGAGCGCCCGGTGCTACCGCCCGAGGCCTTGTTTTTGGGCATAGAGCAGTTTTACGCAGCCGCCCGCGACTACGCCCAACTCGCCATTCGCCCGGTCGCGGCCGAACCCGGCGCCATCAGCGCCTATGCCGAATTCGACGCCATGCCCGCCGTGGCGGCGGTGCGCGGCGTGGAAGACCCGCTCTTGCAGCTCAAAAGCCACTTGGCCAACACCGCGCACCGCGTGCTGGTGCTGGCCGAAAGCCAGGGGCGCCAGACCAGCTTGCTGGACTTTTTGCACGCCAGCCACCTGCGCCCGCCGACTTTTGACAGCCTGGCCGAATTTTTGGCCAGCCCCGAGCCACTGGGCATTGCCACTGCCGCACTGAACGTAGGCTTTCGCTGGCTGGCGCACGGCATTGACCTGGTCACCGAGACCGAGCTGTTTGCTGCCGGCCCGACCACGCGCCGGCGCAAAAAGCAGGAACAGGTCAGCGATGTGGAGGCGCTGATCAAGGACCTGAGCGAACTCAAAGTGGGCGACCCGGTGGTGCATTCGGCCCACGGCATTGGCCGTTACACCGGCCTGGTGCACCTAGACCTGGGCAACAAAAACGCCCAGGGCGAACCTGAGCTGCAAGAGTTTTTGCACCTGGAATACGCCGACAAAGCGACCTTGTATGTGCCGGTGAGCCAGTTGCAGCTCATCAGCCGCTACACCGGCGTGAGCGCCGACGAGGCGCCCCTGCACCGCCTGGGCTCGGGCCAGTGGGAAAAAGCCAAACGCCGCGCCGCCGAACAGGTGCGCGACGCCGCCGCCGAGCTGCTCAACATCTACGCCCGGCGCGCCGCGCGCGAAGGCCACGCCTTCCGCTACTCGCCTACCGACTACGAAACCTTTGCCAACGACTTTGGTTTTGAAGAAACGCCGGACCAAAAAGCCGCCATTCACGCCGTCATCCAGGACATGATCAGCCCGCGCCCCATGGACCGGCTGGTATGCGGCGACGTGGGTTTTGGCAAGACCGAAGTGGCTTTGCGCGCCGCCTTTATCGCCATTACCGGGGGCAAACAGGTGGCGCTGCTGGCGCCCACGACGCTCTTGGCCGAACAGCACTACCAAACCCTGGTGGACCGCTTTGGCAAATGGCCGGTGAAAGTGGCGGAGATGAGCCGCTTTCGCAGTGGCAAGGAAATCACCGCTGCGCTCAAGGGCGTGGCCGACGGGACCATCGACATCGTGGTGGGCACGCACAAGTTGCTGAGCCAGGACACGCATTTCAAGAACCTGGGCCTGTTGATCATCGACGAGGAACACCGCTTTGGCGTGCGCCACAAAGAGGCGATGAAAGCCCTGCGCGCCGAGGTGGACGTGCTCACGCTGACCGCCACGCCCATTCCCCGCACCTTGGGCATGGCTTTAGAGGGACTGCGCGACCTGAGCGTGATCGCCACCGCGCCGCAGCGCCGTCTGGCCATCAAAACCTTTGTGCGTACCGAGGGCAATGGCGTGATCCGCGAAGCGGTGCTGCGCGAGCTCAAGCGCGGCGGCCAGGTCTACTTTTTGCACAACGAGGTGGAAACCATCGAGAACCGGCGCGCCAAGCTCGAAGAGCTGCTGCCCGAAGCCCGCATTGCCGTAGCCCACGGGCAAATGCCCGAGCGGCAACTGGAGGCCGTGATGCGCGACTTTATCGCCCAGCGCTACAACCTGCTCTTGTGTTCCACCATCATCGAGACCGGTATCGACGTGCCCACCGCCAACACGATTGTGATGAGCCGCGCCGACAAGTTCGGCCTGGCGCAGTTGCACCAGTTGCGCGGGCGCGTGGGGCGCAGCCATCACCAGGCCTATGCGTATTTGATGGTGCCCGACCTGGAAGGCCTGACCAAGCAGGCGCAGCAGCGCCTGGACGCGATTCAGCAAATGGAAGAACTCGGCAGCGGCTTTTATTTGGCCATGCACGACCTGGAGATTCGCGGTGCGGGCGAGGTGCTGGGTGAAAACCAGAGCGGCAATATGCTCGAAGTAGGCTTTCAGCTCTACAACGAGATGCTGTCGGAAGCGGTGCGCTGTTTGAAGGCGGGCATCGAGCCCGATTTGCTCAGCCCGCTCAATGTCACCACCGAGATCAATCTGCATGCGCCCGCGCTTTTGCCCGACGACTTTTGTGGCGATGTGCACTTGCGCCTGTCGTTTTACAAAAAGTTTGCCACCGCCAAAAACACCGAACAGATCGACACCCTGCTCGAAGAAATTGTGGACCGCTTTGGCAAGCTGCCCGCGCAAGCGCAAACCCTGGTGGACGTGCACCGCCTGCGCGTGATCGCCAAGCCCTACGGCGTAATCAAGGTGGACGCGGCGCCGGGCGTGATCAGCATCAGCTTCAAGAAAAATGCGCCGATTGACCCGATGAAAATCATCGCCCTGATCCAGAAGAACAAGCACATCAAGCTGGTGGGCAACGAAAAGCTGCGCATTGAGCGCGAGCTGCCCGAAGTGAAAGACCGCACGCAGATGGTGCGCGACATCTTGCGCAGCCTGGGGCAGCCGCTGACGGAGGCCGCATCAGTGTGACATAGGCCAAGGCCTATGCTAAAGTTTCGGTACTTCTTTGCAGGAGCCAGACCATGTCCGCCAGCCACCAACCCAGCAGCCTTATTGCCGCCGAAAAAGCGGCCGAGTACACGCTCGTGCCCACTGCGCCAGCGCGTCAGGTGCGCCTGTTTCGCAACGGCGCCAACCAGGCCGTGCGCATTCCCCGCGAGTTTGAGTTGGATGCCCAAGAGGTGGTGATGACCAAGGTCGGCAACACATTGGTATTAGAGGCCGTAAACCCCAAGCCCAAGAAAGGCTCGGCTGCGGCCTTGTTGGCAGCGCTAAACAGCATAAAGGACTGGCCTGTGGTTACCGAACCCTTTCCCAATGCCGATGAAGGCATGCTGGCACTGGACGAGATTGACCTCGAAAAATAATGCCTATCTACATGCTCGACACCAATGTCGTGTCCCAGATGATGCGCGAGCCCATGGGTAGAGTCACCCAACAAGTCGCCAGGCTTACCGAGCAAGATGCGGGCTGCAGCGTCACCGTAAGCAGCGTAGTGCTTTGTGAGCTGTACTTTGGCTTGGCGCGCAAACCCAACTTACGCTTGGAGCGCGCCCTGCAAGCGATTCTTCCCACCCTTG
>CANCJD010000021.1 GCA_947378275.1 Comamonadaceae bacterium
AACCCCGGCCAGGGCGCCTTCATCATCGAAGAGCTCACCGAGCTGCTGGAAGAAGCGGTGCTGGCGGAGTTTGACAAAATTGCCGAACGCGGTGGCGTGCTCGGGGCCATGGAAACCGGCTACCAGCGCGGCAAGATCCAAGATGAATCCATGCACTACGAGATGCTCAAGCACACCGGCGAGCTGCCCATCATCGGCGTCAACACCTTCCGCAACCCGCATGGCGACCAGGTGATGGACAAGCTGGAGTTGGCGCGCAGCACCGACGCCGAAAAAGCCAGCCAGCTCGAGCGCCTGCACGCCTTCCACGCCCGCCATGCCGATCAGTCCCCCGCCATGCTGGCCCGCCTGCAGCAGGCGGTGATTGCCAACGAGAACGTGTTTGAAGTGCTGATGGACGCGGTGCGCGTCTGCTCGCTGGGGCAGATTACAAATGCGCTGTTTGAGGTGGGGGGGCAGTACCGCAGGAATATGTAGGGCGCAGTTACTTTATGTCCCACGCCCCCAACCCCCTGCTGGACCTCAACGCCCAAGCGCTGCTCGCCCGGGCCTATGCGCTGCGCAGCGACGAGGAGTCGCGCGCCTTGTACCGCGACTGGGCTACGACGTATGACCAGACCATGGTGGACGGCCTGCAATACCGTTCGCCCACGGTGGTGGTGGATTTGTTGCGCCCGCACCTGGCCAATGCCCAGGCGAGGGTGCTGGACATTGGTTGCGGCACCGGTCTGGCCGGACGCGCCTTGGCCGCGCACGGGTTTACGGAAATCGAAGGCCTGGACTTATCGCCAGAGATGGCGCAGGTGGCCGCCGACAGCGGCGCCTACCGCACTTTTGTCATGGCTGACCTGAACGCCAAGCTGCCCGTGCCAGACGCCACTTTTGATGCCGCCATGTGCTGCGGCACCTTCACCACCGGACATGTGTCGGCGGCGTGCCTGGATGAGGTCTTGCGCATCCTGCGCCCCGGCGCGCCCTTTGCATTTACCGTCAAGCGCAGCGAGTGGGACACGCTGGGCTTTGGCGCCAAGATCGCCGCACTGGCTGACAGTGGCGCCCTGCGCGTGGGCAGCATCGCTCCCGACCGGCTGTACGCCAATTCGCCGGAGCCGGATGGGATGATGTGCGTGGTCTGGCGGAATTAAGCCAAACGCCTGCAAGCCTCACGCTGGCGTAGTTCCCACCGCCCGCATCCGCACCTCCACCCCGCTCAACACCGCGTTCCCCGACAGCGGGTCGCGCAGGTTCTCGTTCAGCAAGGCGTTGAGGTTGACGCCTGGCCGCTGCGCAGCCACTGAGAGTTGCGCTCCGGGCAGGTCGTGGCCCCAGCCGTGGGGCAGGCTGACGACACCGGGCATCATCTCGGCGCTGATGTGCACTTGCGCTTGCAGGCTGCCCTGGGCGTTTTCCAGGGTGGCCATGGCGCCTTCACTCAGGCCCAGGCGCTCGGCGTCGGCCGGGTGAACCAGCGCGGTGCAGCGGAACGGGCCCTTGGCCAGCGTGGGCAGGTTGTGCATCCAGCTGTTGTTGGTGCGTACGTCGCGCCGGCCAATCACCACCATGTCGGGCGCGGGGCGTTGCAGGTCGGCCAGGGCGCGCGGCAGGTCGGCCAAGAGCGAGGGCGGCGCCAGTTCGACCTTGCCGCTGGGCGTGCGCAGCAGCTCAGGAATGCGCGGCTGCAGTTCGCCCAGGTCCATGCCGCCGCTGGCGTTGGACGCCATGACTTTGCGCAGGTTCAGACCTTCGGGTTTTTGGCCAAACGCGTCGCCATGGGGCCCGGCGCGCAGCGCCAGGTCCAGCGCGCGCTGCGGGCCGCGCAGGCCTTGGGTGGCGGCAATCACCGCATCGGCGTGGGGCCCGAAGCTGCGCTGCGCGTCGTCGGCAAACTGGCTGTCGTCCAGCGCGCCAATGTCTACCTTTGCGCCCAGGCCCTGGGCGATAGCGGCAATGCGCAGCAGGTTTTCCCATTCTTCGGGTTGATGCTCGGCGCGCTCAAACACCGGCGGGCTGTAGCGCGCATGGTTGCGCCAGGACATTTGCGGAAACGCCACGTCGTAGTGCAGGTCCTCCAGCGGTGAGGGGCCGGGCAAGATCACGTCGGCGTGGCGCGTGGTCTCGTTGAGGTAGATGTCCAGGCTGACCATGAAGTCCAGCGTGTCCAGCGCTTTGGCCAAGCGCGGCCCGTTGGGCACCGAGAGCACCGGGTTGGTGGCCACGGTAATGAGCGCACGCATTTGGCCGGGGCCAGGTTGTTCGATCTCTTCGGCGATGCAGTTGATGGGGAATTCGCCCATCACCTCGGGCGCACCACTCACGCGCGACTGGCGCCGCCCGGTGGCGATGCCCTTGCCGCGACCGGCAGCACCGCTGCTGTTGGCCGAAAAAGCCGCAGCGTTGGCAAACATGGCGCCGCCAGGGGCGTCCAGGTGGCCGGTCAGCACATTGAGCACGTCCACCAGCCAGCTCGCCAGCGTGCCGTATTCCTGCGTACAGGTGCCGATGCGGGCATAGACGGCGGCGCGCGGCGTGTGGGCCAACTGGCGCGCCAAGGCGCGAATGGTGTCGGCGTCGATGGCGCAGCGCGCGGCCACCGCTTCGGGCGCAAAAGACGCAACGGCGGCGCGTACTTCGTCCACGCCGCTTACCCACTCCTGCACCGCGCCCAGGCGCACCAGGTTCTCGGCAAACAAGGTGTGCACCATGGCTGCGAGCAAAAACACGTCGGCGCCGGGGCGGATGAAGTGATGCGCGTCGGCCACGGCTGCGGTCTCGGTGCGGCGCGGGTCAATCACGATGAGCTGGCCGCCACGCGCCTGCATGGCTTTGGCCTTGCCCCGGAAGTCGGGTACGGTCCACATGCTGCCGTTGCTGGCCAGCGGGTTGGCGCCAATGACGATCAGCAAATCGCTGCGCGCAATGTCAGGCACCGCGATGGACAGCCAAGTACCAAACATCAGGCCGCTGGCGAGTTGCTTGGGAATTTGGTCCACGCTGGAGGCGGAAAAAATGGCTTTGGTGCCCAAGCCGCGCGCCAGCTTGGGAAAGTAGGTGAGCAAGCCAATCTTGTGGGCCGAAGGGTTGCCGGTGACCAGGCCCACCGCATCGCGCCCGTGCGCGGCCATGAGCGGCGGGAGGCGGCGTTCGATTTCGGCAAAAGCCTCGTCCCAGCTCACGGCCACGTGCACGCCATTGCGCTTGACCAGGGGGCTGCGCAGGCGGTCCGGGTCTTCATGCAGGTCTTTGAGGGCCACCGCCTTGGGGCAGATATAGCCGGCACTGAACACATCGGCCTCGTGGCCGCGCACGCTGATGACCTTGTGGTCTTCTACCTTGATTTCCAGGCCGCAGCAGGCCTCGCACAAGGGACAAATTCGGTGGTGGGTGGTGGTGGTCATCGGCGTTTAAAAGAAAGCAAGCGCAAAAAGGGGACGTAGGGCGCAGGCGTCAGGCCGCAGCTTGCAGGCCGTGGCGTGCAATCAGCGCTTCGCGCTGCGCAGGGTCGAGGTTGAGGCGCTTGAGGTCGCGGCCCACGGCGCGCAAGAGGCGTTCGTCCATTACATAGCGCCACAGAGGCGGCACATAGGCGACTAAAAACATGCCAAAGTAGCCGCTGGGCAGCGTGGGCAGGCCGTCAAAGTGGCGCAGCGACTGGTAGCGCCGCAGCGGGTGGGCGTGGTGGTCGGAGTGGCGCTGCAGGTGAAACAGAATCCAGTTGGAGAAGATGTGGTTGCTGTTCCAAGAATGGTGGGGCTGGCAGGCCTCGTATTTGCCCGGCGCGCGCAGTTGGCGCAGCAGGCCGTAGTGCTCAATGTAGTTGGCCGAGGTGAGCTGAAAATTGGCCCAGAAAGATGCCGCCAGCAAAAACGGCAGCACCGCCCAGCCCAGCCACAGCACCAAGCCGCTCCACAGGGCCAGCGTCAGCAAGGCCGGTTGCACGATGTGATTGTGCCAAGACAGCAGCGGCAGGCCCGCCTGTTTTAGGCGTGTGCGTTCCAGCTCCCAGGCGCGAAACCAGGCGCCGGGCATTTCGCGCAGCACAAAGCGGTAAATCGACTCGCCCATGCGCGAAGACGCCGGGTCCAGCGGCGTGGACGCGTCGCGGTGGTGGCCCCGGTTGTGCTCCACATAAAAGTGGCCATAGCCCGAGGGCGCCAGCACGATTTTGGCCAGGGCGCGCTCCAGCGCGGTGTTTTTGTGGCCCAACTCGTGGCCCAGGTTGATGCAAAAGCCGCCTACCGAGCCGCTGGTCAGCACCAGCGCCACCAAGCCGTGCAGCGGCAAGTCCATGCGCACCGCAAACCAGGCGCCAAAGATGAAGGACAGCCACAGCACGGGCGCGAGCAAATAGGTGATCCAGCGGTAATAGGGGTCCGCGTCGAGCGCGGCCACGGCGGACTCGGGCGGGTTGCTGCGGTCTTCGCCCAGCACATAGTCCAGCAGCGGCACGGTGGCGTAGAAAAAAACCACCGGCAGCCACAGCGTCCAGGCCTGCCCCGTCAACCACATCAGCCCCGGGCCGATCAGCACCGTGGCCGGAATCAGCAAAGACAGCAGCCAGGCGTAGCGCTTGCGGTCGCGGTAATTGTTTGGCAGGGCGGTGGGGTTGGGCAGGGGTGTAGACATGCGCAATTTTCCGGTGCGCACGGGGGCGGGTGTAGCGGGTTTACCCCTGCAAAGTCACTGCCGTTACACCGAAGGCCGCAAGGTCGCTCACAGGCCGAGTTGGGTGGCCAACCATTGGCAGAATTCGCCCTCGGGCTGTTCAAAGCCGGCCAGCACGGTGAAGTGGTTGGCCCCGTCAATGGAGCGCAGCTCGCCGAGGTTGCCTTGCGCCTGCCAGGCGGCGTGCATTATTTGGGCCTGCCGATCGAATTCGCTGGTCTCTGCGCTGCCCCAAGTAAACCAAGTAGGTGTGGCGCAGTGCCGGGCCATAAAGGCTGGAGAGTTGCGCCGGATCACGCCCTCATCCAACTGGATCATGGGCTGCAAATAGCTGTAGCGCAGGGGTGCAATGTCGTACAGGCCGCTGATGCACAAGCCCGCTTTGATGGGGTCTGGCGCAAGACCATAGTCGCGCGCCCATTCGGTTTGCAGGCACATGGCCGTCAGGTGGCCGCCGGCCGAATGGCCGCCCACCGCCACACGTTGTGGGTCGCCGCCGTACTGGGCGATGTTGCGCACCGTCCAGGCCACGGCCGCGCGCACCTGGCGGGTGATCTCGTCAATCGTTACAAAGGGACACAGCGCGTAATTGACCACCACGGTGGTGATGCCCCGGCGCTGCAACCCCAGCGCCACGCCGCTGAATTCCCTGCTGGAAAGCGCGCGCCAGTAGCCGCCGTGGATGAATACAAATACCGGCGCATTGGGCGTATCGGCCGGAAAGATGTCCAGCGTCTCTTGCAGCGTGGGACCGTAAGGCACGTCAAGCGTGTGCTTGAGCGTGGCGCGGGCCAAGACGCTTTGCGCCACAAAGTGCTTGCCTGGTGCGGCCGGGTCGCTCAAGCCCAGGGAGGGGTTGTACTGCGCGTCAATCTGCGCCTGGGAGGTGAATTCGCGGTAAAGGGTTTGCATGGTGCGTTTATCTTCTGGGTGCCGGGTCGGTGGAAGCTGCGGCCCATGGTAACGGCCAGCGCTCACCTTTCCAGCGCTCAGGGCGACAAAGCAGCGTCAATGGCTTGCAAGTCGTTTTCTGACAATTCGCCGGCCGCCCAGGCCAAACGCACTTGCGCTAGCAGTACGTCGATGCGCGCCTGCGATGCGTCGAGTTGCGCCGCATAAAAGCGCTGCTGCGCGTCCAGCACATCGGGTTGACTGCGGCTGCCCACGTCGCGCCCCAGCACGGTAGCGTCAAGCGCGCTTTGGCTCGATTCCTGGGCGCGCTGAAGGGCCTGTACCCGCGCAATGCCAGTGTGCAGTGCCAGATAGGCATCGTGGATCTGCAGTTGCACATCGCTTTGTGCGGCGGCCAGTTCTTGCTCGGCCTGGCGGATTTTGGCGCTCGCCTCGCGCTCCCGCGAATCAAGCGCACCGCCGGTGTACAGCGGAATGCTGAGCTGCAAGCCCAAGGTGGCGGTGCGTTCGCGGTCGGAGGACACCAGCGGGGACAGATCGCCGCCTTTTCCTTTCGCGGTGTAGGCGCCTACCAAGTCGAGCGTGGGGCGCGAGGCCAGGCGGTACTTGCCGACCTCTTGGCGGGCCACATCAAGCTCAATGCGTTTGGACTGCACATAGGCGTTGTGTTCCAGGCCCTTACGCTGCCAGTCTTGCAGCAGATCGGGCTTGGGCGCAGGTAGGTGGCTCAGCCTGGCCAGGTCCGCCAGCCCCTGGGACGACGCACCCGTGAGCGACTGAAACTGCGCCTGGCGCAAGGCCAGCGCCGACTGCACCCCTATCAGCTTGGCCACCGTGCCGTCGTGGCGGGCCTGGGCTTCTTGGAGGTCGGTGATGCGGCCGCTTCCCACCTCAAAACGCGCCTGTGCCCGTTCGCGCTGTTCGGCCAGTGTGGCTTCCTCCGCTTGGGTGACGCGCAAGGTGTCCTTTGCGGACAAGACGGCGAGATAACTCTCAGCCACCTTGCGGGTCAGGTCTTGCACCGCTGCCGTCCAGCGAATTTCAGCACCAGCGGTTTGGCTTCGCAACTGTTGCTTGCTGGCGCTGGATGTTGCGTTGTAGAGCGGCTGCAGCACCTTGACCGCTGCCTCGCCCACATGGCCCGAAGAATCAGGCGATACCAAGGACGCGGCGGCTTCTGGCCAGTTGGAATAGGCGTGGCTGCTGATGCCGGTGACGCTGGCGCCCAGCGACACCTGGGGTTTGAGCAAAGCATCACCCTGAACGCCTTTTTCACGCCCGGCCAGCAGTGCTTGTTCGGCAGCGAGCGTAGTAGGGTCGGTGCGAAGCGCCTGCTCAAAGGCTTGGGTCAGACGCAGGGTTTGGCTTTGCGCGCCTGCGGCGGCCAGCAAGGCCAGAGCGAAAAAAGTTTTTTTGTAACGCAGGTTCATGCTGCAACTCCCGATGCGGCCTTGGCGTCCATGGGGCGTACCGCGCCGTACCAACTGGCGTAAAGCGCGGGCAAAAACAAGAGGGTTAAAACGGTAGCCGCCAACAATCCCCCCATGATGGCCCAGGCCATCGGGCCCCAAAACACGCTGCGCACCAGCGGAATCATGGCCAGGATGGCGGCCAGCGCCGTCAGCATGATGGGACGCAGGCGGTGCACCGCCGACTCGATGATGGCGTTCCAAAGTGGCAAGCCTTCGGACAGCGCGTGGTCAATCTGCACCACCAGAATGACCGAGTTGCGGATGATCATGCCCGCCAGCGCAATCACGCCCAGCATGGCCACAAAGCCAAAGGGGATGCGAAAGGTCAGCAGTACCAAAGTGACGCCAATCAGTCCCAGCGGCGCGGTGCACAGTACCAGCGCCATTTTTTTCATGTCCTGCAACTGCAACATCAGCAACAGCAGCACGGCAATGCCCATGAGCGGCATGACTGCAAAGATGGAGGCTTGCGCCTTTTGGCTGGACTCTTGCGTACCTCCGATTTCAATGCCGTAGCCCAGCGGCAACTCGACGGCAATGGCGGCTATGGCAGGGGTGAGCGCCATGGTCACATCAGGCGCTTCGGCGCCCACCACGTCAGCACGCACGGTGAGCGTGGGTACGCGGTTGCGCCGCCACAGCACGCTGTCTTCGCTGTCGAGCACCAAGGAGGCCACTTGCGAGACCGGTACGAACTTGCCGTCGCGCAGGTAAATTTTGGTGTCCTTGAGGTTGTTCAGGTCGCTGCGCTCGGAAGCTACGAGTCGGCTCACAACGTCGATGGTTTTATCCCCCTCGCGGTACTGGGTCACCCGGAGACCCGAGAGCGAGGCCTGCAATGCGTTTTGTACCTGCTGCGAGCTGATCCCCAAGGCGCGCGCTTTGTCTTGATCCACCTCTACCCGCACTTGTTTGAGCCGCTCGCCCCAGTCTTGGTTGACCCGGCGTATATGCGACTCGGCGCGCATGGCGCCGGCGACGCGGTCTGCAATGGCTTGCACTTGTGCTAGGTCCGTGCCAAACACGCGGTACTGGATGGGATAGCCCACAGGTGGCCCGTTTTCGAGCCGGTTCACGCGGCCGCGTACAAAGGGAAAGTCGGTTTCAAACAGATGGGCGATGCGCTCAAGCACGCGCTCGCGCGCAGCGCCGCCATGCGTCATCACCATTAACTGACCCAGGTTGAGTTGCGGCGTTTGCACGTCCAGCGGCAAATAAAAGCGCGGGCTACCCGTGCCGATGTAGCTGGTCACCGCAGCCACATCCGGGTCGCCTTTGAGACGCGCCTCCAGCGCCAAGACTTCGCGCTGGCTGGCCTCGAAAGTCGCGGCCTGTGGCATCCACAAGTCCACAATAAGTTCGGGCCGGTCCGAGGCCGGAAAGAACTGTTTGGGCACAAAGTTGAACAAGGCCATGGACACGATGAATGCAGCGACCGTACCCGCAATCACCCAGCGGCGCCAGCGCAGGCACGCATCCACCACGCCCCGAAACCACTGGTATACACCGGTTTGGTAGACCGCGTCTTCGTCGTGTTCCTCCATGACTGTGTGCGTCTTGAGGAGCTGAAAGCCCAGGTAAGGCGTAAATAGCACGGCCACAAACCAGCTCAAAACCAGTGAAATCCCCACCACCTGAAACAGCGAAAAAACGTATTCCCCCGAATTACTCTGAGCCAAGCCCACCGGCAAAAAGCCAGCCGCGGTGATGAGTGTTCCGGTAAGCATGGGAAAGGCGGTGACGGTATAAGCGTAGGTGGCCGCGCGCATCTTGTCCCAGCCCTGTTCGAGCTTGAGCGCCATCATCTCCACCGCAATAATGGCGTCGTCCACCAGCAAGCCCAGCGCGATGATGAGCGCGCCCAGCGAAATGCGTTGCAGCTCAATGCCCAGGGCGTACATCACGCCAAAAGTCATCAATAGCACCAACGGAATAGAGAGCGCCACCACCAGCCCAGGCCGCACGCCCAGCGAGAAAAAGCTCACCGTCAACACAATGACCACCGCCTCAAGCAAGCTTTTTTTGAACTCGTGCACCGACTCCTCCACCACGCGCGGCTGGTCGGAGACGGCGTGGATTTGCACCCCCACCGGAAAGCGGGCTTGCACACGCTTGACGGTGGCGTCCGCTTGTTTTCCCAGACGCAACACGTCGCCGCCCTTGCGCATGCTCACTGCCAAGCCAATAGCAGGCTCGCCGTTAAAGCGCATCTTGGAAGTAGCCGGATCAATCACGCCACGGCGCACCTCGGCAATGTCGCCCAAGCGAAAAGTCCGGTTGCCCGCGCGAATGCCGATGTTCGCAATCTTGTCGGCGGATTCAAATTCGCCAGTCACCGTGAGGCGCACTTCTTCGGAGCCCGCTTGTACCGTACCGGATGCGGCCACGCTGTTGGTGGCAGCCAGGGTACTGGCTATCAGGCTGGGGTCCAGGCCCAAAGACGAGAGCTTGGCATTGGACGCTTCGATATAGACTTTTTGGTCTTGCACGCCGAGCAGTTCAACCTTGTTCACGTCTGGCACGCGCAGGAATTCGTTACGCAGTGCGTCGGCAAAATCGCGCACCTCGGTGGTGGTGAATCCTTCGCCGGTGATAGCGTACAGATTGCCAAAAGTGTCGCCAAACTCGTCGTTGAAAAACGGTCCTTGAACTCCTGGTGGCAGGGTGTACTGGATGTCACCCACCTTTTTTCGCACCTGGTACCACACGTCGGGAACCTTGGCGGCAGCGGTGGATTCGCGCAGGTTGACCCGGATCTGCGTGATGCCGGGCTTGACGTAGCTGGCGGTGAAGTCCACCTCGGCCACCTCCTGGAGTTTTTTCTCCAATCGATCTGCGACCTGCTCGGCCATTTGCTGGGCTGATGCCCCTGGCCAGCCGACTTGCACGATCATCGTCTTGACGGTGAAATCAGGGTCTTCTTTTTGGCCCAGCTGGTTGTAGGCAAAAAAACCGGAAATTCCCAGCAACAGCAGCAAGAAAACCGTGAACTGGCGGTGGCGCAGCGCCCATTCAGACAGGTTGATGCCGCTCATGGCTTGCCCCCGGTGACGAGCACCTTCTGGCCTTCGACCAGCAGATTGGCGCCGGCGGTGACCACGGTTTCACCGCCTGAGAGGCCTTCCTTGACCCAAACGGTGTCGTTTTGCGCACCACCGAGTACCACTTTTCGACTACTTACTTGCTGGGTTTTGGGGTTGAGTACCCAAACCAACGCATCGCCCGTTTTGTTGTAAATGGCAGTGAGCGGCAAGCGGATGGCGCTGGACGTTTCGGTGTCCACCAGATGGACCACTGCGGTCATGCCCAGGCGCAAGGATTCGTCGGCGTTGGTGATACGTACCCGAGCTGAATAGGTGCGGGTCACGGTATCGGTGTCCGGTGCGAGTTCGCGCAGCACGGCTTTGTAGTGTTTGCCGGGCAGGGCCCAAACGCTGACCTGCATATCCTTGGCCTGGCGCAGTTCCTCCACCCGCGACTCCGGCACGCTGACCACCACTTCGCGCTCTCCATCGGCTGCCACGACCAGCACCGGCTGACCTGCGCCGACCACCTGACCGGCTTCTGCCGATATGGCAGTAACGATGCCCGTGCGCTCAGCCCGCAGCTCAGAAAACCCGCGCAAGTTGAGGTTGATTTGTTGGCGCGCCAAGGCCATTTTCAGGCCGGCTTGCGCCTCGTCGAGCGCCTGTTTGAGGGTGTCGAGCTCTGACTGTGACGCAAATTTGCGCGACAGCAGGGGCTCGGTGCGCGAGATGTCGAGCTGCAACTTGGCGATGCGGCTGCGGCTGGCTTCGACGTCGGCGTCTGCGCTTGCGACCTGCAGCGTTTCTTGCGCTGTGTCCAGGCGCATCAGTGGCTGCCCCGCTTTGACGTGGCTGCCCACCTCAACCAGCCGGCTTAAAACCTTGCCACCAGTGCGAAAGGAAAGGTTGCTCTCGTAGCGTGCACGCACTTCACCAGAATACGCCGCAGTGGTGCTGGAGGTACTTGAACCGGCCACCACGGTGCGCACGGGTCGAGGAGATTCGGGTGCGGCGACTTCTGTAGGTGCGCAGGCCGTAATAAGCAGTGCGCCAGCCAGGGCGCTGGCCGCCGTCCTGGCTTTCAGAAGCCGTACGTTGATGAACTCCACAGTTTTGTGTGCCGAACGATTCCGCATAGTTTTCACCTTTATGCAATCTGTTATTTACCAAATATATAACAGTGTACGCAATAAAAATTGAAAAAATGCCTAAGCCAGATGCCCAGGGGAAGCATCTGACGGAATTTTTTACTTGATTGGAGTGGCGCCAAACAATGCTGTCCTCGGGCAAGATGGCCTTGCCCTGGATCCATTGCTTCACTGGCGTGTGGCGCCCGATGCGTGGCGCCAGGTGGCTTTTGAGCTACATCAGCCGCACTTTGACCGACTTGCCCTTGATGCGTCCGGCGTTGAGCTTGGCGCAGGCCGCTGATGCCACGGCGCGGGCCACGGCTACAAAGGTGCAGAACTCGGTGACCTGGATCTTGCCGATCTGTTCGCGCGTGTAGGCGGGGCCGCCTTCGTCGTTGGTCAGCGCCCCGAGCACGTCGCCGGGGCGGATCTTTTCTTTGCGGCCGCCCAGAATTTGCAAAGTCACCATGGGCGGCAGCAGCGGCGCGTTGCTCACGGGCGTGAGCGTGTCCAGCCCAAACCAGGTGCTGGTGATGTTTTGGTACTGCTCGATCTTGCCGACCGCACCCATCTCATTCATGCTGGCCAAGCTCAGCGCCAAACCAGACTCGCCCGCGCGCCCGGTGCGGCCCACGCGGTGCACATGCACTTCGGGGTCGGGCGTGATGTCCACGTTGATCACGGCTTCAAGCTGGTTGATGTCCAGCCCGCGCGAGGCCACGTCAGTGGCCACCAGCACCGAGCAGCTGCGGTTGGCAAACTGCGCCAGCACCTGGTCGCGCTCGCGCTGCTCGAGTTCGCCGTAGAGCGCCAGGGCGTTAAAGCCTTGCGCTTGCAGCCAATCCACCAGGTCTTTGCACTGCTGCTTGGGGTTGCAAAACGCCAGCGTGCTGACGGGGCGGAAGTGCATCAGCAACTGGCCCACGGCGTCAAAGCGGTTGGCGCGGGTGACTTCGTAAAAGCGCTGCTCAATCTGGCTTTGCGCCTGGGGCGCTTTAATTTTGATGTGCAGCGGGTCTTTCAAAAACGAGCGCGCCAGCTTCTCGATGCCTTCGGGGTAGGTGGCCGAAAAAAGCAGGGTTTGCCGGTCTTTGGGTGTTTGTTTGACCACCTTGGTGATGTCCTCAAAAAAGCCCATGTCCAGCATGCGGTCGGCTTCATCCAGCACCAGGGTGTTGAGGCTTTCGAGCGCCAGATAGCCGCGCTCCAGGTGGTCCATGATGCGCCCGGGCGTGCCCACCACAATGTGCGCGCCGTTTTCCAGCGAGGCGCGCTGGCCGCGCAGTGGAATGCCGCCGCACAGCGTGACGACCTTGACGTTGTCCTGCGCGCGCGCCAGACGGCGAATTTCGACCGTAACCTGGTCGGCCAGTTCGCGGGTGGGGCACAAGACCATGGCTTGCACCGCAAACCAGCGCGGGTTGAGTTTGGCTAAAAGCGCCAAGGCAAATGCGGCGGTTTTGCCGCTGCCAGTTTTGGCCTGGGCGATCAGGTCTTTGCCCGCCAGTGCGGCCGGCAGGCTGGCGGCCTGGATGGGCGTCATTTCCAGGTAGCCTAGCTGCTCCAGGTTGGCCAGGGTGGCCGGGGCCAGCGGCAGGGAAGAAAAAGCGTTTGTCGTTGTAATGGAAGTCATGGCCCCATTATCGGGCGCGGGTCGTGTCAAGTGCCCGCAGCGACGTGCTTATTTGCCGTTGATGGCCAGCAGTTCGACCTCAAACAAGAGCGTGGCGTTGGGCGGAATCACATTGCCCGCGCCGCGTGCGCCATAAGCGATGACTGCGGGGCAGGTCAGCTTGGCTTTGCCGCCAACTTTCATTTTTTGCACGCCTTCGGTCCAGCACGGAATTACGCCGCGCAGCGGAAAGTCGATGGGCTCATTGCGCTTGTAGGAGCTGTCAAATTCGCGCCCGTCCGGGAAGGTGCCTTTGTAATGCACTTTGACGCTGTCGGCTGCGGTGGGGCTGGCGCCACTGCCTTCTTTGATTGCCCGGTATACCAGACCGGTGGCGGTGACGACAGCGCCTGTTTCCTTAGCGGCGGCGTCGGTGACGGCGTCTGCCATCCCATTGCTGCTGAGGGCCAGGAGGGTGGCGCTGGCGGCTGCCAAGGTGATAGTGCGGAGGGTGGTTTTCATGGTCATGGATGGTGCTGAGTCAATGCGCCATTGTGGCAGGGCAAAACCTGGATCAATATTCAGGTGCTTGCCCGTTAACAGATCCCTGTGGTGCCCCAGCCGAAGCGAAGACACCCAATGTGTCTGTTGGCTCCCCCTTTCTACCCCGCTGGGGTGGAAAGGGGGCTGGGGGATAGGGGGAACTACACCCGAGCCAAAAGAAAAAGTTAAACCAGCAAAGCATTCACCCGCTTCACATAAGCCGCCGGGTCCGCAGGCATGCCGCCCTCGGCCAGCAAGGCCTGGTCAAACAGGATGTGCGCCAGGTCGTTGAAGTGCACCGAGCCGTCGAGCTTTTTGACCAGCGGGTGGTCGGCGTTGATCTCTAGCACCGGTTTCACTTCGGGCGCAGCCTGGCCGGCTTGTTTGAGCATGCGCGCCAACTGGGTGCTCATGCCGTGGTCTTGCACCACCAGGCAGGCGGGGCTGTCGACCAGGCGGGTGGTTACGCGCACGTCTTCGGCTTGGTCTTTGAGCGCTTCTTTCAGTTTGGCCAGCAGGGGCTTGATGCTTTCCGCAGCTTCTTCAGCCGCTTTTTTCTCGGCTTCGTCTTGCAGCGTGCCTAAGTCCACTGCGCCCTTGGCCACGCTTTGCAGGGGTGTTTCGTCAAAGTCGGTCAGGTAGTTCAGCGCCCACTCGTCCACGCGGTCGGTCATGAGCAAGACTTCGATGCCTTTTTTCTTGAACACTTCGAGCTGCGGGCTGTTTTTGGCAGCGGCCAGGTTGTCGGCGGTGATGTAGTAAATGGCCTCTTGGCCCTCTTTCATGCGGGCCTTGTAGTCCGCCAGCGACACGCTCACGGTGTCGCTGCTGGTAGAGGCAAAGCGCAGCAACTTGGCCAAGCGGTCTTTGTTGGCGTAGTCCTCGCCCATGCCTTCTTTGAGCACCGCGCCAAACTCTGCGTAGAACTTGCTGTATTTGCCGACTTGGCCCTTGTCTTCTTCAGACACCACGTCGGTCACGCCGTCGGTGGATTCAGGCGCCTTGTCGTGTTTGGCCAGGTCTTCGAGCATGCCCAGCACGCGCTTGGTGCAGCCTTCGCGGATGGCTTTGACGTCGCGGCTTTCCTGCAGCAGTTCACGGCTCACGTTCAGGGGCAAATCGACTGAATCGACCACGCCTTTGACAAAGCGCAGGTAGTTGGGCATGAGCGCCTCGGCGTCGTCCATGATGAACACGCGCTTCACATACAGCTTGATGCCGGCGGTTTTTTCGCGGTTGTACAAGTCCATGGGCGCTTTGCCGGGAATGTAGAGCAACTGCGTGTATTCGGTGCTGCCTTCCACGCGGTTGTGCGTGTGGGCCAGCGGCGCTTCCATGTCGTGGCTGATTTGCTTGTAGAAGTCGTCGTACTGCTCTTGGCTGATGTCTTTTTTGGCGCGGGCCCAGATGGCGTTGGCCTTGTTGACGGTTTCCCATTCGCCGGTCTTGACCATGGCGCCGGGTTCACGGCCGCCTTTTTCGTCGTTGGGGTCAATCAGCGCGCCGTCTTTCCATTCTTCCTTTTCCATCTGGATGGGCAGGCTGATGTGGTCGGAGTATTTGCTGATGATGCCCTTGACCTTCCAGGCTTGGGCGTAGTCGTGTGCGTCCTCGCGCAGGTGCAGGGTGACGCTGGTGCCACGGTGTTCGCGGTTGATGGTTTCCACCTCAAACGCGCCGCCGCTGGCGCCGCCGTCGCTCACCCAACGCACGCCCTCATTTGCGTGCAAACCGGCGCGGCGCGATTCCACCGTGATCTTGTCGGCCACGATAAAGCCCGAGTAAAAGCCCACGCCAAACTGGCCGATGAGTTGTGAATCCGCCTTTTGGTCGCCGCTGAGCTTGGAGACGAAATCTTTGGTGCCGCTCTTGGCGATGGTGCCAAGGTTGTCAATCGCCTCTTGCTGCGACAGGCCGATGCCGTTGTCGGTGATGGTCAGGGTCTTGGCGTCTTTGTCAAAGGTGACCCGGATCTTGAGTTCAGAGTCGCCTTCAAACAACTCGGGCGCGTTGATCGCCTCAAAACGCAGCTTGTCGCAGGCGTCGGAGGCATTCGAGATCAGCTCGCGCAGAAATATCTCTTTGTTGGAATACAGCGAATGGGTGACGAGGTGCAGCAGTTGCGCCACTTCGGCCTGGAAATTGAGGGTTTGTTTGGTCATAGCAGTTCAAAAAACAAAGGAAAAATCAAACGGTGCGCGCCGCAAGGGCGTGCCAAGACTTAGGGGCCCGGGCGGCTTTTTCAAGGGCCCGGCGCTTGTGCGCCGCGTTTAAAACCGCTCGTGCGGCGCCAGATAGCGCCACTGGCCCACGGGCAGGTTGCCCAGCATCACGTTACCGATGCGTACGCGCTTGAGGCCCACGACTTTGAGGCCGACTTGCTCGCACATGCGCCGGATCTGGCGTTTTTTGCCCTCGTGCAGCACAAAGCGCAGTTGCTCGGGGTTTTGCCATTCCACCTTGGCGTGCTTGAGCGCCTGGCCGTCCAGGCTCAGGCCGTGGCGCAGCAACTGCAGTTTTTCGGGCGGAAAAACCGACTGCACGTCGGCGCTGATGGGATCGTCGTCGTCAATCCGGCTGAGTTGCTGGATCTTGCCGCCGTAGGTGGCGGCCGCCGACGTGGCCGCTGCGGTGTTGAGCACGCCGGTGTAAATGACGCGCACCAGGTATTCTTTTTCCATCACCGCGTCTTCGCCAATCAGCTGGCGCGCCACCCGGCCGTCTTGCGTGAGCACCAAGAGGCCGGTGGAATCTATGTCCAAGCGCCCGGCGGGCACCAGGCTTTTGAGCTGGCTGCCATGGAAGAAGAAACGCGCGTTGTCCTCGGCCCAGCGGTTTTGCGGTTGCACCAGGGTGATGGCGGGCTCGTGCCCGTCTTCCGCCTGGCCGCTGACCAGGCCCAGCGGCTTGTTAATCAGCACGGTGACCAGATTGGCCTGCTGGCCCTTGGCCAGCTTGTCGATTTCGATCTTGACGTCGGGCGCGACCTGCATGCCCATTTCGGCCACCCGGCCATCGACCTTGACCCAGCCTTTGCCAATCCAGTCGTCGGCTTCGCGGCGCGAGGCCAGACCGAGTTCGGCCATGCGTTTGTTCAGGCGCAGCGTGCCGTTGGCGCCCTGGGCCGCCGTATTGGTTTGGCCCATCGGAATCGGCGCGCGGCTGCGGGTGGCCACGCGGGCGGCGGCAGGCGAGGGCGCGGGTGCTATTGGGGCGGCTGTCGGGCGCGGCGGCGGCGCGGCGCGCTGAAAGGCCTTGACCGGCACGGAAAGCAGGGGTTTTTTGGGAGTGGTGTCAGACATGAGGTAATTGGTTGGGGCGGCGCAGCGGATAAAACCTGTTTGGCGTTGGCCCGCGGCGTAAAGCCGTATTGTGGCGCGCCTAGCGTGGCTGCACTTGCGAGCGCAGGGCTGCCAGGTCCAGCACCCGCAAACCGCCGTATTCCACTCGGATGGAGCCTTGGGCAGCCAAGGCGGTCAGCGCTTCGTTGACGCGCTGGCGTGACAGACCGATCAGATAGGCCAATTCCTGCTGGGTAATGCGCAGCACTGCGCCCACACCGGGGTAGAGCACCGGGTTGAACAGCGCGGCCAGGCTGCGGGCTACGCGGGCGTCGGGGTTGTTCATGCGGTCAATCTCGCGCGCGGCAATGAATTGGCCCAGGCGCTCGTTGAGCTGGTTCATCACAAAGCGGTTAAAGCCAATGGAGTGGTCGAGCAGCCAGTGGAAAGTGTCCACATGCAGGCCGGCCACGCGGCTCGCGCGCAAGGCCTGAATGTTGTAGCGGTAGGCCTCGCGCTTGAGTGCCGTGCCTTCGCCAAACCAGCCGCCCGGCGGAATGCCGGTGTAAGTCATGGTTTGGCCCTGGGCGTTGTCGGTGCTCATTTTCAGCAGTCCGTCAATCACGCCAAACCAGTAGGTGGCCGGGCGGCCAGTGCGGCACAAGGTATCGCCCGGGCTGGCGTCGGCGACCTTCAGGTCTTCGGCGGCGCGCTGACGCTCCTCGGGCTTGAGCAGGTGAATCCAGGGAATGGCTTCAAGCTCGGCGTTGGTCAGCGGGCGGCGGCGTTGGTGCAGGCTGGTGTCGGAGGGCATGGGGCGCGATGGATGGCTGGGTTGTCAAGTTGATGTCAGATACGACGGACTTCTATGGTTTTGCTGTCAGTTGCGTGAAAGTGAAGGGAAAACACCTAGACGATGGCGGAACCAATTGTCGTTCGAATGACAACATAACGTCAAATGCAGTTTTACGATCAGCGCCTATCAACGCCCCTTTGCGTGCACGGGGGCTTTTGCTGGTCATAAGGATTTGGGATGCAAACGACTTTTCCGCAACTTTTATTGCAACACGCAAGCCAGCGGCCCACGGCCGCGGCCATGCGTGAAAAGGAATACGGCATTTGGCAGACCCTGACATGGGCTGATCTGGCTGTGATGGTGGAACAACTCGCGGGCGGCCTGCACCAAGCCGGACTGCGCAAGGGTGACCACATGATCGTGGTGGGTGCCAACCGTCCCCGCTTGTACGCCACCATGCTGGCAGTGCAATCCTTGGGTGCTATTCCCGTGCCCTTGTACCAAGACGCAGCGGCTGCCGAATGCGTGTTTCCCATCGTCAACGCCGAAGTGCGCTTTGCTTTTGCCGAAGACCAAGAGCAGGTGGACAAGCTGCTCGAAGTGCAAGAAAGCGCACCCCAGTTGGCCCATATTTACTATGACGACCCGCGCGGCCTGCGCAACTACGACGCGCCTGGCCTGCGTTCCATGGACCAGTTGCAGGAAGACGGCGCTACATTTGCCGCCGCGCATCCCGCGTTTTTCCGTGAAGCAGTGGCTGCCACGCTTGCCACCGACGTGGGCGCTATGTTTTTCACCTCAGGCACTACGGGCAACCCCAAAGGCGTGGTGCATACGCACGATTCCTTGCTCAACCGCGCCCGCGCTGGCGCCGACTTTGACCACCTGACCAGCGCAGAAGAAGTGCTGGCCTATATGCCGGTGGCTTGGATTGGGCAAAACATCTTCAGCTATTCCCAGTGGTTGAGCTGCGGCTACGTGGTGAACTGCCCCGAGTCTGCCGCCACCGCCACCATCGACTTGAAGGAAATCGGCCCGACCTATTACTTTGCGCCGCCGCGCGTATTTGAAGGCCTGCTGACCAGCGTCATGATCCGCATGGAAGACGCCTCTGCCCTCAAACGCAAGATGTTCGAGGCCTGCATGTCGGTGGCCAAACGGGTGGGGCCGGACCTGATGGACGGCAAGTCTGTGGGATTGTGGGACCGTGCGCTCTATGCCTTGGGCAATGTGTTGGTGTACGGACCGCTGCGCAACAACCTGGGCTTTAGCCGGGTGCGCGTAGCCTATACCGCGGGCGAAGCCATCGGCCCCGACTTGTTCAGCTTTTACCGCTCGATTGGCATCAACCTCAAGCAGCTCTATGGCTCAACCGAAACCGCGGTGTTCGTCTGCCTGCAACCCGACCACGAGGCCCGCGCCGATACGGTGGGTGTGCCCTGCGCGGGGGTGGAGATCAAGGTGGCGGACAACGGCGAGATATTGGTCAAGTCGCCCGGTTTGCTGCGCGAGTACTACAAAAACCCGGCTGCCACGGCCGAGGTGCTGACGGCCGACGGTTGGTACCACACCAGCGACGCGGGCTTTATTGACGCCCACGGCCACCTCAAGATCATCGACCGCGTGAAAGACGTGGGCCGGGTCAAGGGCGGCGCCTTTGATGGCGCACTGTTTGCGCCCAAGTACGTGGAAAACAAGCTCAAGTTCTTTCCGCAGATCAAGGAAGTGGTGGCCTATGGCGACGGCCGTGACCGCGTCTGCGTATTGATCAACATTGACTTTGACGCCGTGGGCAACTGGGCCGAGCGCCGCAACCTGCCTTACGCCGGCTACACCGACCTGGCGCAAAAGCCCGAGGTCTACCAGTTGATCAAAGACTGCGTCGAGCAAGTCAACGCTGACCTGAGCCAAGACACGCTGCTCGCCGGTAGCCAGGTAAGCCGTTTCCTGGTGCTGCACAAAGAGCTTGACGCCGACGACGGTGAACTCACCCGAACCAACAAGGTGCGCCGGGGCTTTATTGCCGAAAAATACCAGGCGCTGATCGACGCTTTGTACCAAGGCAAGACCCAGCAGTTCATTGAAACCCAGGTCAAGTTTGAAGATGGCCGTACCGGCAGCGTCAGCGCCACCTTGCGCATTGACGACGCCAAAACCTTTGCCCCTGTGAAAGCCGCAGCATGACCACCAGCACCACGCCTTCGGCCACCGTCGAGCAGCAGGCCCCCGGCGCCAAAAAAATCGGCGACGTCATTTTGGATGTCAAGAACATTTCGCTGAGTTTTGGCGGCGTCAAGGCACTGACCGACATCTCCTTCAACGTCCGCGAGCATGAAATCCGCGCCATCATCGGCCCCAACGGCGCAGGCAAGAGCTCCATGCTCAACTGCATCAACGGCGTCTACACGCCGCAGCATGGCACGATCTCCTTTCGCGGCCAGACTTTTGACCATATGGACAGCCACCAGGTGGCGGTCATGGGCATCGGACGCACCTTCCAGAACCTGGCGCTGTTCAAGGGCATGAGCGTGCTCGACAACATCATGTCCGGGCGCAACCTCAAGATCAAAAGCAACATCCTGATGCAGGCATTGCGCATTGGCCCTGCCGAGCGTGAAGAAATCATGCACCGCGAGGCGGTCGAACGCATCATCGACTTCCTTGAAATCCAAGCGTATCGCAAAACACCCGTGGGCCAGTTGCCCTACGGTTTGCAAAAGCGCGTGGACCTGGGTCGCGCCCTGGCCATGGAGCCGCAGGTGCTGCTGCTCGACGAACCCATGGCGGGCATGAACGTGGAAGAAAAGCAGGACATGTGCCGCTTTGTGCTCGACGTGAACGACGAGTTCGGAACCACCGTGGTGCTGATCGAGCACGACATGGGCGTGGTCATGGACATCAGCGACCGCGTGGTAGTGCTGGACTACGGCAAAAAAATTGGCGACGGCACGCCCGACGAAGTGCGCAACAACGAAGACGTGATCAGTGCCTACCTCGGCACCAGCCACTGATATGGCCCCCACGCTTTTCACTTCGTGTAATGCGCTGCCCCCCAAGGGGGCCCAGTCGCCTTGGGGCGGCCCGGCGGCGACTGAATAAGGAACTTGAACATGGCATTTTTTCTTGAAACTCTGCTTGGCGGCCTGATGGCCGGCATGCTGTATTCGCTGGTGGCGCTGGGCTTTGTATTGATTTACAAGGCCTCGGGCGTGTTCAACTTTGCCCAAGGCGCCATGGTGCTTTTTGCGGCCCTGGCCATGGCCCGCTTGGCAGAGTGGATTCCCGCCGTGCTAGGTATTGCCGACCCGGTGCTGGCCAATCTGCTGGCCTTTATTGGCGCTGGCTTGGTGATGTTTGCGGT
Source organism: Comamonadaceae bacterium (assembly GCA_947378275.1). GTDB lineage: Bacteria > Pseudomonadota > Gammaproteobacteria > Burkholderiales > Burkholderiaceae_C > Allorhodoferax. Next base: position 20,796 of record CANCJD010000021.1, read on the forward strand.
GGCCTGGGTGATTGAACGCCTGGTGCTGCGCCATCTGGTGAACCAAGAGGGCACCACGCTCCTGATGGCCACTCTGGGTATCGCCTATTTCTTGGAAGGACTGGGGCAATCGCTGTTTGGTAGCAACATTTACAAGATCGACATCGGTATGCCCAAAGACCCGATGATGATTCTAGAAAAAACCTTTGACGGCGGCATTCTGATTAACAAGGAAGACCTCTACGCCGCCCTGATTGCGGCGGCACTGGTGGCCTTGCTCAGCCTGTTCTTCCAAAAGACCGCCACCGGTCGCGCGCTGCGCGCCGTGGCCGACGACCACCAGGCGGCGCAAAGCATTGGTATTCCGCTCAACCGCATCTGGGTGATTGTGTGGTGCGTCGCTGGTGTGGTGGCGCTGGTGGCCGGCATGATTTGGGGCAGCAAGCTCGGCGTGCAGTTTTCGCTCACCACGGTGGCGTTGCGCGCCTTGCCTGTGGTGATTTTGGGCGGACTGACTTCGGTGCCCGGCGCCATTGTGGGCGGCCTGATCATTGGCGTGGGCGAAAAACTCTCCGAGGTCTACATCGGGCCCATGGTGGGTGGCGGTATTGAGATCTGGTTTGCGTACGTGCTCGCCTTGGGCTTCCTGCTGATCCGTCCGCAAGGACTGTTCGGCGAAAAGATCATTGACCGCGTTTGAGGATAAAAAATGTTTTACAGAGAAAACGGCCAATTCAAGACCACCTACCGGGCGGACCAGCAGATTCTGCCGATTGCGCAGGACCGCGCAGCGCTGTTGGCGGTGCTGGTCCTTGCCTTTGCGGTGGTGCCAGCGGTGGCCAGCGAATATTGGCTGACCAACATCCTGATTCCCTTTTTGATTTTTTCGCTGGCGGCCATTGGCGTGAATATTTTGGTGGGTTATTGCGGCCAAATCTCGCTGGGCTCGGGCGCGTTTATGGCGGTGGGCGCCTACAGCGCATTCAATTTCTTCGTCCGCATTGAGGGCTTGCCGCTGGTTGTGGCCTTGGCTTTGGGCGGCGTCTGCGCCATGCTCTTTGGCATCTTGTTTGGGCTGCCCAGCCTGCGCGTCAAGGGCTTGTATCTGGCGGTGGCCACGCTAGCGGCCCAGTTTTTTGCCGATTGGATGTTCCTGCGCATTCAATGGTTTACCAACTACTCCACTTCGGGCTCGGTGTCGGTGTCCAATTTGCAGGTGTTCGGCGTGGCGTTGGACACACCGTTGGCCAAATACCTGTTTTGCCTGGTCTTGCTAGCTGTGATCGCCTTGCTGGCCAAAAATCTGGTGCGCGGCGCGGTGGGGCGTGAATGGATGGCCATTCGCGACATGGACGTGGCGGCCGCCGTGATCGGTATCCGGCCCATGTTTGCCAAGCTCAGCGCGTTTGCAGTGAGTTCCTTTATTGTGGGTGTGGCCGGCGCCTTGTGGGCTTTTATTTACCTGGGTGCCTGGGAGCCAGCGGCGTTTTCAGTGGACCAGTCTTTCAAGCTCTTGTTCATGGTGATCATCGGCGGCATGGGCTCCATCATGGGCAGCTTCTTTGGTGCTGCGTTCATCGTGTTGCTGCCGATCTTTCTAAGCCAGTTTCTGCCAGCCGCCGCAGGCCTTTTTGGTGTTGAAGTTTCCACGGCGGGCATGTCGCACGCCGAGTTGATGGTGTTTGGTGGGTTGATTGTCTGGTTCCTGATTGTGGAACCCCACGGCTTGGCCAAGCTCTGGTCGGTGGCCAAGCAAAAGCTGCGCCTTTGGCCCTTCCCACACTGAAAAATTGTTTTTCCCGCGCTTCCATATTAAT
>CANCJD010000022.1 GCA_947378275.1 Comamonadaceae bacterium
AGCCCAACTCGCGCCTGAGCTGCCAGACCATACTGGCGCAGCAGGACGTGACGGTGGAAATACCCAAGTATTCGATCAACCACGCCAAAGAAAACCACTAGGGCAGGGTCGCTGCGGCAAAATCTGGCCATGCGCCAAATATTTTTAGACACCGAAACCACCGGCCTGTACCCCGACCAGGGCGACCGCGTGATTGAAATTGGCTGTGTGGAGCTTTTCAACCGCAAGCTCACCGGCAAAACCCTGCACCTGTACCTCAACCCCGACCGCGACAGTCACGAAGAGGCCCTGCGTATCCACGGCATCACCACTGAGTTCTTGCGAGATAAACCCCGCTTTGCGGCGGTGGCTGATGAGTTTTTAGACTTTGTCAGCGACGCGGAACTTATCATTCACAACGCGCCGTTCGATCTGGGGTTTTTGAACAAAGAGTTGTCGCTTCTGGGGCGTCCGCCGCTTAAAGACTTTGTCAGTGGCGTGCTCGACACCCTGGTCATGGCCAAGGAAATGTTCCCCGGCAAGCGCAACAGCCTGGACGCCCTGTGCTCGCGCCTAGAAGTGGACAACTCCGGGCGCAGCCTGCACGGCGCGCTCTTAGACGCCGAACTGCTGGCTGACGTTTACATCAACATGACGCGCGGCCAAGACGCCCTGCTGATGGAGTCTTCCGGTGCGGACGAGCCGGGCGTTGTACTGGAGCACGTGGACTTGCAAACCCTGGTCTTGCCGGTGATATCGGCCAACGAGCAAGAGCTGGCCGCCCACGCCACCGTACTGACCGAACTCGATAAATCCAGCGGCGCCAAAACAACCTGGCGCATGCACGCCTGAAATCGGTAAAAAAACCGTATAATCTCAGGCTTTCCTGAACCAAATTCAGGGCGGTTAGCTCAGGGGTAGAGCACTGCATTCACACTGCAGGGGTCACAAGTTCGAAACTTGTACTGCCCACCAATTTATTGGTTATAAATCAAGCACTTAGCGGCGACGCTAGGTGCTTTTTTTATGCCTAAAAGTCGTAAAAACCGGGTTTACTACTTTGGTTGGATTTTTCTTGCTGTTGAATTGCATCCCATAGTGAGCCACGTAGTCACACTGTCCTGCCCAGCATTGAGCAGGAGACACAGGAGTGTTCAATGGGGGAGCTTGAAGCAAATTGCGCCGTACCGTCATTCGTTTTGCAGTTACGGGCCATGTGCGTCAGTTCGTCGCTGTTTGTAGGAAGGTTGGGGCTGGCGCGTCGCAAGTGGGGGCGATTGCCGCAACCTGGTGGCCAGACTGGTTATGCTCCCAGAAATATGAACAACGAGTTGGATCAACTGGCGCAGGCCCGCGCCCAATGGCACTGGCGCGGTCAGGGCCGCCCGCCGTTTGCCGACCGTCCCAAGCCGGGGCAGGTATCGGTATGGGACTTTCCGCGTCCGCCGGCACTGGTGCGCGATACGCGCGAAATCGTGGTGCGTTGGGGCGCACAAGAGCTTGCGCGCACGCGCGGCGCCTGGGCAGTTCGGGAGACCGCCCACCCGCCCACTTTTTATTTGCCGCTGGCCGATGTGCAGCGTGCGTTTCTGCAGTCCGCTGCGGGCGGCTCGTTTTGCGAGTGGAAGGGACCGGCGCGTTATTGGAATCTGGTCGATGGCGCGCGCTGTCTGCCGCAGGTGGCCTGGAGTTATCCGCAGCCTTTACCAGGGGCCGAACCGTTGGCTGACTGCGTCGCCTTTTACGCCCATGACCTGGACTGCACCGTGGACGGGGAACAAGCGGTAGCGCAAGCGGGCGGCTTTTATGGCGGCTGGATTACGCCTGATTTGGCGGGGCCGTTCAAGGGAGCATCTGGCAGCGGCGCTTGGTAACAGGCAGGACTTATGGCACCTCAAAAACGCAAACCTTTGACCGATGGCGACCTTGCCGCCCTCATTCAAATGGCATGGGAAGACCGAACCACGTTTGAAACCATTCAGGAGCGCCTCGGCGTCAGTGAGGCCGAAGTAATTCAGGTGATGCGCGCCGCGCTCACGCCGGGCTCGTTCAAACGATGGCGCATGCGCGTCAAAGGTCGGGCCACAAAGCACCGGGCGCTGAGAGACCCGGAAATGAAATTTGATGACCGTGCCATCGCAGACCACCGCCGTGCGAATCGCTAAAGCATTGCTGGCCTGAAGTTACCGCGGGCGGGCTGCGAAGTAGCGTTGGTGCTGCTTGTGGCTTAACATTTAAACGCTCTTCTATTCGTCTTTCTCTTTTTCAGGACTTTGCTATGACCGACGTTTTCAGTGCCATTAACGGCCGCACCTCTGCCAACAACTTTGATCCCACCCATGTGATGACCCAAGCGGAGATCACCGAGCTGGCGCAACTGGCCAACCAGACCCCCACCTCCTTCAATCAGCAAAACTGGCGCTTGGTCGCTGTGAATACGCCGGCAGCCAAGGCGCGCCTCAAGGCCGCTGCCTACAACCAGCCCAAAGTTGGCGATGCTGCCGTGACCTTTGTGGTGGTGGGAAAAATCGGGGGCCATAAAGACCTGCCGGTCCTGATCAAGCCCATGCTCGACGGTGGCCACATCGACCAAGCCGCCTTTGACGGCTGGATTGGCATGGCCAATGGCATGTACGACGGAAAAGACCAGTTCCAGCGCGACGAGGCCATTCGTTCCGCCTCGATGGCCGCAATGACGCTGATGTATGCAGCCCACGGCAAGGGCCTGGTGTCTGGCGCGATGATCGGATACGACCCCGCTGCGGTAAGCGCGCAGTGCAAGCTCGCCGCCGATGAAATCCCCGTCATGCTGATCGCCGTGGGCCGGCCCGCACCCGGCAACTGGCCGCGCAAGGTGCGCCGTGCTGTGGCAGATGTGGTGAGCTTTAGCGCAGACTAAACATCCAGGGCTGGGACTACCAAGCCCCAGCCTGGACCATGCGCTGTCGTAGGCACTGCGCCGGTTGCCTCAGGCGCGGGATGGCCGAATTGGATTTTTGCGTGGCAGCGTATCGCTATGCCAAGAGCAGCGGTTTGACCAGCATCCACACCGCCGTGCAAAGCACCATCCACGCAAAGGCCAGGCGCATCTGCCTTTCTGGCAAACGATGGGCAAGGGCGACCCCGGCCGATACGGTGAACAGGCCGCCAAGCGCCAGCGGCAAGCCCACGGCCCAGTCGACCCGGTGTGCGCTGCTGTAGGTCATCAGCGCGACGATGGAGCTCGGCGCCACCAAGGCCAGGGACAGGCTTTGTGCAACGGTCTGGCGCTGGCCAAACCAGCCATTAAAAACTGGCGTAGCTACGAGACCGCCGCCCACGCCAAGCAGGCCCATGCTGCTTCCCCCCAAGATGCCCACCAAAGGCATGTAACGCAAGTCGCGTTGTTGGATGCTGTGGTGGGATGCGGGTAGAGGATTTTTCAGCAGCATGCGAAGCGACAAAGCCAGTAAAAACAAGCTAAATAGGGTTCGCATGAGGTCTGAGGGCAGCCGCGTTGCAAGGTGTGCCACCAACCACGTCGTGGTGCATGCCAGCGCGCCAATTTGCCATGCCATCTTCCAGGCAATCGGATGGCGTTGGCTGTAGCGCAACCACGCCATGAGCAGATTGGGCACCATCATCACCAAGGCCGTGCCCTGGGCAATGGCCTGGTCCATACCAAAGCCCAGGACCAGCAGCGGAATAACAATGATGCCGCCACCAATACCAAACAATCCACCAAAAAAACCGAGCGCGGCTCCCAGCAGCAATATTTCCAAGAGTTCAAAGGGGGCAGTAGCAAGCATGAAGGGCGCAGAGGCAAAGCCGATGAGTTTACGCAGGCAATGCAGGGCTGGCGCTTTGTGCTGACAAGTAAATGCCAGCGTGCGCGCTCCTGGGGGACCTCGGTGCCACGAGCGATCGCAAACCGGCGCCAGGCCCCGCGTTGGATGTGCGACAACAAAAGCGCCTTTGGGCCACGCGTGGCAGTGGCACCGCCGCAAAAGCCTGTTTGCAAATTATTCTTCTGAAAAACAGGCACGGAAGGCATATTTGGTTGACAATTGCTGCACTGCAACATTTTTTTACACCAAGGATCCCCATGTTCAAAAACACACCCTTCGAAGCTATCGCAAAAAACCTGTCGGAATCGGCTCCGAAGTTCAACCCCGCCGCCGTGCAAGACGCCGTCAAGCCCGCCCAAGACAACTTAAAAGCCTGGGCGGATCTGGCCCAACAGCAGGCCGCTGCGGCGCAAAGCGCCATTACCCAGACGGTGGAGTCCATCAAAGGCATTAAAGACCCCCAGGCCGCCTTTGCCATCATGAAGGAATCCGCTGAAGCGGGCATGGCCATGTTTGCGAAAAACCTCAAAGAAGCGACCGCACTGAGCTTTGGCCAGTTCCACAGCACCGTGGACGCCGTGGAGAAAGCGCATCCCCAACCCGAAGCCTTTGCCGCTATGGCCAAAAACCTCAAGGCCGCGGCAACCAGCGCTGAAAGCGCAATCGACTCTGCCATGGAGAAAGGCGCTTCCATGGCTGCGTCCGTCTCCCCCACTGCCAAGGCCCCTAAGACCCGCTAATTCAGCGTAACCGCCAGCCGCAATGGCTGGCGACACCCCTTGCGCGCGGCCCAAGCTGCGTCAGCGCCACTGGCCCGACTCCGGGCACAGGCTGGCCGGTGCGCCCCTGGGCCAGACTTGCTCTTGGTCGAGTTGCAAGGCGGTTGTGGGGTCGGTGTCAAAAGCGATGTTGAGGGCCTGCCCCACCGACGCGTTCTCGATGGGCAGTTCCCAGGTCAGGAAAATCTGGGTAAATGCCGGCCCGGGCGGAAAGTCCGCCGGACAAAAGCCGCTGCGATGGCGTGCGATGACGGCGTGCGGCTGGCCAGTATCAAACACCACCACCGTGCCCTTGACCAAGGGGATGCGTTGGCCGGTCTGCGCAAAATGCAGGTCCAGCCCCTGGTCTTCGCTCAAAAAGAGATTGCAAAAAGCCGCGCCCCCGTATTGCGCACCGTCGTGGTGGTACTTCGCGCCCCGGCAGGCCATCAGCGCGACCTCGCTGGAGGCGAGCACCTCTTGCAAACCGCGCGCACGCGTCCACTCGCGCACTGCCTGCACGCAGCGCGGGTAGTCCGGCCAGCGCATGCGTGCCCGTGCCAGTGGCAAAACCTCCACATCCCCCGCCTGCAGGCCGATGCGCTCGGACGTTTCTCGGTGCCAGTCTGCCAGCAGTCGGGCCGGGGGCGTGGGCACGTCCACGGTGCCCCAGAGCACGGTCTCACCCAAGCTGCGGCTGCGCAGGGTGTCGCCGCTCCAGTAATACGCGGTGGGCGGGCGTGGTGCGGCGTCGTACAAGGGCACCTTTAACCGCTGTAGGCCAGACCCGAGGCGACGCCGCCAAACAAATCGCCCTCGACCAGCGGGACGTCCACAAATGCGGCTTGCAAGGCCTGCTGAAACGGCCGCAGCGCGGAGGAGCCGCCGGTCAGGTAGATGGCGTCCAGGGCGTGCGGGGCCAGGCCCGCGCGCTGTACGCATTCGCGTGCACAGGCCACGGTTCGCGCCAGCAGGCTTTGCAAGTGGTCTTGAATGGCGCGCACGGTCATTGGCGCGCTCAGGCCGGCCTCGACGTAGGTCAAATCCAGCGCCGCGTCGCCATTGCGCTCGGAGCAGCGGATCTTGGCCTGTTCTACATCGTGCGCCAAGCGGTGGCCCTGGCGCTGCTGCAGCACCTGCATCAGGCGCTGGTGCAGATGGCGCTCGGCGTAGTTGGTCCACAAAGCCTGCGCTTGGGCAAGTGCGCGCGGTTGGTACAACCAGTTGATCAGGTGCCAGGTCGAGAGTTCAAAGAAGATGCGGCTGGGCACTTCGCGCCCCTGCGGCCCCAGGTGGTGCAAACCCAGCAGCGGCATCACCAAGTCCAGGCTGAGCTGGTGGTCAAAGTCCGTGCCGCCAATATGCACACCACTGGTGGCTAGCACGTCGTGCCGGCGCTCGGGCTGCTGCATGCGCTGCGGGCCCAGACGCACTACCGTGAAGTCCGAGGTGCCGCCGCCCACGTCCACCACCAGCACCGTGCTCTCGCGGCTCAGGCGCCGCTCGTAGTCCAGCGCCGCCGCAATGGGTTCCAACTGAAAGGCCACTTCGTCAAAACCCACCGCTTGCGCTGCTTGCTGCAAGGATGCCTGCGCCAAGGCATCGCGTGCAGGGTCGTCGTCCACAAAATGCACGGGCCGGCCCATCACCACGCGCCTGGGTGCGCTACCCAGGGTTTGGGCGGCACGTTCCCGCAAGGTGCCCAAAAAGGTGGCGATGATGTCCTGAAAGCTGATCTGCTGGTGGTTGACCTCGGTCGTCTCCAGCAGCAGCGGGCTGCCCAGGAGGCTTTTGAGCGAGCGCATCAGGCGCCCTTCGGTGCCTTCCAGATACTGGCTTACCGCGTCGCGTCCAAAGTGGGTGCGCAGGTCTTCGCTGTTGTAAAACACCGCCGTGGGCATGGCCAGTGCCGCGCCTTCCAGTGGAATGAGTTGGGCCGTGCCACCGGGCGCAGCCCAAGAGACCGCCGAATTGGAGGTGCCGAAATCAATGCCGAGTGTGCCCGGCAGCGGATGGATCATGGAACGCAGGAGAAATGAGGGGGACGCCGGGCCGCAAAGGCAGCGCCCGGCGAATCGAAAGGCGAATGGACAGCGTGCGAGGCGAGATTTTGCCAGCAACACGGCCCGATGGAAGCTGCCTGTGCCTTGGCCACGCCACAGTGCCGCCTATCGGCTCAAGAGCGCAGTGGCCTGCGCAAGTGTTTCTTCGATTTCCGCGAAAAGCGGGCGGTCTGCCGGGCATTCGCCCAGGCATCGGGCGCTGAGTTGGCGCAGGTGCTCGGCCACATCGGCCCATGGGGCGGGCACGTCCGAGCGCTCTAGCAACTCTTCAAGCAGGACGCCAAAGGCACGGGCTTCCAGTCGCTGGTATTTTTCGCCGCGGTCGGTGGCCGTGGGCGCATAGAGCGAGGCGGCGCCAAAGTCGCCCAGCAAAGCCTGGCCTTGGCTGTCATACAGCGTGTTGTGCCCATACAAGTCGCCGTGCATGATGCCGCGCCCATGCAGATGGCCTGCGGCAGAGGCGACGCCGGCCGCCAAACGCAGCGCCATCTCCAGACCAAAGCGGCGCTCGGGTGGGTAGACGTCTCGGGTGCAGGTGTCCAGGCTGGGCGGCAGGGCCAAATTTTGAAATGTCGGGTTTACCAGCGCCATGACCAGTCCTGGTGCGCCCTGCGGGTGCTGGCTCACCTGGCCCAGCAAGGCAATGAGCTGGGGATGGCGCCCCGCCCCCAGGCAGGCCGCCATTTCCGAGCGCGGCAGGCCGTCGCTGGTCATTGCGCCCTTGAACAGCTTGACGGCCACCGCCTGCGAGGCATCCGCGCCATGTTGCTGGGCTCGGTGAATGACGCCAGAGGCCCCTTGTCCCAGCATCTCCTGCAACTGCAGCGAGGACCATGCTATATCGGGCAGGCTTGCCGCGCTGTGCGCCAGGGCGCAAGCCTCCAGATCCGCGCACAAGGGATTGCCGGCAAAGGCCAACCACGCTAGGCGCGGCAGCGCAAAAAGCCAGTCTGGCAGATGCGCCAGTTCATTGGCCGCTACCCGCAGCAGCTCCAGCCGCTGGCACGCCGCCAGCGAGGCGGGTAGCGTGCGCAGGCGGTTGCCCGCGAGCATGAGTTTTTGCAGTTGCGCGCATTGGCCAATTTCGGGTGGAAGCTCGGAAATCTGGTTGTCGGTCAGGGTCAGCCAGCGCAGACTTTTGGGGAGCGACTGCGCCGACACCTGGCGGATTTGGTTGGCCTTGAACCCGACCATGCGCAACTGCGGGCATTGGCCCAGCACCGGCGGGAGTTCCGTGAACTGGTTGTCTGAGCAAAACAAAATGCGCAGCTTGTGCAGGCGCGCCAGCCCATCGGGCAGGGCGCACAGGGCGTTGCCCGACAGGTCCAGAATCTCCAAATCGTCGGCAAGCTGAAAAAGCTCCTCCGGAAACTCGCGCAGTCCAGACGACGTCAGCTCGACACGTGCGAGCCCTGCCAGCGCGCCGGAGCGCAGTTGTTCAAGAGTGTGCATAAAGAAAGAAACAGGTTGGGGGGACCGCTTGCGCGGCCGCAGCGCTGGCGTCTAAATGTAGTGCGTCGGTTCCAGACGCTGAATCTTGGTATGATTCTATAAATAGAACGTTCAGCCTTTTGCATGCTCCAATCCATTCACTCCATCTTTGCCGACAGTCCCGTGCCGCTGTATTCGCAGTTGGCCGATTTGCTACGCCAGCGCATCACACGCGGCGCCTGGCCGCCGGGCAGCAAAGTGCCGTCGCTGGAGGCACTCGTAGACGAGTTCAAGGTGGCACGCGTCACCGTGCGCCAGGCCATTGAGATTTTGTCGCGCGAAGGCTTGCTGCTGCCCCAACGCGGGCGTGGCACTTTTGTGAGCGAGCAAGTGCAGTCGCTGCGGTCTCTCAAGCTGGAAACCTCCTTGCAAGGCCTGGCCAACGCCTACCGTAACGACAAGCCCGAGCTCACGCTGGTGGAAGAGGCAGGCGTGCAACCCGTGCTCACCGCAGCCGACGGCCGCGCCGCGCCCGCCTACCAGTTCATGCGCCGCGTGCACTCTCGCGATGGCGCGGCCTATTGCGTGGCCGCCATCTACATTGACCAGCGCGCGTTTCGCCTAGCGCCCAAGCGCTTTCGCCAAGAAACCGTGGTGCCGGTGCTGATGGACCTGCCCGATGTCCAAATTGCCTCGGCCCGCCAAACGCTGCGCATCTCGACGGCCGACGTGGAAACCGCACGCCGGTTGAATGTGCCCGTCAATTCGCCCGTGGCCGAAGTGCGGCGCATTTGCCTATCTGCCGACGGCAGCGTGCTGTACCTGGGCGAAATCACCTACCGGGGTGACTTCATCGAGTTTTCGATGCAACTGACCTTGTGAACCTTTCTCTGCCATCTTGAAGAGTCTTTCCATGAGCCTGTTCTCCCGCCGCCAAAGTCTGGCGCTCGTTTTGCTCGCTTGTGCCCTTGCCTCGGGGGCGCACGCCCAGTCTTACCCGTCCAAACCCATCCGCCTGGTCGTGCCCTGGCCCGCAGGTGGCGTGGTGGATCTGGCGGCGCGCCAGTTGGGCATTCGCCTGCAGGCCGCGCTGGGCCAGCCGGTGGTGGTGGAAAACAAACTCGGCGCCGGGGGCAATATCGGCGCCGACGCCGTGGCCAAAGCGCCCGCCGACGGCTACACGCTTTTGCTCACTTCCAGCGCGCTGACCGTCAGCACCGCCATGGGCGCCAAAATGCAATTTGACGCCGTCAAAGACCTCGAGCGCGTGGCGCTGGTGGGCTACGCGCCCTCGGTGTTGGTGGTCAGTGCGACCAGCAAAATCCAGACGGTGCAGGAACTGATCAAGGCCGCGCGGGCGCAGCCGGGCGCATTAAGTTATGCATCGGCCGGCGTGGGTTCGCCTGCGCACATGACGGGCGAGCTGTTCAAGTCGCGCAAAGACCTGTTCATCCTGCACATCCCCTACACCGGCGCGCCCGCCGCCATGATCGACCAGATTGCCGGCCGCATTGACTTTCATTTTTCCAACGCCGCGGTGGCGTTGCCGCAAATCAAGGCCGGCAAGGTGCGCGCCCTGGCTGTGACGAGCGCCCAACGGATGGTCAGCCTGCCCCAGGTGCCCACCATGATGGAGGCCGGTGTGGATAAATTTGAAGCCGATCAATGGCTCGGGCTGCTCGCGCCCAAAGGCACGCAGCCCGAGGTGGTGCAAAAGCTGGCCGCTGAAGTCAACAAGGTGTTGACCCAGGAGGAGTATTCGACCGCACTGGCCAACGCCGGCATGAGTGCCGCCAAGGTCGGCAAACCTGAGGGCTTTGACGCTTACTTCAGGCGCGACCTGGCGCAGTGGGCGGCGGTGGTCAAGTTCGCAGGCATCAAGCCCGAGTAAGGCCGGTGCCTTCCATGAAGCCAAGCCCACCCAATATCTTGCTGGTCATGGCCGACCAACTGGCCGTGCCGACGCTGCCTTTTCATGGCCACCCGCTGGTGCAGGCGCCGCACCTGAGCCGCCTGGCGCAACACGGTGTGGTGTTTGACAGCGCGTACTGCAACTTTCCGATCTGCGCGCCTTCGCGCTTTTCCATGCTCTCAGGCCGCTTGCCGCACTCCATTGCCGCTTACGACAACGCCAGCGAATTTCCGGCGGCCATGCCGACCATGGCGCACTACCTGCGCCACGCTGGCTACAAAACCATTCTGTGCGGCAAGATGCACTTCATCGGCCCCGACCAGTTGCACGGCTTTGAAGAACGCCTGACCACTGATATTTACCCCGCCGACTTTGCCTGGACACCCGACTGGCTCAAGGGCCCGGCCTACCGCCCCACGGGCGTGAGCATGCGCCCGGTGTTAGAGGCCGGCCCCTGTGTGCGCAGCATGCAAATCGACTACGACGACGAGGTCGAATACAAGGGCGCCCAGTGCCTGTACGACCTGGCGCGTGCGCCCCAAGACAAGCCGTTTTTCCTGACGGTGGCTTATACCCACCCGCACCCGCCTTTTGTGGCCCCGCAGCGCCACTGGGACTTGTACCGCGACCAGGATATTGACGACCCGCGCGTGCCGCCCATTGCCTTTGAAGACCAGGACGAACACAGCCAATGGTTGCACGTGGCCCACGCGCAAGACCTCTACAGTGTTTCGCCCGAACAAGTGCGCCGCGCCCGCCACGCCTACTACGGCATGGTGAGTTACGTGGACGAAAAGATCGGCCGCATTTTGGATGTGCTCAAAGAAACCGGTCTGGACGAGAACACCGTAGTGGTGTTCTGCGGCGACCACGGCGAAATGCTGGGCGAGCGCGGCATGTGGTTCAAGCAAAGCTTTTACGAGTCGTCGGTGCGCGTGCCGCTGATCGTGTCCATGCCCAAGCGTTTTGCGCCCGCGCGCGTGGCGGCGCATGTCTCTCTGGTGGACTTGTTGCCCACCTTTATGGACCTGGCCTGCAACGGCCAGCCGCCCGCGCCCGTGGGGCCGCTGCACGGCAGCAGCCTGTTGCCATTGCTGACCGGCGCAGAGTCAGGCGCCGAGCGTTGCGTGGTGTCCGAATACAGCTCGGAAGGCGTGTGCGCGGCCTCAAGAATGGTGCGCCAGGGGCCATGGAAATACATCTTTACCCACGGCCTGGCGCCCATGTTGTTCAACCTGGCCACCGACCCGGATGAACTCACTAACCTGGCTGGTCAGCCCGCCCACGCCCAGACCGAGCAGCGCCTGCATGCCCGCCTGGTGCAAGACTGGGAACCGGCCGAAATGCACGCGCGCATTCTGGCCAGCCAGCGCGAGCGCCTGTTTTTGGCCGAGCTGGCCAACACGTCCAGCAAAACGCCCAACTGGGCTTACCAGCCCTTTGTGGACGAGAGCCAGCGTTTTATCCGGGGCTCGGGTACGGCGGGCCCCACCAGCGTCAAGGCGCGGGCGCGCTTTCCTTTTGTGGAAGCGGTGCAGCCGGACTTGCCGGCTGGCGGTGCTAAATAAAGCTGCAGGCTGGCGCAGCCGCCTTGGCTGCTTTCACCGCACAGGTGCGCGGCGCAGCCCGTGCGGGCCGCTTGCTTAGAGCAGCCCTGCCTGCGACACAAACTTGGGGTTCATATACGCCTCCAGCGCCTCGGTGCCGCCCTCGGAGCCGTAGCCTGAATCTTTGACGCCGCCAAATGGCGTCTCTGGCATGCCTATTCCCAAATGGTTGATGGTGATCATGCCGGTCTCAATCGATGCGGCAATCTGCTGCGCCGTGCGTGCCGAACGGGTCCAGGCGTAAGCGGCCAAGCCAAAGGGCAGGCGGTTGGCCTCGCGCACCGCGTCGTCAAAAGTGGCAAAGGGGTTGATGAGTGCCAGCGGGCCAAACGGCTCTTCGGTCATAGCGCGCGCCGTGGTTGGCAGCTCGGTAATCACTGTGGGCGCCCAGAAATTACCCGCGCTGCCCACGGGCATGCCGCCGGTGTGGATGTGCGCGTGTTGCTGGCGTGCATCGGCCACCAGGTTTTCCATGGCGGCCTTGCGGCGTGGGTTCGCCAGCGGACCCATGGTCGTGCCTGCCTCCAGTCCGCTGCCGACCTGTAGCTTTTCGGCGTGCATCACAAACTGCGCGACAAAGTCATTAAAGACGCCTTCTTGCACCAAAAAGCGGGTGGGCGACACGCACACCTGACCGGCATTGCGAAACTTGCTCGCCACCATGGTCTTGGCGGCTAGCGCCACATCGGCATCGTCAAAAATCACCACGGGGGCGTGGCCACCGAGCTCCATGGTCATGCGCTTCATATGCAGGCCGGCCATGGCAGCGAGTTGTTTGCCCACCGGCGTGGAGCCGGTAAACGAGATTTTGCGAATAGCCGGGTGCGCAATCAGGTAGGACGAGATATGCGCCGGGTCGCCGTAAACCAGGTTGAGCACGCCTGCAGGCACGCCCGCGTCAATAAAGGCCTGAATCAGCGCAGCCGGTGAGGCCGGGGTTTCTTCGGGCGCCTTGACGATGATGGAGCAGCCTGCCGCCAGCGCTGCCGAGAGCTTGCGCACGATCTGGTTGATCGGAAAGTTCCAGGGCGTGAATGCTGCCACCGGGCCCACGGGTTCTTTGACCACCAGTTGGTAAACGTCGTGCTGGCGCGCCGGAATCACCCTGCCGTAGGCGCGCCGGCCTTCTTCGGCAAACCAGTCAATGGTGTCAGCGCCGGCCAGAATTTCCACTCGCGCCTCGGCCAGGGGCTTGCCTTGTTCGAGCGTCAGCAGGCGGGCCACATGCTCCACGCGGTCACGCAGCAACTGCGCGGCTTTGCGCATGGTCTTGTAGCGCTCAAACGCGCTGATGCGCTTCCACACCGCAAAGCCACGTTCGGCGGCGGCTGCCACTTCTTCCAGGTCCGAGGTCTCGGCGCAAGCCACCTGGCCCATCACGGTGCCGGTGGCGGGGTTGTGCACGGGCAGGCTGCGCGCGCCAGCGCCTTGGCGCCAGTGGCCGTCGATGTAGAGCTGGATGGTGGGGTAGTCGTTCATGGGTGGTTTGGAGTGAAAAATAGTGGTTGAAAGTAGGGAGCGTAAAGGCAGGCGAGGGTGAGCGCGGCAACCGCCGGGACACCAGTTTCAGGCCGCGTCTTCCAGCACCATGGCTGCGCCTTTTTCGCCAATCATGATGGCGGCGGCGTTGGTGTTGGTGGACACCATGCGCGGCATGACGGATGCGTCAATCACGCGCAGACCCTCAACGCCACGCACCCGCAACCGTTCGTCCACCACCGAAGCCGCGTCGCCGCCCATGCGGCAGGTGCCCACCGGGTGGTAAACGGTGCCACCTTTGTGCCGCGCAAAGGCTTCCAGCGCCTCGGTGCTGGTCACGCCCGCGCCCGGAAAATGCTCTTCGCCGGTGACCAAGTGCTTGAACGCGGGTTGCGCATAAATCTCGCGCAACTGGCGCAGCCCGGCCACCAGCACGCGCGCGTCGTGCGGGTGCTGCAAGTAGTTGGACACGATGCGCGGCGCAGCCAGCGGATCGCCCGAGCGCAGGTGCACGCTGCCGCGTGAGAGCGGCCGGCACTGCGTGGCCGACGCAGAAAAACCCGAAAAGCGGTGCAGCGCATCGCCCGGCTTGTCCACCGACAAAGGCATCACGTTAAACAGCACATCAGCGCGCCCGCCTTCGGCGTATTCGGTGCAAGCCAGGCCGCCGACCTGACCGGCGCCCACGGTCAAGGGGCCGCGTTGCTGGAACAGCCACTGCGCACCCATCTGCGCCAAGCGCCATGGGTTGCGGATGTCGTCATTCAGCGAATGTTTTTTGCGCAGCTTGACGATGACACGCGCCTGGTAATGGTCTTGCAGGTTTTCACCCACTTCGGGCGCGTCCACGTTCACCGCAATGCCGTGCTGGCGCAACAGCTCCGCTGGGCCAATGCCCGAGAGTTGCAAGAGTTGTGGCGACTGCAAGGCCCCAGCGGCCAGAATTACCTCGCCATCTGCGCGCGCCGAATGCCGGGCGCCACCCTGGATCCATTCGACGCCCACGGCGCGGCCTTTGGACTGCATTACCTGGCTGACCTGTGCGCCCGTGACCACCATCAGGTTGGCGCGCTGGCGTGCCGGGGTTAAAAATGCCGTGGCCGCGTCGCAGCGCCAGTGGCCACGCAGGGTGAGCTGGTAGCGCCCCATGCCGTCGGTCTGGGCGCCATTGAAGTCGGGCGTGCGTGGGTGGCCGGCTTGGGCGGCGGCGTCCAGCCAGGCTTCGCAATAGGGATGGTTGTTGCGCAGGTCGGACACGCCCAATTCGCCTGCGCCGCCATGGAATTCGTTTGCGCCGCCGTCATAGCGCTCTGAGCGTTTGAAGTGGGGCAGCACCTCTTGGTAGCTCCAGCCGCTGGCACCCAGCGCCGCCCAGTCGTCGTAGTCGGCGCGCTGGCCGCGGATGTACAGCAAGCCATTGATGGCGCTGGAGCCGCCCAGCACCTTGCCGCGCGGCCAAACCATGGTGCGGTGGCCGGTTTCAGCCTGTGGCTCCACCCCAAACTGCCAGGAAAAGCGGGTGTCGTTGATGGTGCGGAAGTAGCCCACTGGCAAGCGCAGCCAAAACCCCTGCGAAGGCCCCCCCGCTTCAAGCAGCAGCACGCGGCAGGCCGGGTTGGCGCTCAGGCGGTTTGCCAGCACGCAACCGGCAGATCCGGCGCCGACGATGATGTAGTCAAAACCCTGGTTTAACTTTGATGTATTCATGTGGGAAGGGCAGGGTGGCTTGTGCAGCGGCAGGCGTGGAGTCTGTAAAAAGGCACCGCTTACGCTAAAGGTATTATATGCCATACCTTTAGACTATTCGCCATGAAACTACCCCCATTGCCATCGTCCCCTGACGCACACGGCCCGCTTGCGTTGCGTCTGGTCAGTCTGCAGGCTTACGTGCTGCGCTGCCCTAGCCCGGTACCGGTGCGCACCTCCTTTGGCACCATGCACGACCGCCCGGCGATTTTTGTACGTGCCGAAACAGTGGACGGCGCCGTGGGCTGGGGCGAGATCTGGTGCAACTTTCCGGCCTGCGGCGCCGAACACCGCGCGCGCCTGCTCGACACCGTGGTCGCGCCCCTGCTGCTAAACCACGACTTTGCCGACCCGGCCCAGGCCTACGCCCACGCCACCCGCAAGACCGAGGTGCTGGCGCTGCAAAGCGGCGAGCCTGGCCCCATAGCGCAGGTGATCTCGGGCGTGGATCTGGCGCTGTGGGACCTGTGCGCCCGCCGCGCCGCGCTGCCGCTGTTCCGCCTGCTGGGTGGCCAGCAGGCACGCGTGCCGGTATACGCCAGCGGCATCAACCCGGAAGGCGCTTTGGAAGTGGTGCAACGCAAATACGCGCAGGGCTACCGTGCTTTCAAACTCAAGATCGGGTTTGACGACGCACAAGACTTGGCCAATCTGGCGGCATTGCGTGGCTGGCTCGGCCCCGACGCTGCGCTCATGGCCGACGTCAACCAAGCCTGGGACCTGCCTCATGCGCTGGCTATGCTGCCGCGACTGGCGCACTTTGGTCTGGCGTGGTTGGAAGAGCCGCTACGTACCGACAGCAGTTCGGCCGATTGGCAGCAATTGCGATCGCAGTCCCCCATTCCCCTGGCCGCCGGTGAGAACCTCATCGGTGCGGCCCGCTTTGCGCAAGCCTTGGAAAGCCGGGCCTTTGGCGTGCTGCAGCCCGACATTGCCAAGTGGGGCGGTATTTCTGGATGCTGGCCGGTGATTCAAAAAATCCGGGAAAGTGGGGTGCGCTTTTGCCCGCACTACCTGGGTGCGGGCGTTGGCCTGATGGCGTCAGCCCATGTGCTGGCCGCAGCCGGGGGCAACGGCATGCTGGAAGTGGACGCCAACGACAACCTGCTGCGCAGCCTGTTGGCGCCGCCCTTTGCGCAGGTCGTGGACGGCTGCATCACGCTGGATGAGACGCCGGGCATTGGCGTGACGCCTGATATTGCAGCCCTGCAGCAGGCCTGCAGCGCCGTGCCTGCCCGCGCTTAGCGCTCAGGCCTTGGCCTGCAGCTTGTCCTGGGTCTGGGTGTCAAAGTCGCTGGCGTCGTGGCGTTCGTGCAACTGGCTTTCCAGCGGCCCCATCACGCGGTTGACCATGCGGCCCCGGCGCACGGCCGGGCGCTTGGCGATCTCGTCGGCCCAACGGATGACGTGGGTGTATTCCTGCACCTGCAAAAACTCGCCGCCTTCGTACATCTGGCCTTTGACCATGCCGCCGTACCAGGGCCAGATGGCGATGTCGGCGATGGTGTAGTCGTCCCCGGCGATAAAGCGGCTCTCGGCCAGGCGGCGGTTGAGCACATCGAGTTCGCGCTTGACTTCCATGGCAAAGCGGTCAATGGCGTACTCGATCTTGAAAGGCGCATAGGCATAAAAATGCCCAAAGCCGCCACCCAGATAAGGCGCGCTGCCCATTTGCCAGAACAGCCAGGACATGCATTCGGCACGCAGCGCAGGCTCAGTGGGTACCAGGGTGCCAAACTTTTCAGCCAAGTACAGCAAAATCGCGCCCGACTCAAATACCCGCACCGGCGTTTCGCCTTGGCTGTAGTCCAGCAAGGCCGGAATTTTGGAGTTGGGGTTGGCCGCCACAAAGCCGCTGCCAAACTGCTGGCCTTCGTTGATGCGGATCAGCCAGGCGTCGTATTCGGCGCCGCTGTGGCCCAGCGCCAGCAGCTCTTCAAGCATCACCGTGACCTTGACGCCGTTGGGCGTTCCCAGCGAATAGAGTTGCAGCGGGTGCTTGCCACGCGGCAGCGCTTGCTCGTGCGTAGCACCGGCCACTGGGCGGTTGATATTGGCAAAACGCCCGCCATTGGCCTTGTTCCAGGTCCAGATTTTTGGGGGAACGTAATCGGTGGGTTCAGACATAGCTTGCTTTCAAAAATGGGTTGCCTGCGAGACTACACCATGCGCAAAGACTTGTGATTCTCCAGGGCTGACATGGAGGTTCAGGTCGGTGCTGTGGGCGGGAATGGACTTGTTTGACGCCGATCAATGCGCGGCTAGAGTGCCTTACCTATGCTGCGCGTATGCATCGGATCCCCCCATGCCCTCGCCTGCTGGCTTTTGCGCTTAGCCTCGTTGCAGTGTTCGCTGCTTCTCGAGCTGGCGCAGCAGACTTGTGCGATACCGGTCGGCGGCAGTCGCCGATTGACATCGTCGCTACCATGCGGCAAGACTTGCCGCCTTTGCAGTTCGCGTACCGTAGCGCGCCGCTCAAAATTGCCAATGACGGCCACACCGTGCGGGTGCGCTTTGGACCAGGATCGGCGCTGCGTATTGGCAAAGAATTTTTTACGCTGCAGCAGTTCCACTTTCATACGCCTGGGGGTGACCGTATCGGGGGTGAAGTATTCCCGATGGTGGCCCACCTACTGCATAAAAGTCGCTCGGGCCAGTTGCTGGCACTGGCCGTGCTGTTTCGGCTGGGACCCGAAAACCCCACGCTGCAAACACTGCTGCCACTGGTGCCTGCGCAGTCCGACGGCGACCACAGCTTCCCGGCTGTGGAGATCGATCCTAAGGCGCTGCTGCCCACCGCAAGGGCTTACTACCGCTACCTAGGCTCCCTAACTGCTCCGCCGTGCACTGAGGGCGTGCAGTGGATCGTCATGAAACAGCCCCTGACGCTCTCACCCGCGCAATTAGCCCAATATAAAACCCGGTTTGCCGACAACGCCCGCGCCGTGCAAGCCGTTCACCAGCGCGTCATTTTGGAAAGTCCCTGAGGGTCCGCATGGTCGCTCAGCTCCAGTCTATGAACCCAATTTCTTTGCGTACCCCAGCTCAACTGCGCTGCTTGATTGCTGCCTGCATCGGAGTGTTTGTGTTTACCCAGACCGGGGCGCAGACGCAGCTTAAGGCTGCAGCGGTCGTCAAAGTACAAAAAGGTAGCGCCGATGAGGGGGTAGAAGTCGCTGTCACGCCCGAGATGACTGGCGCCGGACAGGTTTCTAGTGGCCAAGCGCAGCGCCCGATTCCGCCGGTCACCGGCAACCGCACGCGTCCGGTGGCCTCGTGGGGTAAGCCTTTGCCTTATCCCATTCTGGTGGCGGACCGCCGCAATAATCGCCTGCTCGAAATCGCACCTAACAAGAAGATTTTGTGGGAGTTTGGGTCGCCCAGCCTCAAGCTTTACCGGGGTAACGAAGATGTCAACTTTTCGCCCGACGGCCGCCAGTTGGCGGTAAGCGAGGAAGACAATTTTGATCTCCACATCATTGACTTCGAGACCCGCCAGATCACATGGACCTATGGCGTGCCCGACCACCGTGGCAAGGGCAAGGGCTTGCTCAATTACCCGGACGATGCCCATATTTTGGCCGATGGCATGTTTCTGACCGCCGACATCCGCAACTGTCGGGTTCTGGTGATTGACCCCAAGGACAACCACATCGTCAGCCAATGGGGAACGCCGGGCACGTGCCGACACAACCCCCCCGATGCGTTGGGCTACCCCAACGGCGCCACGCCCATGGACAACGGCGACATCTTGGTCTCCGAGATTGTGGACGCCAAAATCTCGCGTATTACCCGCGCGGGTAAAGTGATGTGGAGCGTGTCCGCGCCCCATATCCGTTACCCGTCAGATGCCTTCCCCACGGTGGATGGAAAGCAAGTCATCGTGGCGGACTTCTCCAAACCCGGCCGCGTGGTGATTTTTGACCCCCTCACCCGAAAAATCAGCTGGGAATATTTCGTCAAAGAGGGTCCCGACAGCTTGGACCATTGCTCGATCGCCCGGGAGTTGCCCGATACCGGTGATATTTTGGTGGTCGATGATCTCAACGACCGGGTAATAGTGATTGACCGCAATACCAAGCAAATCATCTGGCAGTACGGCGAGAAGGGCAAAAAAGGCTATACGCCCGGCTTGCTGCACTACCCCGACGGCATTGACATCGACGTCTTTCGCGATTGGAAAACGCAGGCGGAGAAATAAGTCGATGGAGCCCCTAGGCCGCGTGGGCGGTCTCGGTGTCCTTGGAGATCTTGGCGGCGATATAGGCCATCGCCTCTTCCACCTGGTCCACCAGAATCAGGCACAGTTCGCCGGCTTGCAACGCGTCCATGGCCTTGTCGATGGCCAAAAACTCGCCATAAATTTCGGAGCGCTGGCTGGCTTTTTTGGCGCCGGCCAGGCCTTCGCGCAAAAGCGCCATCACTTCGCCGTCCTGGCGGCCGCGCTGGCATTGGTCTTCGAACATCACTACCTCTTCAAAGGTGTCGCCCAAGATCTCGGTGATCTGGCGGATGTCTTGGTCGCGCCGGTCGCCCGGGCCGCTGATCACCACCGAGCGCCGGGTGGCGGGCATGGTGTTGACGGCGTTGACCAAGGCCAGCATCGCGTCCGGGTTATGGCCGTAATCGGCAATCACAGTAGCGCCCCGGTACTGGAACACGTTAAAGCGTCCTGCCGCGTTGTCGTTGTCG
This sequence comes from Comamonadaceae bacterium, assembly GCA_947378275.1. Classification (GTDB taxonomy): domain Bacteria; phylum Pseudomonadota; class Gammaproteobacteria; order Burkholderiales; family Burkholderiaceae_C; genus Allorhodoferax. The sequence continues at coordinate 19,495 of CANCJD010000022.1, forward strand.
GTTGAAAAATCCGCCAGCCCGCTGCGAATCGTGTCCCAGTCCAGGCCCAAGGCCCAGACCGCCGCCACGCTGGCCATCACGTTTTCCACCTGAAAGCCAATGCTGCCGCCCAGCGTGACCGGAATGTCGGCCAGGTTGACGTAGTGCTTGACCGCGCCCTTGGCCGCCACCAGTTGCTGGTTTTCCACGTAGACCACGGCGTGGCCCTGGGCTAGGTGGGTGGTCATGACCGGGTTGGACTTGTCCAGCGCAAAAAAGGTGACTGCGCCTTTGCATTTGGCGGCCATTTTGGCCACCACCGGGTCGGCAGCGTTGAGCACCGCCGTGCCCTTGGACGACACGTTTTGCACGATTACGCGCTTGAGCACCGCCAGCTCATCGACCGTGGTGATGTAGTTCAGACCCAAATGGTCGCCGCTGCCTACGTTGGTGACCACGGCCACGTCGCAGTAGTCAAAGGCCAGGCCTTCGCGCAGCACGCCACCGCGCGCGGTTTCCAGCACGGCGGCGTCTACGTCGGGGTGGTGCAGCACGCTTTTGGCGCTCTTGGGGCCGCTGCAGTCGCCGGTGTCAATGCACTGGCCGCCCACATAGACGCCGTCGGTATTGGTCATGCCCACGCACCAGCCCTGGTGGGCCAGCAGGTGCGAGATCAGGCGCACCGTCGTAGTTTTGCCATTGGTGCCGGTGACCGCGATGATGGGGATGCGCCCGTCTTGCCCGCTCTTAAAAAGCTGTGAAATGATGGCCTCGCCCACCGGGCGGCCCTTGCCAAACGAGGGGCTCAGGTGCATACGCAAACCCGGTGCCGCGTTGACTTCCACCACGCCGCCGCCTTGCTCTTCAATGGGGCGAAGAATACTGTCGCACACCATGTCCACGCCGCAAATGTGCAGGCCCACCATGTGCGCGGCGGCCACGGCGCGCGCAGCCACGTCGGGGTGCACATCATCAGTCACGTCGGTGGCCGAGCCGCCGGTAGACAGGTTGGCGTTGTTGCGCAGATTGACGCGTTGGCCTTTGGCGGGCACGGTGTCGGCGCTAAAGCCCTGGCCGGCCAGGCAGGCGTGGGCAATGTCGTCAAAACGGATCTTGGTCAGCGACGTGGCGTGGCCGCTGCCGCGCTTGGGGTCCAGGTTGACCTGGTCCACCAGTTGCGCCACGGTGTGCACGCCGTCGCCGACCACTTTGGGCGGGTCGCGCCGGGCCGCAGCCACCAGCTTGTCGCCCACCACCAGCAGGCGAAAGTCGTTGCCCGGCATGTAGCGCTCCACCAGGATGCGGTCACGAAATTCGGTAGCCACCGCGTAGGCAGCGCGCAACTGGGGCTCGGTGGTGATGTTGACTGTGACACCCTTGCCCTGGTTGCCGTCGAGCGGCTTGACCACCACGGGCAGGCCAATTTCCAGCGCGGCTTGCCAGGCGTCGTCGGCATCTGCCACGGCGCGGCCCATCGGCACGGGCACACCGGCGGCGTGCAGCAGCTTTTTGGTGAGTTCCTTGTCTTGCGCAATGGCTTCGGCGATGGCGCTGGTGGCGTCAACTTCAGCGGCCTGAATACGGCGCTGTTTGCTGCCCCAGCCAAAACGCACCATGCTGCCCGCCGTCATGCGGCTGTAGGGAATATTGCGCGCCAGTGCGGCGTTAACCACCGATCCCGTGCTGGGCCCCAAGCGCACGTCCTCGTCGAGTTCGCTGAGCTGGTGCAGGGCGCCCGCGAGGTCAAAGGGCGCGTCTTCGCGCGCGGCGGTGCACAGGGCCTGCGCCAAATCAAAGGCCAGGCGGCCTACGTCTTCCTCGCTGTATTCCACCACCACCTGGTAGACGCCGGCTTCCAGGGTGGGCTTGGTGCAACTGAAGGTGACCGGGCAACCCGCTTGCGCTTGCAGCCCCAGGGCGGCGAGTTCCAGCACGCGGGCCAGGGGCACGGGGCCCTCGCTGCCAATGGTTTGGAACGGGCTGACCTCAGGAAAGCGGGCGCGCAGCCGTGCTTCAAACCCCGGCAGTTGCCCCACGTCGCACTCCTGCGGGCTGCAGGAGACGACGGCTTGGATGGCGGTGTGGTGGCTCCAGAGATTGGGGCCGCGCAGGGCGCGAAGGCGGGTTACTTCCATGGCGTATTCGGTGTGGGTGCTCGGTGGGCGTGTGTCAGAAAGGCGCGGGTCAATACGGCGTTTTGTGCGGATTGGACTCGAAGGTGCGCAGTCCTGCGCCTATGAGTTCAGGCGGAATGTTCAGCGCCCAGGCGGCGGCCACGGCGGCCATCACCATTTCGGGCTGGGCGGCCTTGGTGGGTTTCAGGCTGGAAAGGGGCAGGAGGGAAATCTCTGTGCTGCCTTGCGCCAGCACGATCGTGCCCTCGCGCAGGAAGACCGTGCGCTCACCGGCGCCGCGCTGCTGCACCAGGGTCGGGTGGTCGGATGAGAGACCATAAAAAATCACTTTGCCGTCGCACAGCGCAGCCAATTCGAGGGACTGCGCGTCAGCGGCATTGAGCACCGCCGTGCCGCTGGGTAGCACCACGTCCACCTGGGTGCGCGCTACCTTGTAGGTTTGCTCGGCATCCAGAATGTCAAAGTCCTGAAGCGCCGGCAGCCAACGCACATCAGTGACCACGCCCACATCGCATTTGTCATAGGCCAGGCCCTGGCCCAGGATGGTGGCGCTGGGGTTCTCAAACACAGCCGCTTGCACCGAGCGGTTGATCAGAATGCGCTGTCCAGCGTCCCAGTGCGTGCTGTCGCGTGCGTCCACCCGGCGGCCGTCCAGGTACAGGCCTTCGCTGCAGGCCAGTCCCACGTGCTTGCCGCTGATGTGCACCAGCCAGGCGACCAGGCGCGCAATGCGACCGGTGTTTTGCGTGCCCGTAATGCCCACAATCGGAATGCGTCCGTCCACTTTTGGGGCAAACAAATGCTCCATGATGGCTTTGCCCACGGGCTGGCCTTCGCCATTGGCGGGCTTGATGTGCGAGAGC
>CANCJD010000023.1 GCA_947378275.1 Comamonadaceae bacterium
GGCCGAATGCACCGTCATGAGCTGGATGGCGTCTTGCCCGGCCTGCGCCATGTTGTCACCGGCCTCCAGCGCCGCGTGGGTCAAAAAGGCCACCAGGGGCGACAGGGTTTCACCCGTGTCGCCAAATTCGGGCTCGGGCGGCGGCATATCAGGGTCCAGGCCTTGGCTGGCCGGGCTTTGGGTCAAAGCGCCGTCGCTGGGGCTTTGTCCCGGCGCTGCGCGGCCAAAGCCTTCTAGGCGCACAAAGCTCTCCGCGGCGTTGACGAGTTCTTCCAAGTTCTCGATGCGGTCTTCGCCTTCGCGCTCGAGGCGGTAGTGGGCCAGCAGGCCGCTGTGGTCGAGCATCAGCGCCACGGTTTCGCGCAGGCTCAAGGTGGCGGTTTGTTCGCGCAGCACGTCAATCTTGGCGACAAACGCACCCAAAAGCGTGCCGGCCTTGCCCGCCACGGCGCTCACCGCGTCATGGAAGGAGCAGCCTGAAGCCTTGGCCATGTCTTGCAATTGCTCAATGCTGCGCGCGCCAATGCCACGCGCCGGAAAGTTCACCACCCGCATAAAGCTGGTGTCGTCGTTGGGGTTGGCCAGCAAGCGCAAATAAGCCAGCGCATGCTTGATCTCAGCGCGCTCAAAAAAGCGCAGGCCGCCGTACACCCGGTAAGGCAAGCCAGCGTTGAACAGCGCGGTCTCAATCACCCGGCTTTGCGCGTTGGAGCGGTATAAGACCGCAATTTCGCTGCGCTGGTAGCAGTCGCCACCGGGGTGCTCGCTGGGGGTTTTGAGCAGATGGCGCATTTCGTCCACCATCCACTGCGCTTCTTCAAAGTCGCTGGGCGCCTCATAGACGCGCACCGGTTCGCCCGGGCCCTGGTCGGTGCGCAGGTTTTTGCCCAGGCGGCGGCTGTTGTGGCTGATCAGCGCGTTGGCCGAATCCAAGATGTTGCTGTGGCTGCGGTAGTTTTGCTCCAGCTTGATCTGGTGCTGCACGCCAAACTCGCGCACAAAGTCCGCCATATTGCCCACGCGCGCGCCGCGAAAGGCGTAAATGCTCTGGTCGTCGTCGCCCACGGCCAGAACCGCGCCGCCTTGGCCGTCCGAACCGCCATCAGCCCCCACCCCGGCCAGCATCTTGATCCAGGCGTATTGCAGCTTGTTGGTGTCTTGAAACTCGTCAATCAGGATGTGGCGAAAGCGCCGCTGGTAATGGTTGCGAATGTCAGCGTGGTCGCGCAGCACCTCGTAGCTTCGCAGCATGAGTTCGCCAAAATCGACCACGCCTTCGCGCTGGCATTGCTCTTCATAAAGCTGGTAAATCTCGACCTTGCGCCGGGTGTCGGCGTCGCGCACTTCCACCGCTGCGGGGCGCAAGCCGTCTTCCTTGCAACTGGCAATAAACCAGACCAGTTGCTTGGGCGGAAAACGCTCTTCGTCCGCACCGATTTGCTTGCACAAGCGCTTGACCGCGCTGAGTTGGTCTTGCGTGTCCAAAATCTGAAAGGCTTGCGGCAGGCCGGCGGTTTTGAAGTGCGCGCGCAAAAAGCGGTTGCACAGGCCATGGAAAGTGCCAATCCACATGCCCCGGGCGTTGACCGGCAGCATGGCGGACAGACGCGTGACCATTTCCTTGGCCGCCTTGTTGGTAAAAGTGACCGCCAAAATGCCGCCCTGCGACACGTAGCCGTTTTGCAGCAACCAGGCGATGCGGGTGGTTAGCACCCGGGTTTTGCCCGAACCAGCACCGGCCAGTATCAGCGCGTGTTCGGGAGGCAGGGTGACGGCGGCGCGTTGCTCGGGGTTGAGGGCGGCGAGCATGGGCAAATCGGGCGCGGCAGCAAACAGGCTGTTGGCGGGGGAAGGCCCCGTACCGGTGTCGGGCAAGGTGTCAGGCAATCGTTGGGTCGGCATGGTGCCATTGTAGGAATGCGCCACAAGGGGGCAATCATGGGCCGACAGCCGACCTAGGTTTGGCCAAGGCCCTTCTCCTGCATGACTGCAATCGGGCTACGGAATGCGGGAAGAGTCTGTTGACCGAGGCGGGATTACCGCCGCACTTTGGGTTCGCTAAGAAAAAATTGACCGCGGCATCACCGGGGCACGGTTATCTCTAAGGGCGTTCATTAAAAAACAGTAACTCATACCGATCCTGATAAATATTCGCGTCACTAAAGTCGGCACCAGTCCTCCCACTACGAAAGTGTAAACGTTAAAAAAGTCCATAATCAAAACCGTGAATGAGGAGGCGGCAATCATTAGCGAGATTTCCTTGAAATACCAATCATTGATATAACTAGCAAAATACACTGAAAGCATCACGATGGCATATAGCGCACGGTATTGGGCATAAGCCGCCAAATCAACACTCGTTACCGGAGTACCCAGAATATTGCCGCTGATATCTGGAAAGTACAACAAACGAATTACAAAGTAAATTCCCACGAGCAAAATATACCCGTTCCGAAACTTGTAACCGCGATCTATATTGGTAGGTTGCTTTCTAAAATCAAGTCGGTGAAGCAACTCCAGCTCCATTTCACTCGGCAAGGAGTGCTTATTTTTATCGTCCATATATCCGTCCCTCAATCACCCGAAATTTCTGACCCTGCGATCGACAGCTTTAACGAAGAATATTAAATCATCGTAGCTGACAATTATTGAGCCATTCCTTTATTGCAAAAGCGTTGTTCGTCTTCCGTATTGTAGACACGGACTGCTTTTGTCAATTACTGATGTGGCAGCATACTCCAAAGCTTGGATTTGTCGACGGGGCAGCCAAGCTCCTCAAATCGCGCCTTGGATTTAAGGTTAAGCACATAGGGTAAATAGTCGCCCATCGCTTCTTTCTCCGTGCCGGGTTTCGCCACGGCGAACCAACTGTGCTTAAAGTCTTCATGCACCTGCGTGTGGCGGTTAATCACCGAGGCATAGTTGGGCGAACCGCCGACCATGCCGTCGCCGTTGCCCATGTCGATCCAAGCCACACCGCACTCCATGCGGGCATTGACTGGCCTGTCACCTTGGCCGGAAATGACCAGCGCATAGCGCCCATTGGTGTCAGTACTTGCGAGCAATTGTTCGTCATAGACGCAGTCTGGCGTGGTTGCTGCAGTCAAGGAGCCTGCTGTGCAAATTGACGAATAACGCATGTCATATTTTTCGGGGTTGTCTTTCTCACCATGCCAACTTTGGGGGGTTTGGGGCAGTTTGGCCGTCATGACGTAGACCTTCCCGTAATTGCGACTGAGCGTCGTGTAGCCGTAACGTGTGACTTTGTTGCTCCACCAACCACCGACGATCTCAGGCGCTTTGTCGAACAACCAAGGGAAAAACATGTCGCTAACCACTTGCTTGCGATTGAAAAAGGCCCGCAGTGGCTGAACATCCAGGTCCTTGGCGCCGACGTTGGCAGTGTCTATCCACGGCAAATGGGTCAGCAACACCCAAGCGCGGGGATCAACGGAGCTGGGCAGCTGTTTGCCGCGCATCGGCGTTGTGGTGGCGTCGCAAGCTTCATCCCCCTCCAACAGTGCGCTGCTTGCTGCTTGAAAGGCGACTGAGGGCAATGCCACACCGCCCAAGTAGTCGGCGCTGTGGTCTGGCACGTAATTGCGCATCCACATAAAGACCTCCGTGCCCGCCTCTGCATTGGTGTACAGCGTGTTGGCTGCACGTGGCGATGCCGGTTTCCCGTTCACGATGGCAAAGGTGTAGCTGCGGTTCTTCGCGTCTCTGGGCACACCGGTGCGAAACGGGTTGACCGAGCCCGCATCGGGCTCAATTTCAACGTCATTGATCGAGTCCTGAGGCTCACCGCGCCGGTTGTAGGTGTTGAAATTCCAATGGCGCATGTGCGGGAACTGACCACGAATAATGATCTTGCCGCCTTCAGGAATTTTCAAGGTCGTAGGGATGTAAGTCGTGGCGGTATCCGGAAACTGGTTCTCCCACGAAAAAGAGTTTGCATCGTTGGTGAAGACGCCGTTGCGGGCACGGGGTCCGGGCCAGAAACACGATCGCAGCGCCAAGTCACTCCGGTGATTGGCCGCGGTGTGAACGTCCATCGGCTTTTCCGGTGGCATAGGTGGCACGATGCGCCCACGCCCTGCACTGTCAACGACATAGCCGGTCGCGCTGGGCTTAGGCGTTCCGTCGGCGGCACCCTGGCCCATTTCATAGCTTGCGTAGGCCGTGCGTTGGATGCTCGGGTCATCCTTGGCCAACCGGGCGGTAGCCCACGCAATCGCAGCGGCGATCAAGGCCAGCAGTAGCAGTACTGCGGCACCCACTATCTTCAGGATCTTTTTCATAAATCTATCGCTCCATTTCTTCTTATTGGACTGCTGGCGCTTCAGTCTTCTATCAGGTGGTAATCCGACTTCATGGCACCGCACTCTGGGCAACACCAATCGTCCGGCAAATCCTCAAACCGCGTGTTCGGTGGAATTCCCATGGAAGGCTTACCCAGGGATTCATCGTAAAGGTGGGCGCAGTAGGCGCAACGGTATCTTTTCATTCCATGTCTCCTTTGTGCCGCACTCAATTGGATTCAGGTCGACCCCAGCGCAGTACTGCCGCCTGGGTGGAGCGTTGGAATCATTGCAAAGCCGTGCTGGATGCGAAGTTCGCGAGCTCTGAGTTCGGGCTCCATCAAGCGCCATACGCGTCGGTGGTTGTAAGACGGTGTCGTGGGCCACAGGTGGTGGATGAGGTGGTAGTTGTGCCATTGCATCAGCACGTCGAGCACGGGCTCGTGGCCGACGCGCAAGGTCGTGCCCGCAGTCAGGTTGTCGTGACTCGAGTCTGCTGTGGTGATGTGCTTGAGTCGTCCCTGGGCGTCGCTATCGAGGTGGGGCAACCACAGGAACACAAAGCCTATCAAGGCCGTGGCGATGCGCGCAGGTAGCAGCCACAGCATCAAGACTTGGATGCCGTAGCCGTAATACGTCAGGACGCCGGCAGCAACGACCGTCATCACCGCAAGGGGTACGGTGTCTACGAGCGTCTTGATACCCCGAGGGTCGCCAGATCGCAGGTTGTAATAGACATACGATAGGTCGAAGCTCATCCAGCGCAGGACAAGACTCCACCAGGGGCCATGGACATAGTGGTCGGGGTCTTTGACCTCGTTGGTGAACCGGTGGTGAATCATGTGGGAATAGCGAAAGGTACTTAGGGACACTTGCGGGGCAATTACCAACAAGGCCAAGCGGCCCATCCAGTCGTTCAAGGCCACATTCGAAGAAGCACTGCGGTGGGTTGCGTCATGGGCTACGTGAAAGACGGGGTACATGAACAGCACATTCAAAAGCGCTGCACCCCACAGGGGCAGGCGGTGGTGCAAAGCCAATGCGTCGGTTCCAATGACTCCCACTAGGATAAACGCCAGCACGGCCACCGTCGGCCAGGCCACCGCGGGAGGATTGGTCAGCCGGTACAGTTCCTTTTTCTTTTCCGGGGGAGCCGCAACCGGCCTTCTGGACGAAGCATTCGAAGACATACGGCTTTTCTCTTTCATCTGCGCCAGCGGCGCTGGTTCATGGGAGCCTGAATTTTCATCAGCACCCCTTGTTTCCAACAGCTCCTCAAGTGACATGTTTCCTTCTTTAGGTGACAATCGGCGCCGGTCTCTAGCGCACAAAAGGGTTAATCTGGCTTATGAACGACATTTCTGCTGAAGTCGCCTGGCGCGAGGCCGCGGTGCATTCGGCCTATGTGCGAATTGCCATTTCCTTGGCCGAAAGCGTGGGTTTGCGCAGCCCCATTCGCAACCCTGAGGGGGGGCGAATGATGGCTTTCAAGGACGCAGTACCGCTGCTCGCAGCCTTGGGCGTCACGGAAAACCCCCAGCTAGGAGTCGAATTGGGCACACGCATTCCTGCGTCAGCCCATGGTGCCATGGGCTATGCGGTGGTGTCGAGCACCACTATCGGCCTTGCGATGGAAACGCTCGCGCGATTTGCCTCCATGCGCAACCGTCTCTTTAGCTACGAATGCAAGGTTCATGAGACAGAGACCCTCCTGCTGGTAAAGCCACGAATTTTCTTAGGGCCTTTCCGTGAGTTTTGCGAAATCGGGACCAGCGTATCGGTATTCAAAATGATTCAGGCCGTTGCTGGCGACCTGGCCGCATCAAAAATGACATTTGATGCGCGTTGGCAGCACACATTGGACTTGCCCGTTCCCATGAACTTGCGCCTGTCGCAGCCCGCGACAGCGCTGCGTGTGCCCAAGGCCATTGCGGACATGGTTTTGCCCACCGCAGATGCCAAGCTGTACGCCAACGCATGCCGTAGCTGCGAGGAAGAATTGACGCTGATGGATGGCAGTGTGGTGTTGCGCTTGCGCGCCATGATGCCCGACGAGCACAAAAGATGGCCCAGCCTCAAAGAAGCAGCCCATCGATTTTCAATGTCCAGCCGAACCCTGATGCGGCGCCTGTCGTCGGAGGGTTTTACCTACCAGTCGTTGCAAGACGACGCCAAGAGTGAATTGGCCTGCTGGTATTTGAGCAAAACCGACGCGAGCATTAGCACCATCGCGGAGCGCTTGGGCTTTGTAGATGACACCAATTTCAGCCGCAGTTTTCGTCGATGGCAACACTGCACTCCGTTGCAATACCGCAAGTCGGGCGGCACGCACTAGGTCAAACACGCGCCTGCATCCCGGCACGGTCAAGTCGCACCGGAAACTCCGCGCGAATGCGGGCGTCCATCTCGGGCGAAATGTGCGACGGAAAGTGCGTGTCCAAAATCACCTGCAATTTTTTGGATGCGGTTTCAACCACGCTCGGGCGCCCCTGCTCCACCCACTGGCTGGGGCTGGAACGGTTGGCGATTTGCGGGTACAGGTAGTCGCGCTGCATCAGGTTAAGGGTCTGCGGCGCACCCAAATAGTGGCCGGGGCCGGTCAGGCAGACGTCGCGGATGGTGTCGAGCGACAGGGTCTCGTCATTGACCTCAATGCCACGAATCGTGCGTTGTACCGCGCCAATGATGTCGTTGTCGATCAGCAGGCTCTCTAATGAAAAGCCCAAGAGGCTGGCCAGCATGCCAGCTGACTCGTAAATCAGGTTGGCACCGGCGTTGCCCACCAGCGCGTGGTTGTAGGCCTTCTCAAAACCGGCCTGCACGTCGGGCATCTTGGCGTCGCACATGCCCGATGCGGTAGCACCCGTCAGGTCATAAAAGCGCGACATCTGCGCACTGGCCGCAGACAACAGCGCCTGCTCCGGGCTGCCGCCGGACATGGCGCCGGTGCGCAAGTCCGACACAAAACACCAGGTTCCAAACATAGCTGGGGCCTTGGGTTTGATGGCGTTTACGTATACCAGGCCGGCCAGGCATTCGGCGGTTTCTTGCACCAGCGCAGTCGCCAAAGAGGCGGGCGCCGTGGCCCCCGCCTGACCTGCTGAAAGCAGCAGCACCGGCATGCCACCGCGCACCGCCACTTCCAGGCATTTGCAGGCGTCATAGGCGAACTTCATGGGTGGCACGACAAAGCAGTTGGACTGGCTGACAAAGGGGCGCGCGCGCCACTTGTCCTCGCCCCCGGCGATGATGTGCAGCATCTTGAGCGTCTCTTCCAGGTGCTCGGGCGAGACCCAGCTCGAACCCACGTGCTTGGTGGTGCCGCTCACGCTCGCATACGTGGTGTTGAAGTCCATCTCACGCGGCAGTTCCAGGTCGCGGCACACTACCGAGCGCTGGAAAAAGTGGATGTGCTCTAGCGTGTCCACGGTGCGGGCGATGTTGTACAGGTCTTGCGTGGTGGAGTCGCGGTATTCGCCAGTAATGGCGTTCACCATGCTCACGGCCGCACCAGCGGTGCCGAAGTACACCTTGTTACCCCAGGGCTCCATGTCGTGCTTGGGGTCTTGGCCGTGCAGAACAAAGTGGCGCGCGGCGTTGGCAACAGTGTCTTCGATCAGCGCCCTTGGGAAGACCAAGCGACCAGTGTCGGTCAGTTTGGCGCCGGCCTTGGTCATCAGTTCGATGCCGCTCTCGGGGGCGTCGGCCAGTCCGATGTGTTCAAGGGCATCGAGCGCGGCGTTGTGGATTTTGAGGACATCGGCATCGCTTATCGGCTTGTAAGCGCCGCCGTTCATGCCAGGGCGCACCGGGCGCAGGCTGTCGGGCAACGGGCCCGAGCGTGCGGCCCGGCGGGCCTCGCGAGCGCCGCCGCGCCGTACAGAAGGTTCAGGGATTGCGCTCATGGAATACCTCTGGCCGTGGCCGGTTAATTCGTCAAAAGGTCAACACATCTCACAAGCTGCTGCGCATCAGGCACGCAGCTTTTCGTTTTTGGGGTCGTAAAGCGGCTCGGCGTGCACCGTGGCGCTTCGCATACGGCCCAGCACATTAACCTGCAGCCGGGTACCCGGCGCTGCTTGGGCCGTTTTCACATAGGCAAGCGCCACGCTCTTTTGCAGCGTATGGCTCCACACGCCCGAAGTCGTGAGGCCCACGTTGGTGTTGCCATCAAACACCTGGGCACAGTACGGCGCCTCAGCGTCGCCGTCCTCATCAAATATCAAGGGCACAAAGCGCTGTGCGGCACCGCGTGCGTGCTCGGCCACCAGCGCGGCTTTGCCGATGTAGGCAGCCTTACTCATGTCGACAAAGCGGTCCAGCGACGCTTCGAGGGGCGTGTAGCCGCTTTCCAAGTCGCTCTTCCATCCGCGGTAGCACTTGTCCACGCGCAGGCTGTCCATGGCATAGAGCCCAAAGTCGCGAATACCAAAGGCCTCACCCGCAGCCCACAGCGCGGCGTAAAGCACGGGCAACTGCGCTACGGGCGCATGCAGCTCCCAACCCAGTTCACCCACGTAGTTCACGCGCATCGCCAGGCAGCGGCCGGTCACGGTCTCGATGTATTGGGCTGTGAGCCAAGGAAAGCCGGCGTTAGACAAATCCGCCTTGGTGACTTGGCACAGCACATCGCGCGCACGCGGCCCGGCCACGATGAGCGTGCCAAAGTCGGCGCTCACGTCGGTCACCGTAATGGGGCTGTCTGCGGCCAGGCCTTGGCGCAGCAAGTCCATGTCGTGCGTGGCGGCAATGGCGGCGCTGATGATGTAGAAATGGTCTGGCCCTAGGCACGTGATGGTGAACTCGCTCCACAGCTTGCCGGTGGGCGTGAGCGCATAGGCCAGCGAAACCCGGCCCGGGCTTGGCAGTTTGGAGCAGGACAAATAGTCCAGATGCTGCGCCGCGCCCGTGCCTTTGAGCTCGTACTTGGTAAATCCAGGCAAATCCAAAATACCCACGCGCTCGCGCACCGCCCGCACCTCTTCGGCCACCGCGCCGTGCCAGACGTTTTCGCGGCGGAAGGAAGGTCTATCCACAGGAATGTCGCCCTTCAGGTCCAGGTAGACCGCGCGCTCCCAGCCGCCACGGGCGCCAAAGCGTGCGCCCTTGGCCTTGAGGGTGTCGTACAGCGGTGAAGTGCGCAGAGGCCGCCCGGCGGCGCGCTCTTCATACGGGAAGGACGACGCGTATTCGTTTTGGTAGACCTCGATGGCCTTGGCCACGGTGTAGTCGGTGGTGGCGTAGTCGCCGTAGCGGCGCCGGTCCAGCGACCACAAATCCCACTCGGTTTGACCATGCACCACCCATTCAGCCAAGGCTTTGCCCGCGCCACCGCCCTGGGTGATGCCAAAACTAAAGGTGTTGCAGTGAAAGAAGTTGCGCAAACCCGGCTCAGGGCCAATGTAGGGGTTGCCGTCGGGCGAATACGGAATGGGGCCGTTCACGCCGCGCTTGATACCGGCGCGCGCAAGCGCTGGCACGCGGGCCATGGCGTCCTCAATGTATTTCTCCAGCCGCTCAAAGTCGTCGTTCCAGAGCTGGTTGGCAAAATCGTCGGGCATGCCGTCCAACCACATGGGCGTGGCCTTCCATTCATAAGGCCCGAGGATGAATCCCTCGCGCTCCTGGCGCAGGTAATAAGAAGTGTCGGGGTCGCGCAGCAGCGGCAGGCGGCCGTTGTTGGCCGTGAACGCGGCGAGTTCGGGCACGTCTTCGGTCACCAAATATTGGTGCGACATGATGGCAATTGGCAAATGCCGGCCCACCATGGCCATGACTTCCCCTGCCCGGTAGCCTGCAGCGTTGACCACGATCTCAGCAGTGATCTCGCCCTTGTCGGTGGTCACCAGCCATTCGCCATTGGGCTTTTGCACCAGGGCGGTGACGCGGGTGTGGCGGCGGATGGTGGCGCCCAGCAAGCGCGCCTCGCGTGCCAGCGCCTGGGTAAGTTGCGAGGGGTCAATGTCACCATCCAGCGGGTCCCACAGCGCGCCTTGCAGGTCGTGGGTTTCGATCAGCGGGTATCGGTCTTTAAGGTCTGAGGGCGAGAGGATTTCATAGTCCAGCCCATTGGCCTTGGCCATGCTTTTGACATGGTGAAACTCGTCCATGCGGCTACGACCGTGCGCCAAGCGCACCGAGCCGGTCAGGTGGTAGTTGATGGGGTTCTCGGCATTGGCCGCGAGCTTGCGGTAGAGCGCCGCAGAATACTTTTGCAGCTTCAATATGCTCCAGCTCGTGCTGAATGTAGGCAAGTTGCCCGCCGCGTGCCAGGTGGAGCCGGAGGTGAGTTCGTCACGCTCCAGCAAAAGTGCGTCTTTGACACCCAAAGCGGCCAGGTGGTACAGGCAGCTGCACCCGACGACACCGCCGCCAATGACCACAACCCGCGCATGTTCTGTCATGTAGTTCTCCGTTATCCGGGCCGAGGATGCGAGCGTTTGCAGCCCCAGGCCAGCTATTGCGCAAATACTGTCTTCAAGGTTCTAATGCCTCGAATCTAAATTTTTGCGGATTGTAAGCACACTTTTAAAATTCCGATAGAAATTTTTACATTAGAATAATTTTCGGTACTTTTTTTACTTTTGGAGGCGGCATGGATCTACCTAAGCGGGCAAGTGTGGTCATCGTGGGCGGCGGCATCGTCGGTTGCAGTCTGGCTTACCACCTCACGCTGAGGGGTTGCACCGACGTTGTTCTGCTTGAGCGCAAGCAACTCACCTGCGGCACTACCTGGCATGCGGCCGGCTTGGTCGGCCAATTGCGCGCCACCTACAACCTGACGCGTCTAGCGCAATACACCACCAATTTGTACGCCTCGCTGGAACAGGAAACCGGCCAGGCCACAGGCTTTCGCCAGACTGGCTCCATCTCGGTCGCCACCAACCAAGCCCGTTTTGAAGAACTCAAACGCGGTGCCTCCATGGCCAAGTGCTTCGGGCTGGAAGTGCAAACCCTCAGCCCGACCGAAATTGCCACCCTTTGGCCCGGCGTGCGCATTGACGATCTGGTCGGGGGCGTCTACCTGCCCAAAGATGGCCGCACCAACCCGATTGACACCACCCAGGCCTTGGCCAAGGGCGCCAAGAGCCGCGGTGCGCGCATATTTGAGAACTGCGCGGCCCAAGAAATCATCATCGAAAACGGCAGCGCCGTGGGCGTGCGCACCGCGGATGGTGAGATCCGCGCCGACATGGTGGTCAACTGCGCCGGCATGTGGGCGCATGAACTCGGCGCCAAGGCAGGCACCACCGTGCCTTTGCATGCGGCCGAGCACTTCTATATCGTGACCGAGCCCATGGAAGGCCTGCATTCCAATATGCCGGTGCTGCGCGACCCCGACGGCTGCGCCTATTTCAAGGAAGACGCGGGCAAGCTGCTGGTGGGCTGGTTCGAGCCCGTAGCCAAACCCTGGGGCATGAAAGGCATTCCCGAGACCTTCAGCTTTGACTCCCTGCCCGACGACCTAGAACACATTGAGCCGCTGCTGACCGCCGCCATGCACCGCACCCCGGCGCTGGAGAAAACCGGCATCAACCTGTTCTTCAACGGCCCCGAGAGCTTCACCCCCGACGACCGCTACCTCTTGGGCGAAACGCCCGAGGTGCGCAATCTGTTTGTCGCGGCGGGCTTTAACTCGATTGGCATCCAGTCCGCCGGCGGCGCGGGCAAGGTGCTGGCCGACTGGATGCTCGACGGCCACCCGCCCATGGACTTGTGGGACGTGGACATCCGCCGCGCCATGCCCTTCCAGCGCAATCGCAGCTACCTGCGCGACCGCACGGTGGAAACCTTGGGCCTCTTGTACGCCATGCACTGGCCGTACCGCCAGCCCGAGACGGCGCGCGGCGTGCGCCGCTCCATACTGCACGACCGCCTGGCCGCGCACGGCGCCTGCTTTGGCGAAACCGCCGGCTGGGAGCGCCCGAACTGGTACGCACCGCCCGGGGTCAAGCCCGAGTACGAATACAGCTATGGCCGACAAAATTGGTTTGAGTATTCGGCCTCAGAACACAAGGCGGTGCGCAACGCTGTGGGCTTGTTTGACCAGTCCTCGTTTGCCAAGTTTGTGGTGCAGGGGCCAGACGCCGAGAAAGTGCTCAACCACATCTGCGCCAACAACATGTCCGTGCCCGTGGGCAAAGTGGTTTACACCCAGTGGCTCAATGCGCGCGGCGGCATTGAGGCCGATCTGACTGTGACCCGCGAAGCGCCTGACCGCTTTTTGGTGGTGACTGCAGCCGCTACGCAAACGCGCGACTTTGCCTGGCTGCAGCGCCAGATTCCGGCGGACGCCCGCGCCATGGCCACCGACCTGGGTGCGAGCATGGCGGTGCTGGGCGTAATGGGCCCGCGCTCGCGCGAGCTGCTGCAGCGCGTAAGTGACGCCGACTTCTCGAACGAAGCCTTTCCCTTTGGCACGTCGCAGATGATTGACCTGGCCTACGCCCGCGTGCGCGCCAGCCGCATCACCTATGTGGGCGAATTGGGCTGGGAGCTGTATGTACCGGTGGAATGCGCCCCCGGGGTGTTCGACGCCCTCATGCGCGAAGGCGAACCCCTGGGCCTGCGCCTGGCGGGCTACCACGCGCTCAACTCGCTGCGCATGGAAAAAGGATACCGCCACTGGGGACACGACATCAGCGACGAAGACACGCCGCTGCAAGCTGGTTTGGGCTTTGCCGTGTCCTTCAAAAAGCCAGGCGGGTTTTTGGGGCGCGAGGCGCTGCTACAACAAAAAGAGGCGGGCGTGACCCGCAAACTGCTGCAGTTTGCGCTGCACGACGCCAGCGCCCTGCTCTACCATAACGAGCCGATTTGGCGTAACGGAGAAATTGTGGGACGCATATCGTCGGGCATGTTTGGCCACGCACTGGGCAAGTCCCTGGGCATGGGCTACGTGGAACTCGGCGCTTTCGCGGGCTCCGACGCAGATCTGTTGGCGGCGAATTACGCGATTGAAGTCGCAGGCGTCAAGGTGGCCGCCACCGTTTCTCTGGCGGGCTTTTACGACCCGCAGAATTTGCGCGTGAAAGGTCATTGAATGGCACTGCAAGCCGCCGGCCTGTCCGGCCCGGAAAACCTGCCCGACGCCACCCAAGAGCTCGACCCCGGTCAGGCCATTGGAGAGCAACTGCGCGAGCTGCGCTTGGTCAAAAACCTCACCCTGCGCGAGGTGGCTGAAAAAGCCGGTATTTCAGTGGGCTACCTCAGCCAACTCGAGCGCAACCACTCGCGCCTGCCCATTGGCGTGCTCAAACGGATCAGCGACGCTTTAGGCGTACACATGAACTGGTTTTTTCAGCGAAACACCGAGGGCGACGCCACGGAGCGCGACGTGGTGGTGCGCAGCGGCAACCGCCGTCGCATGTCGTTCACCGGCCTGGGTATCCAGGAAGAACTGCTTTCGCCCAACCTCAGCGGCCCGCTGGAACTTTTGATCAGCACCATCGGGCCCCACGCCGACAGCGAAGACTATTCCCACGACGGCGCCGAGGCCGGTCTGGTGCTGTCTGGCACGCTGGACTTGTGGGTGTCGGGTCGGCATTTTCAGTTGCACGAGGGCGACAGCTTTGCTTTCAAAAGCACTGAAGTGCACCGTTGCGCGAACGCGACCGACAAACCCACCAAAGTGCTGTGGGTGATTACGCCGCCGCATTACTGAGCGGAGCGCGTGCGCTTAGCGCAGGTTCAAGACCTCGCAAGTGTGCTCGGCAATCATTTGCTCTTCGTTGGTGGGAATGCGCCACACGGCCACCGGGCTGCTGGCGGTGCTAATCTGCGTGGCACCGGCGGCGTTGGCTGACGCGTCCATCTGCACGCCCATCCAGGCCAGGCGCTCGCAAACAGCCTGGCGAATCTGCGGGCTGTTCTCGCCAATGCCGGCGGTAAACACCAGCGCATCCATGCCGCCCATGGCGGCTGCCATGGATGCCACCTCGCGCGCTAATTGGTACACAAAATAGTCCACCGCTCGGCGTGCACCGGCCGCGCTGCTTTCCAGCAACTCCTGCATGTCGCTGGACACGTCCGACAAGCCCAAGAGGCCCGAATCGCGGTACAGCATGGATTCGATGGCGTCGATCGACATGCCATAAGCGCGCGCCAGGTGGATCACCACACCGGCATCCAGGCTGCCGCAGCGCGTGCCCATGGGGCAACCGTCCAGAGCGGTAAAGCCCATGGTGGTGGCCACGCTTTTGCCGTCCAGCAGCGCGCACAAAGAAACACCGTTGCCCAAGTGCGCCACCACGGTGCGGCCTGCGGCCAGCGCGGGCACCTGGCTTTTGGCGGTGCGCGCCATGTATTCGTACGACAGGCCATGAAAGCCATAGCGCCGCACGCCGTCTTCATGAAAGCGCCAGGGCAGCGCAAACATCTGCGCCTCGGGCGGCTGGCCGTGGTGAAAAGCGGTGTCAAAACAGGCCACCTGCGGCAGGTCCGGCCGCTCGGCCAGCAGGCTGCGAATGGGCGCCAGGTTGTGCGGTTGGTGCAGCGGCGCCAAGGGAACCAAGGCGTCGAGCTGCTGCAAGACCTTGGCATCCACCCGCACCGGCTGCGTAAACCGGGTGCCGCCATGCACCACGCGGTGACCCACTGCGACGAGCTGCTTGCCCACCATCTGCGCACGTAGCCAAGCCAGCATCCACACCAGCGCCGTATGTTGGCTGGTGATGGCGTCGGCACTGAAGCTGGCGTCGTGCAAGGCCAGACCGGCACCGTCCTTGGCCTTGAAATGCGCTTGGTGGCCAATGCCATCGATTTGGCCACGCAAAAAACACTGCAGATGACCGGGCTGCAGGTCAAACACCTCAAACTTCAGACTCGATGAGCCGGCGTTGAGTATCAATATGGCGCGGTCTTGCGCGGATGTGGAGAGCAAAGTTCCGGTAGCGGTGGCTTGCGCCTGAGGTGGAGAATTTTTTATCACGGCTTTCAAATTTCGGATCTGCGCACGGGCTGCATTGTCCACGCTCAGGTGAACGCAAAAAGGGGCTAGGGCCCAGCGCAACGCACGGTGCGGGCGCCCCGAAGCTTATGTGTTTGCTTGAGATGCCCTTCACTGCTGTACGTAAATCACCCGTTTCTTGCCCGGAGTGACAGAGCTACGCATGGACGCCACCGATCCGGGTTTTAGGCGAGCATTCGCATAAATCAACGCTCCATGATTCGTACGGGACCACAGGTGTTTCACGCCAGCCATCGAATTTGCCAAGTCCCTCGGGATCCAAGAATCCCAGGCTATTTTCGGTAATGGTGTTTGCCACGTGGTCCGGTAGTGCAAAGACCTAAAAGGTACCTGGCACAAGGCTTTAAAGACGCCCCCACGATAGCGTTTTAGTTCCCAAAAGATGCGCTGCGGGCAAAAAAAGCCCCCACCGAGAACGGTGCGGGCTTTTGAGGGGCGAGTGCCAGAGCGGGCTACTTGCGCGTCGGCGGCAAATCCGTACAAGACCCATGCGCCACCTCCGCCGCCATGCCGATGCTCTCGCCCAGCGTCGGGTGCGGATGAATCGTCTTGCCGATGTCCACCGCGTCGGCTCCCATCTCAATAGCCAGAGCGATCTCGCCAATCATGTCGCCTGCATGCGTGCCAACCATGCCGCCGCCGAGAATCTTGCCGTGACCATGCGCCTCGGGAGAATCATCGAATAGCAACTTGGTAACGCCTTCGTCGCGGCCGTTGGCAATGGCACGGCCTGAAGCCGTCCAGGGGAACAGGCCTTTTTTGACCTTGATGCCTTGCGCCTTGGCCTGGTCTTCGGTCAGACCCACCCATGCCACTTCGGGGTCGGTGTAGGCCACGCTGGGGATGACGCGGGCGTTGAAAGCAGCAGCGGCCAGCTCTTTGTTGCCTTGCAGTTCACCGGCAATCACTTCGGCGGCCACATGCGCTTCGTGCACTGCCTTGTGCGCCAGCATGGGCTGGCCCACGATGTCGCCGATGGCGAAGATGTGCTGCACGTTGGTGCGCATCTGGATGTCCACGTTGATGAAGCCACGGTCCGTGACGGCAACACCGGCTTTGTCGGCGGCGATTTTTTTGCCGTTGGGCGTGCGGCCTACGGCTTGCAGCACCAGGTCATAGACCTGGGGCGCAGGGGCAGTGCCACCCTCTTCTGCTGCAGCAAACGTCACTTCAATGCCTTCGGGCAAAGCGCGGGCGCCCACCGTTTTGGTCTTGAGCATGATGTTGTCAAAGCGCGGCGCGTTCATCTTTTGCCAGATCTTGACCAGGTCGCGGTCGGCGCCTTGCATCAGGCCGTCCATCATTTCCACCACGTCCAGGCGTGCGCCCAGCGTGCTGTAAACGGTGCCCATTTCCAAGCCAATGATGCCGCCGCCCAGAATCAGCATGCGCTTGGGTACTTCTTTGAGCTCCAGCGCGCCGGTGCTATCGACCACGCGTGGGTCGTTGGGCATGAAGGGCAAACGCACGGCTTGTGAGCCTGCGGCGATGATGCAGTTCTTGAATGCAACCACCTTCTTGGTGCCGGTTTTCTCTTGGCCGTCGCCTGTGGTTTCTTCCACTTCAACGTGGTTGGCGCCGACAAAGGCGCCGTAGCCGCGCACGGTCGTGACCTTGCGCATTTTGGCCATGGCCGCCAGGCCGCCGGTCAATTTACCGATGACTTTTTCCTTGTGGCCGCGCAGCTTGTCGATGTTGACCACCGGCTTGCCGAAGTCCACGCCGAGGTCGCCCAAGTGCGCCACTTCGTCCATCACCGCTGCCACATGCAGCAGGGCTTTGGACGGGATGCAACCCACGTTCAGGCACACGCCGCCCAGGGTGGCGTAGCGCTCGATGATCACAACCTTGAGCCCCAAGTCGGCGGCGCGAAACGCTGCCGAATAGCCGCCGGGACCTGCGCCTAACACCAACAGGTCGCATTCGATGTCGGCGCTGCCGCCAAAGGACGATGCGGTGGGTGCGGGGGCGGTAGCCGCCGGGGCCGCCGCCTTGGCGGGTGCAGCCTCCGGAGCAGGTGCCGCCGAGGCTTCAGCGCCCGCTGCTTCGAGCAGCAGCACGATGGAACCTTCTTTGACCTTGTCGCCCAACTTGACCTTGAGCTCTTTGACCACGCCGCCGTGGCTGGAAGGGATTTCCATGGAGGCCTTGTCGGACTCCACGGTGATCAGGCTTTGATCGGGCTTGATGGTGTCGCCGGGGGCGACCATCAATTCGATGACGGTGACTTCCGCGAAGTCGCCGATGTCTGGAACTTTGATGTCGTAGATGGCCATTTCAGTTCCTTAGAGCAACACGCGGCGGAAGTCGGCCAGGATCTGGCCGAGGTACACGTTGAAGCGTGCGGCAGCGGCGCCGTCGATCACGCGGTGGTCCCAGGTGAGCGAGAGCGGCAAAGTCAGACGCGGCTGGAAGGCCTTGCCGTCCCAGATGGGTTCCATGGTGGAGCGGCAGACGCCCAGAATGGCGACCTCGGGCGCATTGATGATGGGCGTGAAGTAACGCCCGCCAATGCCGCCCAGGCTGGAGATGGTGAAGGTGGCGCCCGACATTTCAGCGGGGCTGAGTTTGCCGTCACGGGCCTTCTTGGCGAGTTCGCCCATTTCCTGGCTGATCTGGAAGATACCCTTTTTGTCGGCATCCTTGATCACCGGCACCATCAAACCGTTGGGCGTGTCGGCGGCAAAGCCGATGTGCCAGTAGTTTTTGTAGACGATGGCGTCGCCGTCCAGGCTGCTGTTGAACTCGGGGTACTTCTTGAGCGCGGCCACGCAAGCCTTGATCAGGAAGGCCAGCATGGTGACCTTAACGCTTGCGTTAATTCCATTTTTCGCCGTCTTTTCGTTTTCCAGGTTGGTGGATATGCGGAAGGCCTCTAAATCGGTGATGTCGGCGTCATCGTGGTTGGTGACGGCCGGAATCAGAACAGCGTTGCGCAACAGGTTGGCGCCGCTGATCTTCTTGATGCGCGACATGTCCTTGCGCTCGATCGGGCCGAACTTGGCAAAGTCCACCTTGGGCCAGGGGATCAAGCCGAGCGCTGCGCCGTCGCCACCCGAGGCCTTGGGCGCGTTGGCCGCTTGGGCTTTGGTTTGTGCGGCACCGGCCATCACCGACTTGGTGAAAGCTTGCACATCACCCTGGGTAATGCGGCCTTTGGGGCCCTGCCCTTTGACTTCTTCGAGCGGCACACCGAGTTCGCGCGCAAACTTGCGAACCGAAGGTGACGCGTGCGGCATGGCCAAGACCGAGGCGCCGGGGGTGTGCGCGGGCACAACGACTGCAGCCGAAACCACGGGGGCCACGGCAGGCGCAGACGCTGGCGCAGCAGCAACGGGAGCTGCGCTCACTGGCGCCGCAACGGCAGCCACCGGGGCTGCGCTGGCGCTAGCTGCGCCCAGCAACATACCCACCAGGTCGCCAATATTGACCTTGTCGCCCAGTTTGACCGCCAGCGACTGAATCACGCCGGCAGCAGGCGCAGGGATTTCCATCGAAGCCTTGTCCGACTCCACGGTAATCAGGCTTTGCTCCGCAGCCACGGTGTCGCCGGGTTTGACCAAAATTTCAATAACGGTGACGTCTTTGAAGTCGCCAATGTCAGGCACGCGCATTTCCACCACAGCCGAAGCTGCCGCAGCTACCGGAGCAGGAGCAGCGGCCACCATGGCGGCAGCGACAGGTGCGGCTACGGCAGCAGCGGCAGCAGGCCCGGGTACGGGCACAGCAGCGGCACCTGCCACCTCCAGCAGCAAAACCAGCGAACCTTGCTTGACCTTGTCGCCCAGCGCTACCTTCACTTCTTTAACCACGCCAGCCGACGAGGACGGAATCTCCATCGAAGCCTTGTCCGACTCCACGGTGATCAGGCTTTGCTCGGCGCGCACGGTGTCGCCCACTTTGACCATGAGTTCAATCACGGTCACTTCGTCAAAATCCCCAATGTCGGGGACGTGTATCTCAATCGTTGTCATTGTTGTGTCTCCCTGCGCTTTAAGCGTACAGCGGGTTGATCTTGTCGGCCTTGATGCCGTACTTGGCAATCGCCTCAGCCACTTTGGCGGCCGGCACATGGCCGTCTTCGCTCAGCGCCTTGAGCGCCGCTACCACGATGTAGTGGCGGTTGATCTCGAAGTGTTCGCGCAGCTTGCTGCGGAAGTCGCTGCGGCCAAAGCCGTCGGTGCCCAGCACTTTGTAGGTGCGACCCTTGGGAATAAAGGGGCGAATCTGCTCCGCATACGCCTTCATATAGTCGGTGGACGCCACCACCGGGCCCGCATGGGCGGCGAGTTGCTGGCCCACAAAAGACACGCGCGGTGTCTCCAGCGGATGCAGCAGGTTAAAGCGCTCGGCGTCCTGGCCGTCGCGGGTCAGTTCGTTAAAGCTGGGGCAACTCCAGACATCGGCCTCAATGCCCCAGTCGGCAGCCAACAGCTCTTGCGCCGCAATCGACTCGCGCAAAATCGTGCCCGAGCCCAGCAGTTGCACGCGTTGGCCTTCTTTGGCACCCTTGGCAGGGGCCGCACCCGGCTTGCACAGGTACATGCCTTTGATAATTTGCGCTTCCGTGCCTGCGGTCAAACCGGGCATGGCGTAGTTTTCGTTCAAGAGCGTGAGGTAGTAGAAGACGTTGTCTTGCTTTTCGACCATGCGTTTCAAGCCGTGGTGCAGGATGACGCCCACTTCGTGCGCAAAGGTCGGGTCGTAGCTCACGCAGTTGGGGATGGTGCCGGCCATGATGTGGCTGTGGCCGTCTTCGTGCTGCAAGCCTTCGCCGTTGAGCGTAGTGCGCCCCGAGGTGCCGCCGAGCAAGAAGCCGCGCGCCTGCATATCGCCGGCAGCCCAGGCCAGGTCGCCAATGCGCTGAAAGCCAAACATCGAGTAATACACATAGAACGGCAGCATGATGCGGTTGCTCGTGCTGTAGCTGGTGGCCGCCGCAATCCAACTACTCATGCCGCCGGCTTCGTTAATGCCTTCTTGCAGAATCTGGCCTTGCTTGTCTTCGCGGTAGTACATCACCTGGTCTTTATCGACCGGGGTGTATTGCTGGCCCGCAGGGTTGTAAATACCGATCTGGCGGAACAAGCCTTCCATACCAAAGGTGCGCGCCTCGTCCACCAAAATGGGTACGACGCGCGGACCCAAGGCCTGGTCGCGCAAGAGCGTGGTCAAAAAGCGCACATAAGCTTGGGTGGTGGAAATCTCGCGCCCCTCGGGCGTGGCTTCCATCACCGACTTGAAGGTCTCCAGCGACGGCACGGTAAATTGCTCGTCCGACTTGGTGCGGCGGTGGGGCAAATAGCCACCCAGCGCCTTGCGCCGCTCGTGCAGGTACTGCATCTCGGGCGTGTCGTCAGCCGGTTTGTAGAACGGAATGTCGGCAATCTGGCTGTCGGGCACCGGGATATTGAAACGGTCGCGAAAGGCTTTGATGTCTTCGTCGGTCAGCTTCTTGGTCTGGTGGACATTGTTCTTGCCTTCGCCGCTCTTGCCCATGCCAAAGCCCTTGACGGTTTTGATCAGCAGCACGGTCGGTTGGGCCTTGTGGTTTACGGCCGCGTGGAAGGCGGCATACACTTTCTTCGAATCATGGCCACCACGACGCAGATCGAAAATTTCTTCGTCGCTCATATGCGCCACCATGGCCGCCGTGCGCGGGTCTTTGCCAAAAAAGTGCTTGCGCACATAGGCACCGTCATTCGCCTTCATGGCCTGGTAGTCGCCGTCCAGCGTGTCCATCATCAGCTTGCGCAGGGCACCGTCTTTGTCGCGGGCCAGCAGCGGGTCCCAGCCAGAGCCCCACAGCAGCTTGATCACGTTCCAGCCCGCACCGCGGAACTCGCCTTCGAGTTCTTGCACGATCTTGCCGTTGCCACGCACCGGGCCATCCAAACGCTGCAAATTGCAGTTGATCACGAAGATCAGGTTGTCCAAGCCTTCGCGTGCGGCCAG
>CANCJD010000024.1 GCA_947378275.1 Comamonadaceae bacterium
TATTGCAGGATGGACGGGCCGTCGGCAATGGCCTGCGCGCCGGTCCAGGGCTTAAACGCATAGCCCAGGGTGTGCATGTCCGAGTCCGAACGCACGCCGGGGTAGCGAAACAAATCCCAGGTGCCGCCCAGGCGCGCGCGCCCTTCCAATATGGCGAAGGTGTGGTCGGGGCAACCCTGGCGCAGGTGCACCGCGCTGCCAATGCCCGAGAGGCCCGCGCCCACGATCAGGGTGTCAAAGTCCTCGGTTTCAGAAAATTCTGTGTTCATGCGACAAAAATCCGCGCCAGGCGGCCCATGGACGACCAATACAAATCACGCTCCCAGCCCACGCTGGGAAACACCACGCCTTGCGTCAAGCCACCGCTGCGCACACGGGCACGCTCCTGGCCGGTCTCGATATCGAGCACCACCACTTCTTCACCCAGGCGGCGGTAGTCATTAACCACCAGCTCGCCCGTTTGCGGGTACAGCAGCAAGTGGCTGGCCACGCCAAAGTCGGGCTTGTGCCACAGCGGCGCCAGAGTTTGGTCGCTTTGCAGGCGCCAGGCGCGCAATACCTTGTTGGCCGAATCAAAACCCACCACGATGCGCCGCTGCACATCGACCAGCGGCGGGTTGGTGATGCTGCCCCCGCGCAGGCCGCTCACCTCAATGGCGCTGTGGTCTTGCGCGTCGCTCAGCGACACGCGCAGCAGCCGGTTGGGCGTTTGGCGCACGCCTGCACCCAGCATATTGATGCGGTAGCGGTGCAAGCCGTTGTCCATAAACCAAGCGTTGGAGCCGTCTATCACCGGGTCCCATCCGTAGCTCTGGGTGGTGGTGCCTACATAGTCCCAGCTCCAGTCGGGGTCGCGCTGCAGCGTCTGCGCCGCCTCATTCCAGTGGTAACGAAAGATGCTGCGCACGCCCACCACGTAAACCGTGTTGCCCACCGCGCTCAGGCGCGCAATGGACGCCTCAGGGCACGGCACATTGGCACAAGCCGGGCGCAATGTATCGGCGTCGAGCACCGTGATGACGGCGGGGTGCGCGTCGGACAGGTTTTTGGTGACGATGTGGCCGTTGTCCAAAATGACAAAGGAGTTGTAGGCCTGGTCCATCGGCAACGCGAACGTGGCTTTGAGGCCGCAATCCCGGTCCAGCCGGTGCGCGTAGCGGCCGTAGACGACGTAGATATCTCCATTGCGGTGAATCGCCATGCCGCCGGGCCACATGGGGCCGCCGGGCAGGCGCCCGGAGCTTTGGCGGGTTTGCAGCGTGTGCGGGTCAATGCGCTCTACGCACGAGGTCGTGGCAAACCCCAGGTTGGCTCGAAGCGCCGAATGGGTCAGCAAATAGACCTCGCCGGGGTCGCCCAGCACCGTCATGGTCGACAGCACGGTGTTGCGGGTCACGCATTGCAGGCGCTCGCCCGGCTGCAAGTCCAGAGCCGGACCGCTGCGCGCTACCTGGAGGCGCGCCGGGCCTGCGTCTTCGCCGGGCCAGGGGCTGGCGAAGTAGCCACTGCTCATGCGCGGCTACGGCTGCGGCGACGCAGGCGCCACCAGACCAGCAAGGCGACCAAAGCCAGCACCACCCCAAGCGCCTGTTTGCCAAAAACCGGCAGCCAGTAACGCAACACGCTGTTGATAAACACCTGGCGCTGCGGGGTATAGCCCGAAGGCATTTCCAACACCTGGTTGGCTTTTTCGTAGGCGGCGTAATCAGCCTGCATGGCGGCGAACTCTTGCGGCAACTTGGCGCTGATGTCCTGGGTTTCACCGGGATCCTGGCTCAGGTCGTACAAGTGCCACAGGCCGTCGCCCAGCGAGGGCATGTTGCGCACCAGCTTCAGCTTGCCCTTGAACAGCGCGGCATTGCCTGAGAGTTCATAGCCCAACGGTTGCTCGGGCTTGCGCACCGCGCTGGCGCTGCCCTGCAACAAAGGCAACAAGCTCATGCCCGTTATAGGCTCAACCGCCGCGCCCTGGTAGCTGGCGCCTGGCGCCTTGACTTGCGCCAGGTCCAGCAGCGTGGGCGTGATGTCGGTCACGTGGGTCAGCGCAGTCGCAATATGGTTGGCCTGGCGCACTGGCGGGCCGGAAATCAGCATAGGCGTGCGGATGCCGCCTTCGCCTGACCAAAATTTGTAGGTATACAAGGGCGACGCCGAGGCGCTGGCCCAACCGGGGCCGGGAATGCCGATCGTGCCTTTGGCACCCAGCGTTTCGGTGTCTTGCTTGTAGTGGAAGGCCAGCCAGGGCTGGGCCTCGTGGTAGTCCGAGCCCTCCGGGCCGTTGTCAGACAAAAACACGAACACGGTGTTGTCGTACTGGCCCGTCTTTTTGAGATGGTCCACCAGGCGGCCCACGTGCGCGTCCATGGCCTCGGCCATGGCGGCGTAGACCTCCATCTGGCGCTCCATGTGAAGGCGGTCTTTTTCGGAAAGCGCGTTCCAGTCTCCCGTCGTGGACATCGTGGTCAGCCGTGTGCCCGGGGGCACCAGGCCGAGTTCAATAGCGCGGGCCAGGCGGCGTTCGCGCAGCACGGTCCAGCCTTCGTGGTACTTGCCCTTGTATTTGTCGATGTAGGCCTGGGGCGCCTGTACCGGCACGTGGTTGGCCTGAAACCCGACATAGGCAAAAAATGGCTGCTGCTTGCGCGGATCCGCGTCGATGTAGCCGATAGTGCGGTCCACAAAATACTCGGACGAGTAATAGTCCGCAGGCATGTTGGCGGTTTGTCCGTCCTCAAACCAGTACACCTGGGGCAGGTGTGGCAGGTATTGTTTGCTCGGCTCCCAGTTGTCCGAGCCGGTATCACCCTGCACGATGGACTTGTCAAAACCGCGCCGGTTCGGCAGGTTGAACGGCTCGGAGCCCACGTTCCACTTGCCCGCAATATAGGTACGGTAGCCGCTGTCTTGCAGCCTCTGCGCCACGGTCACCACGTTGCTTGCCAGCGATCCCTGGTAGCCGGGTTTGCCCAAATGCTCCGTGGGCATGGCTTCACGCAAATTGCCCACGCCATTGCGATGGTTGTCCACACCGGTAAGTAGCATGGAGCGCGTGGGCGAACACGAGGCAGCCACATGGAAGTTGGAAAAACGCATGCCGCGTTTGGCCAATGCGTCCAAATTGGGTGTCGCTATTTCTCCACCAAATGCACCCAGGTCTGAGAAACCCCAGTCGTCTGCGACCAGAACCACAATATTGGGACGCGGGGCTGCCGCACGGGCCACTTGGGGCGTCAGCAATGCGCCAACGCAGGCCCATGCATACATCAAAGTGATGGCGGTTTTGTTCATCAGCAAGCTTTCGAAAGAAGGGCGGCGTGCATTACGACCAAAGCACAACCATACACTACTGTATCCTTTGGACGCAATGTAGCACGCAGCCGGGGTTCCCAGGGTCGCTCACATCGTATGCGCGACAATCCCCAAGGCTTTTCAAAAAATTTTATTCCCATGGTACCTGCCCCCCATCCCTCCCCCACGCCGGCTCCGCAGCGCGCCAATGCGGCCCGCTTGAACCGGGACGACTGGCTTGACGCCGCGTTTGAAGCAGCCGTTGAACATGGTTTTGATGGGGTGCGCGTATTGGTGCTGGCCGACACACTGGGCGTCACGCGTGGCAGCTTCTACTGGCATTTCAAAGACCACGCCGAACTGATCGCCGCCTTGCTGCAACGCTGGCGCGCCGCTGAGGCTGCCAGCAACCAGCGCTTGCAACAACCTGCCAGCGCAGATCCGGTGCAAGACCTGGAACAGCTCCTAGACGCCGCCTTGGCACATGGAGGCACCGATCTGAGCAATATGCGCTTTGAACTCGCCTTGCGCGGCCTGGGCCGGCGCGACCCCGCGGTGGCAGCCATGCTGCTGGAGGTAGACCAGGCGCGTATGGCGCTTTTTGCAGGCAAGTTTGCCCGCATCACGCCGGACACCAAAACCGCCATCGACCTGGCGGCCCTGTTTTACCTGGCGATTGTGGGCAGCTTTCAAGCCCTGAGTCGCCCCCAGGCCGCCCATCCGACCAAACAGTACTTGACCGAGATCATCGGGCGCTACCTGATTCAGCCGCAGGCAACGCCGCCTGCGCCCCAGCCTGCGTAGTGCTTTGTTTAGGGCCCTGGCGCTACCAACGCCGTGCGAAAGCCCAGGTGGCTGACGGCCAGGTCATCGTCCTGCGCCTGGCGGGCCCCTGCGCGGTAGCGCATGCAGTAGTTGGGCGCGCACAAAAACGAACCGCCCTTGATGACGTGCTGGCCCACCGCCGCGCTGCCCGCGGGCCGTGCACTGCTGGGCCCTGGGTCGGCCACGCCCTCGGTGGCCAGCACCGCGTGGCTGGGGGTATACACATCGCGCGTGAGCTCCCAGGCGTTGCCTATCATGTCAAACAGACCCAGTGCATTGGGCGCAAAGCAGCCTACCGGCGCCAGGCCCACAAAGCCGTCAATTGCTGAGTTGGCGACTGGAAACAAGCCTTGCCAGGTGTTGGCCTGGGCGGGTTGCTCGTGCGCAGGCACCGCGGTACTTTGCGCGCCACGTGCGGCCCATTCCCATTGCGCCTCGGACGGGATGACCGCGCCGAGCCAGCGCGCATAGGCCTGGGCGTCTTCAATAGTGACGTTGACCACTGCAAACGCGCCTCTGCCTTCAATATCGGTGGCCGGGCCACCGGGATGGCGCCAGTCAGCCCCGGCCACATAGCGCCACCACTGCGTGACGCTGCCCTGGCCGGACAGGCTGGTCGGGCTGATAAACACCACGGCGCCGGGCAAGCGCATCTCGGGCGGCAATTCGGGGTGGGCTTTGGCGTCCACTGCGCGCTCGGCCACCGTGCGGTAGCCCGTGGCCTGGACAAAGGCAGTGAACTGGTCGTTGGTCACTTCGGTGCGGTCCATCCAAAATCCCGCCACAGGAAGCGCACGGATGGGCGTTTCTTCTGGATACACCGTGTCGCCCATCGACAAGGTGCCGCCTGGCACCCAAACCCGGCCCGGGTGCGGCGCGTCGGCGGGCTGCGGCGGCAGTGCGCAGACCAGGCGCTCTTGGTGGCGCAGCTGCTCGCTGCGCTGCGCAGACCAGAGCAACCAAGCAACCAGCGCCAGCAATGCCACCGCTGCCACCACCCTCCAGCGCCGCGACCGCGAAGCGAAAAATAAAATTGCCATAGCCCTGATTTTCACCTCCGCGCGCGCTGTGCTTGTTCCCCTTGGACCATGGCTCAGTTGCTCCAGTAGGTGTATTCGTCGCCGGGGGCGTCGGGCTGGTCCAGCGTTTTGTCGATGTTGATCGGCAGCTTGAGGAACGAGGCCCAGCGCGAAGGCGGCATATTGGCGTGGTGCGCCGCCAGTTCGGCTTTGAGTTCGGCCAACTTTTGCGGCTGCGTTGCCGCAAGGTTGACCTTTTCGGTCGGATCGGTGGCCAGGTTGAACAGCCAGTCTTTGGATGGGAGATCGGCTGAGATCAACTTCCACGACCCATGGCGCAAGGCGCGGTAGGGCCCGTCACGCCAAAACAGGGTGCGTGCAGCCTGGGTCTGGGGCTTGGCACCCAAAAATGGCAGTAAATTCACGCCGTCAATCGGCCGATCTGTCGGCATTTTTCCGCCTGCGGCGGCTACCACCGTGGGCATCATGTCGATGTTGGTGATGGGCTGCGGATACTGGGTGCCCGCCGCGATATGGCCGGGCCATTTGGCCACGTAGGGCACGCGCAGGCCGCCTTCAAAAAAGGTGAGTTTCCAGCCGCGGTAAGGGCGATTGACGTCGGGGATGCCGATGTAGCCAGGCGCGCCGTTGTCGCTGGCAAAAATCACCAAGGTGTTTTGGTCCAGCCCCTCGTCTTTCAGGGTTTGCAGCACGCGCCCCACGCTGCGGTCCACCGAACGCACCATGGCGGCATAGACGCGGCGTCGGTGGTCCGGAATATTCGAGAGCGCGTCGTAATCTTCCTTGCTGGCTTGCAGCGGCGTGTGCACGCCCCAGTGCGCCAGGTACAAAAAGAAAGGCTGGTTCCGGTTGCGCTGAATGGCCGTAACGGCTTCGTCGGTAAAGTAGTCGGTCAGGTACTTATTGGGCTCGAACCAGTTTCCTGCGTTGTAGCTCACGCCAAAGCGCATATTGGGCCAGAGGAAATTGTCGATGGGGTCAAAGTCTTGTTTGGAATTAACCACGCGCTTGTCATTTTGCGGCAGGTAGAGGCCGCTTTCCATGAACAGGGTTTCGTCAAAGCCTTGGTTGTTGGGTCGCATCTCGGGCGTGCTGCCCAGGTGCCATTTGCCGATGTGCATGGTGTGGTAGCCGCGCTCTTTAAGGGCTTCCGCCATGGTGATTTCGGACGGCGGCATGCCCAGGTCGTTGAATTCTTTGGCCTCCTTGGCCAAGGCCTTGTCAATGATCACGGGACGCAGGCGCTTGGGGTCTGAATACAACTCGCCCGCCACCCGCGCCATGGCGCCGGGCGTGGGCGTGTATTCCACGCCAAAGCGCCAGGGGTAGCGCCCCGTCAACAGCGCTGCGCGCGAGACGGTGCACACGGCGCTACCGGCGTAGCCCTGGTCAAAACGCACGCCTTCGCGGGCGATGGCATCAATATGGGGGGTGGGCACGCCTTCGGCCGTGAGTCCACCGCCGTGGGTGGACACGTCGTTGATACCCATGTCATCGGCCAGGATCACGATGATGTTGGGCGGGCGCTGCGACAGCGGAGCGTTTGCGGTCTGCGGGCCCTGCACCCAGGGCGTCTCCTGGTAGGCCGCGCGCGGATGCAGGATGTCGGTATACCACCCCAGCGAATACTGCAGCACATAAATGCGGTTGGCATAGGCCAAGGCGCCCAAGGCCAGCAGGACTGCGGCGCCTAGTCCGAGCTTGTAGTGGGTTTTCATGGCGATTCTCCAACGCTGCGAGAGCGCATTTTTTACCAACAGGGGCCGCAGCGTGGAAAGCAGCGCGCGCGTCAGCTCAGGTCAGGGCCCACACCGCCGCCGTCAGCAGCGCCAAAAGTGCTGCTACGGACAGGCGTACCGCAATCAGACTGACCAGCGGCTTGACCGGGAAAATCACGGTTTGTTCAATCGCCGCCCATTTGTGCACATCGTCGCCAGTGGCGCCAATGGCCAGGGCGAAGTGGAAAAAGTCGCGCTGGCTGCGGTAGCGCACCATGGCCACGTAATGCCAGTCAGGCACGCCTTCGCAGTCCATAAAGCGCCCGCTGCGCCGGGCAATGAACACCGGCAGGCAGGCGCGGCGCAGCAGGTGGGGAATGATGGCTTTGCCGTAGCGCTTGTCGGCTTCGCGCGGGTCGTCGCCGTAATGGGATCCCGGCGGGTACAAGGCTTTGGAGCGGTAGCGCACGCAGTTGTGCATCACAAACTCTTTGCCGTCGTCGCTGGCCATGAGCTGGCGCGCCTCGTCAACAAAGGATTCACCCGGCGTTCCTTGCAGGCGCTGACGCAGCGTTTCCAATAACTGCGCTTTTTCGGCGGCGTCCATGGGCGCGCCGTTGCCACCGTACCACCAGACAAAAAGCGCCAACAGCGCGACGGCCACTGCGACCAAGATTGCGTGAAAAGCCATGCGGACCGTCCCGAGATCAGGCCGCAGCCGGGCTGGAGACGGGGCTGAAATACCGCGTGTTGTCGCGCAGCCAGGCTTGCGAGCGGCTGGCGTCGTGCTGCTCGGGGTGGAAGTCTTCGCGCAGGTAGTCGCGCCACTGCGCCACGTTGCCGCGCATCATGCCGTCCTTGGAAAACAGCAGTTTGGCGGCGCTGCGCCAGGTACTCACTTTGAACAAGGCGCCGTCATGCCACAGGTTGCGCACTGTCTGGCGCAACAAGTCAAACATAAAGATGAAGCTCACATAGCGAAATACCCGCACCCGCCACAGATGGCTGCCGCCCATGGCCTGGTAAATGTCAAAGGCGGTACTGCGGTGCTCAGACTCTTCGGCGCTGTGCCACAGCCACAGGGTTTGCAGGCGCTCCTCGGCACCTTCGAGCGCTTCGGGGTGGCGCAGCATCCAGTCGGCAAACAAGGCGGTGAAGTGTTCGGTGGCGGCAGTACCCGCCACGTGCATGCGCGGGTCGAGGTGCGCCTGCTTTTTGATGCGTGCCGTGGCGCGCTCGGCGATGGTGTTGGCGTAGCCCATGCGCTCCAGGTGGCCGTTGAACAGCGCGTGGATGCGCCGGTGCGTGGCTTCCTGGCCGACAAAGCCCTGCACTTCTTTGGCAAAGCGCGCGCGTTGGTCTTCGGGCAAGGTTTTGAAGCCAGCGCGCACCGAGTCCATAAAGAACTGCTCGCCCACCGGAAAGCTCATGGACAAGGCGCTAAAAAAGGCCGAGCGAAAGGCGTCGCCCCCGTTCCAGCGGGCCGCAAACGGCGTGTTCAAGTCCACCAATAGTTTTCGCACCACCAACTCAGTCATGGCCACTCTCCACTTATTAATCAAACGCAGCCTCACCATTCGCGCCGCGATATCGAGGAATATTACATCGCCCGGAAGCGATCAATACACAAGTGTACTGTGCTTCTTGGCTTCGTTCCAGTGAACTGCTGGCAAGGCGCCGCTCCTAGACCAAAAATGCCTGGTTTACGCTGCCAGGTGCCGGGTTTACGCGCGCTGCCTGGGGAATCACCATGGAGTGGGCACGCAGTGTTTGCAACACCGCCAGATTGACATCCGAGCGCAAATTGCCCTGGCCATTGGGCAGGTCGTTCATCCAGTAAACCAGCGTGAACTCCAACCCTTCGGCGGCAAACTGCGACAGCTGTACCGAAGGCGACGGGTCTTTCAATACGCGGGGCTGGGCCAGCGCCGCGGCCTTGAGCAAGTCCATCACTTGCCGGGCATCACTGTCAAAGGCCACCAGCACCTGCGTGCTTTGCGCCACCACCGCGTCGGCCAATGACAGGTTTTCCACCCGCGTGCTGAGCAGCATTTCGTTAGGCACGATGGACTCGCGCCCGGTTTGGCTACGCACCACGGTGTAGCGGGCGTTGATTTCGGTGATCACGCCCTCAAAGTTTTCGACCTTGACAAAATCGCCAATGCGCAGGTTGCGCTCGGTCAGAATGACAAAGCCGCTCACATAATTGGCTGCCAACTTTTGCAAACCCAGGCCAATGCCCACGCCCAGCGCGCCGCCCAGCACCGACAAGGCCGTCAGGTCAATACCCACCGCCGACAGCGCCACGATCAAGCCCACAAACAACAGCAAGGCGCGGGTGGCGTTGCTCAGTGCCTTGCGCAAGGACAACTCGCCTCCGGTGGCCGAACGCAACAAGCGGGCCTCAATACCGGCTGACATCCACAGCGTAATGATCATCACCACACCCGCGGTGAGCAGCCCCTCAATGATGTTGCGCACCGACAAATGGGAGTTACCTACCTTCCAACTAATTTGGTCCAGCACATTGAGCAACGCCGGCAGCACGCCGCTGACCCACAGCACCATGGCAAGCCAAGCCATCCAGGAAATGGTTTGTTCCAGCGCCCGCACCCAGCGCGCCTGCGAAAAAGCAATCTGCAGCACCTTGACACCGGTGCGTATGGCCACCAGCGCCAACAGCACCGGCACGGCCAAGTCGAGCACCGCAATGTTGATGTAGCGGTCCAGCACCGCGCGCGCGCCAAAGCCCAGGCACAAGAGCAACAGCGGGAACAGCACGCCGTCAATGTCTTTGCGGCCAAAAAAGACGGAGCGTTCGTCACGCCCCACCGCCTGGCGCAGCGCGCGCACCAGCGCCCAGGCCAGCAACACGCACCCCACCAGCGTTAGCAGCTCTAGCGCCACTGTGGGCTGCGAAAAGGCCGCCAGCCAGCCCTCAAAGTCGTCAATGGGCTGGGGCACCCGGTTGTGCAAGCTGCTCATGCCAATGGCCTTTTAAAAAACTGCGCGTCAAACACCGGCGAGCACCCGCACATGGGCCTCCACGCTGCGCGCCAGAGCGTCGAGCTGGTAGCCGCCTTCCAGGCAAGAAACGATGCGGCCCTGGGCGTGGCGCTGCGCCACCGCCTTGATCTGGCGCGTGATCCAGGCGTAATCCGCCTCCACCAGGCCCATTTGGCCCAGATCGTCTTCGCGGTGGGCGTCAAAGCCGGCGCTGATAAAAATCATCTGCGGCGCAAAGGCGTCCAGGCGCGGTAGCCAGTGGTCTTGCACCACCGCGCGCACCGCGTCGCCCTTGGAATAGGCCGGCAGCGGCACGTTAACCAGGTTGTCCGCGTCCGACTGCGCGCCGCCATAGGGGTAAAACGGGTGCTGAAAAAAGCTCGCCATCAAAATGCGTGCGTCGCCACTGACGATGTTTTCGGTGCCGTTGCCGTGGTGCACGTCAAAGTCGATGATGGCGACGCGCTCCAGCCCGTGGCGCTCCAAGGCATAGCGCGCGGCAATCGCCACGTTGTTAAAAAAGCAAAAACCCATGGCTTGGTCGCGGCAGGCATGGTGGCCGGGCGGGCGCACCGAACAAAAGGCGTTTTCTAGCTCGCCAGCCATCACTGAATCGGTGGCGGCCAGTGCCGCGCCTGCGGCGTACAAGGCGGCGTCCCAGGTGTGAACATTGAGATTGGTGTCGGGGTCAATCTGCGCATGGGTAGGGCCACCGGCCTCGATCTCTTCGCGCAGACCGTCGGTCAGGCCGCGCAGGGCCGCAATATGCATGCGTCCGTGGGCAAGCTCCAAATCGGCAAGGGGCGCAGCCGGAGCCTGGTGTTGTTCCAGCGCATCCAGCACGCCGGTGGCCAAAAGCCAGTCGTTGATGGCGTCAAGCCGCTCGGGGCATTCGGGGTGGCCCGCGCCCATTTCATGCTTGCGACAGGCGGGGTGGGAAAAGAAACCGGTTTTGTGCATAGGCGGGAGCGCTTGCGCGCAAGGTGCGCTGGTTTTCAGGTATGGTCAACCGCGGCCCTGACCCCAGCTGCCGACAGTGGGCTGTTGTTGCAATTTAGCTTACCACGCCCCTGCTTGGCTGAAAATGGGCGCCACCGTCCCCACGCGGGTTTTATTGTCTTTTCGCAAGCTGAGCTGATCTTTGACCTCCCCATTTGCCTGCTTCGCCGTTTTGTTGTGTCTGCTGCTGCCCGCCAGCCAGGCCGCGGCTGCCAAGCGCCCTCGCCCGGACGCCACCACCACCTACCGCAGCAACCCAGCGGCCATGGAGGCGGCCACCGCCATGGCCGATCACTTGCATGTGCGCCCGGCCTGGGTACGCGGCGTGATCGGCAAGGCGCGGCGCCTGCCCGTCGTGGTGAAGGCAGTCACGCCAGGACAGGCGACGGCGGCGCGCGACTGGACGCTGTACCGCAGCCGGGTGGTTGAGCCCACGCGCATCCAGGCCGGCGTGCGCTTTTGGCAGCACAACGCAGACACGTTGGCGCGCGCCGAGCGCGACACCGGCGTGGCGGCCAGCGCCATCGTCGGCATCCTGGGGGTGGAGACCATTTACGGCCAGCACATGGGCGGCTACCGCACGCTGGACGCGCTCAGCACCCTGGCCTTTGACTTTCCTGCCGCCCACCCCAAGGCCACGCAGCGCGCCGCCTATTTTTTGCAGGAGCTTGAAGAGTTTTTGCGCTTGTGCAAGGCCCAGAACCTGGACCCGCTGACGGTGCGCGGCAGCTACGCAGGCGCCTTGGGCATGGCGCAGTTCATGCCTTCGAGCTGGCGCCAATACGCGGTGGACTTTGACGGTGACGGCCGCATTGATCTGTTTGGCAGCCGCGCCGACGCCATTGGCTCGGTGGCCAACTACCTGGCCGCGTTTCACTGGAAAGCCGGCATGCCCACACATTACCCGGTGCAACTCGACGCCCAAAAACTGGACTTGGCCGCCCTGCTGCAAAACGACATCGTACCCAGCCTGAGCCCGGCGGCGATGCTGGAAAAAGGCGTGGCGCTGGGCGACAAAGGCGCGCGCCACCCCGGCCTGCTAGCGCTCATTGAACTGCCCAATGGAAATGCTCCGACTCAATACGTGGCGGGCACCGACAACTTTTACACCGTAACCCGCTACAACTGGAGCAGCTTTTACGCTATGGCCGTGATCGAGTTAGGCCAGGAAGTGCAAGCTGCCTACGAGCGCGACGCGGCTTTGCGCCAAGGCCTGGCGCGGCCCTAACGCGACCCTCAGGGCCTGAGCGTCAGGTCACCGGCACCAAAAATTCGCGGCTCACGTGCACGCCCAGGTCGTTGACACGGTCCAGGAACTGCGTCAAAAACGCGTGCAGGCCGGTGGCCAAAATCTCGTCAATCCGGCCGTATTGCAACTGCGCGCGCAGCTTGCCCGCGCGGCGCAGGGTTTCGCTATTCGGATCGCTGGTCACACGCTCCAGGTTGTTGAGCACTTCCACCAGCGAGGCGTGCAGCGAGCGCGGCATGTCGGCTTTCAAAATCAGCAACTCGGCCACGCGCTCGGGACGGATCACGTCGCGGTAGACCTTGCGGTAAATCTCAAAAGCCGAGACGCTGCGCAAGACCGCGCTCCAGTGGTAGAAGTCGCCCTCTTGGTCTTTGGCGGTACTGGCGTCCATGAAGTCGGTGGCGCCCCCATGGAACTTGACGTCCACCAGGCGCGCCGTGTTGTCGGCCCGCTCCAAAAACGTACCCAGGCGCATGAAATGCAGCGACTCGTCCATCAGCATCGTGCCCACGGTGACGCCGCGCGACAGGTGCGAGCGAAACTTGACCCACTCAAAAAACTGCGAAGGGTCACGCTCAAAGCTGTCGCTCGACACCATGCGCTTGACCTCCAGCCAGGTCTGGTTTTGCGTCTCCCACACCTCGGTGGTCAGGGTGCCGCGCACCGCACGGGCGTTTTCGCGCGCCGCACCCAGGCAGGAAAGAATGCTGGATGGGTTGCTCTCGTCCTTCACCATGAAGTCCATCACCTCGCGCGCACGCACCGCCTTGTGGCGCTGGGTGTAGGCGGGCAGCAGCTCGCTGATGCTCAGGAGACCGCGCCAACTGCGTTCTTCTGCGGCCTCGGTCTGGCCCAAGAGCGCGGTCTGGTAGTTGACGTCGAGCATGCGGGCGGTGTTTTCGGCGCGCTCGGTGTAGCGCGACATCCAGTACAAGTGGTCGGCAGTGCGGCTGAGCATGGTTATTCCTCCAGGATCCAGGTGTCTTTGGTACCGCCGCCTTGGCTGCTGTTGACCACCAGCGAACCTTCTTGCAAGGCCACACGCGTCAGGCCGCCGGGCACCATCTGCACGGTTTTGCCACTGAGCACATAGGGGCGCAGGTCAATGTGGCGCGGCGCAATGCCACTGTCCACATACGTCGGGCAGGTGGACAAGCTCAGCGTGGGCTGGGCGATGTAGCCGCTGGGGTTGGCCAGCAAGGCTTGGCGGAAGTTTTCGATCTCGGCGCTGCTCGCAGCAGGCCCGACCAGCATGCCGTAGCCACCGGCACCGTGCACTTCCTTGACCACCAGGTCTTTAAGGTGCGCCAGCGTGTAGGCCAAGTCGTCGGGCTTGCGGCATTGGAAAGTGGGCACGTTGTTCAAAATGGGCTTTTCGCCCAGGTAGAACTCGATCATCTGCGGCACATAGGGGTAGATCGATTTGTCGTCGGCAATGCCGGTGCCCACCGCGTTGCAAATCGTCACATTGCCCGCGCGGTAGGCATTGAGCAAACCGGCGCAGCCCAGCGTGGAGCCGTGGCGAAACACGGTGGGGTCGAGAAAGTCGTCGTCCACCCGGCGGTAAATCACATCCACCCGGCGCGGCCCGCGCGTGGTGCGCATGTAGACAAAGTTGTCCTTGACCATCAAGTCCTGGCCTTCGACCAGTTCCACACCCATTTGCTGGGCCAAAAAGGCGTGCTCAAAATAGGCGCTGTTGTACATGCCTGGGGTGAGTACCACCACCGTGGGCTCGGCCGTGCTGGCCGGGCAACTGGCGCGCAAGGTCTCGAGCAGCAAGTCGGGGTAATGCGCAATGGGCGCCACGCGGTGGCTGTTAAACAGCGCGGGGAACAGGCGCATCATCATCTTGCGGTCTTCAAGCATGTAGCTCACACCGCTGGGCACGCGCAGGTTGTCTTCGAGCACGTAGTACTCGCCCTCCCCTTGCGCATTGGGGGCGCGCACGATGTCAATGCCCGATATATGCGAATAAATCTGGTGCGGCACGGCCACGCCCACCATTTCCTTGCGGAACTGGGCGTTGTTCTCGATCTGTTCGCGCGGCACGATACCGGCGCGGATGATGTCTTGCGCGTGGTAGACGTCGTGGATAAAGCGGTTCAGGGCGGTGACGCGTTGCACCAGTCCTTTTTCCATGGATTTCCATTCGTGCGCTGGAATGATGCGCGGAATCAGGTCAAACGGAATCAGGCGCTCGGTGCCGGAACCGTCTTCGTCTTTTTCACCATAAACCGCAAAGGTGATACCCACCCGGCGAAAAATCATCTCCGCCTCTTCGCGTCGGTGGGCCATGGTCTCGGTGCTTTGACCAGCCAACCACTGGGCGTAAGCCCGGTAATGTTCGCGCACCTGGCCGGGGTCAGACAGACCGCCATAAGGCAACTTCGCCACCATTTCGTCAAAAGTATGCATAGGTACGGACCTTCTGTTTTTTACGTAATACGCAAGACTTGGGCCAATTTACCCGCCCTGCGGCACCCGGTGATGCCAGTAGCGCTGCCCTTGCGCCCTCGCGCATACGCCATTGTGGGGCACGCGGGAGTGCCAGGTAAATGCACCACAATGGGGCGAATCGACGATTTCCAGGGTTTGCGTGTCTTGGTAGCCCGCGCCCAGCGCCCGGTAGCGCGCCATCACCTCGGGCGCCGGGTGGCCGTAGCGGTTGCGGTAGCCCGCCTGCACCAGCACTACTGCGGGCTGCACGGCGGCCAAAAATTCGACACTGCTGGAAGTTTTGCTGCCGTGGTGCGGCACCAACAGCACGGTGGAACGCAGGCGGCTTGCCCCGTCGGGCTGCCCCAGGCGCTCTAACAGCGCCGCCTCTTGCCCACGCTCAATGTCCCCCACCAGCAAGGCGCTGCTGGCCCCGCCAGAGATTCGCAGCACACACGACAAGGCGTTGGGCTTGGGTGGCGGCTGGGATTCGTAGTCTTGGGCGCGCGGGTGCAAGACCTCAAAACGTACACCGTCCCAGGTCCAGGCCTGGCCAGCTTCGCAGCGCTGGGCCGTGCGCCCGAGCAGCAAAGGGTGATCAGCAGCCAGGGATGTCAGCAGGTCGGCCTGCGGTTGCGTGGCCAGCACTGCGGCGGCACCACCCACATGGTCGGTGTCGCGGTGGCTGAGCACCAGGCGGTCGAGCCGGGTTTGCGTGGCTTGCAGGAGTGGCACCAGCACCCGGTGGCCGGCATCACTCTCCAGACTGTAGCGCGGCCCGGCGTCATAGAGCAGCGCGTGCTGCGCGGTGCGCACCAGCACCGCGTTGCCCTGGCCTACGTCGGCGGCCAGCAGTTCGAACGCACCCATCTCGGGCACGGGCACCCGCCACAGTGGCACCGCCAACAGCAAGGGCAAGCCCAAAAGGCGCAGGTTCCAGGGGCCGGGTAGCACCAGCAGCAAGCCGCCCAGCGTGGCCAACGCGGCCAGCCACAAGGGCGGCACGGCCAGCACCAGCACCGCGCCCGGCCAGGCCGCCAGCGTTTGCAGAACCGCCATCAAAGCGTCCACCGCCAGCGCAGCGAGCCCCCATACCGGCGCAAACAACACGCCCACCATGGCCAGCGGCGTGAGCACCAACGTGACCCAGGGAACGGCCAGCAAATTAGCCAACAGGCCCACCACGGACACCTGGCCAAACAACAGCACGGACAGCGGCGCCAGCGCCAGGGTGATGGTCCACTGTTCACCCACCAACGTGCGTAGGGCTTGCGCGCTTGCCCCTAAGCAGCGCTGCCCAAGCGACCTGGCCTTGTCCTCGGGCACTGGCGGCACGTCCACCGTGCCCAGGTTGTCACGCGGATCGGTATCCAAGTCGGGCAAGGGGCGCGTGCGGCGCGTCTGGGCTGGCCGCCCGCGACCCGGATCGCTGGCAAACAAGACGCCCACGGCCACAAAGCTGAGCCAAAACCCGGCCTGCAACAGCGCCCATGGATCGCTCGCCACCACCACGCAAAATGCCAGCAGCCACACCTGCGGCCAGGGCCAGCGCAGGCCCCCTATCCGCAGCGCAACTACCACGACCAACATCACACAAGTGCGCTGCGCAGGCACGCCCCAGCCCGAAAACAAGGCATAGGCCAGCGCCAGCAAGACGCCCCCCACCAGCGCGGCCGTGGACGCAGGCAGCCACAGACACAGGCGCTGCGAACGCCGCCACAGCCAGCCCACCGCAGCCATCGCACCCCAGGCAAACATGGTGATGTGCAGGCCCGAAATGCTGACCAGGTGCGCCACACCCGTGGCACGAAACACGTCCCAGTCAGCGCGCTCAATAGCCGCCTGGTCGCCCACCACGAGCGCGGCAATCAGGCCTGCCGCCTGCGGATCAGGCACCTGCGCCAGGATGCGCGTGCGCACCCACTGGCGCACGGTGGCCACTGGGTAAGCCCAGGTGTCGCCCAACAACACGGGTGCGGCATCACGCGCCCCGGCGCGCACGTAGCCGGTGGCTTGCACGCCCTGCGTCCAAAGCCACAACTCGTAGTCAAAGCCCTGCGGGTTGCGGCTGCCATGCGGCGCCTTGACACGCAAGGTGAACTGCCAACGCTGGCCCGGGCGCAAGTCTTGCGGCTGGCGCTGCAGTTCCCAGTCGGCCAACTCGGCAGCCCCACCCCGGGGCGCCAAGCCGCTGTACCAGCCCACGTCCATGCGTGGCGGCAGTTGCACCGCCTGGGCGCCCCGTTGCGCCGACTCCACCTGCAGGCGAAAGCGCAGGCCGGTGGCGTTGCTCTGCGTCAGGTCGCGCACCACGCCCACCACCTGCAGGTCTTGCCCCTCCAGCGCCGGGTCCAGGCGCTGGGCGTCAAAGTGACTGGCGCGCAGGCCAACCAGGGCGAAGGCTGCGCCCGCACACGCCAACAGCACAATCGCGCGCCGCAGAGTGGCCCAAATACGCTGCGCCAACGCAGCGGCCATGCAAACCGCAAGCAGTGCGCAATAGTCCGCCACCGCCCACAACGCCCCCTGCTGCAACTGTGCCGCCACCCCGCCAAGCGCCGCCAGAGCCAGCCACCCCAGGGCGGGCGGGCGAAAATTAACAACAGAATTGGCAAGCGTCATGGGCCGATCTTATCGACCAGGTTTGGCATCACCTGGGCGACAATGCGAGGGGCGCGGCACGCGGTGCGGCGCTGGTTTGATTTACCCGTTTTCATCCTTTTTTGCCCGGACCCGATTGCCATGAACATTTACGACACCCTCGCCGCCTTGAACATCACCCTGCCCCCGGTGGCCACGCCCGCTGCGGCCTACGTGCCTTTTGTGCAGACCGGAAACCTGGTTTTCCTGAGCGGCCACATCGCCAAGAAAGACGGCAAGGTGTGGGCCGGCCAATTGGGCGCCACCATGGAAACCGCCGAAGGCAAGCTCGCCGCCCGCGCCATTGCCATTGATCTGCTGGGTACGCTGCACGCCGCCGTGGGCGACCTGAACCGCGTGACGCGCATTGTCAAACTCATGTCCCTGGTCAATTCCACCGGTAGCTTTACCGAGCAGCACCTAGTGACCAATGGCGCCAGCGAGCTGATTGGCGAAATCTTTGGTGCCAAAGGCACCCACGCCCGCAGCGCCTTTGGCGTGGCCCAAATCCCCATGGGCGCGTGCGTGGAAATTGAGATGATTGCCGAGGTCGCGGCCTAAGGCCTGCGCAGCGACAAAGGCGCGGGCTGCCCCAAGTCCCGCAGCCGCCCATGCGCCATGTCGTCGGCGTCAAACGGTAACTGCTGCTTGGCTTGCAAATAGTGGTGGGTGTAGACATCCAAATACGCCTCCAGCGTCTGCGCCGCATGGGGCTCGCCCGCGAGTTGCAGGCACAGGGCGGCCACTTCGCTGGTGCAAAAGTGGTCGTCGCGGCGCGAGCGGCGCAACTGGTAGCGCGAAATTTGCGCCGGCTCCAGGCTGAGCACCGGCAGCGCATCGAGATACGGACTTTTACGGAACATCTTGCGCGCCTCGGCCCAGGTGGCGTCCAGCAGGATGAATAGCGGGCGTTTGCCGCTCCGGCCGTTCGCGTCCTGCGTCACCGTGTGGACCACGCGCTGAGGTGCCACGAACTCCCCCGGAAACACCACATAGGGCTGCCACTGCGGATCGGCCAGCAGCGCCAAGAGCGCGGGGTCGGTCTCGGTGCGCGCCCAGCCAAAGGCAAAGGTGTCCGGCACCACGTCGGCAATCAGCCAGCCGGTGTTGCTAGGTTTGAGTGGCTCAATGTCGGCCATCAGCAGGCACATGCCAGCGCGCGTGGGCACCGAGGGGCGCAGCGCGCACATGCAGTGGCTGGGCACCAGCCGACAGCCAGGACAACGCTCGCCCTTGATGCCGCCGCGCGCCAAAAAGGGTTTGGAACTGCGCGCCAGACGGGCGGCGCGCAAGCGGGATACGGCGTGGGGCGGGGGCGAGGAAACTGGCAAAGAGACTGGCGAGGTGGCGGGCATGGGTGCCAAGCGTACACGCCGCGCCCGGCGCCCGGCGTTCAGCGTTCAGCGTTCAGCGCCCGACCTTAAGCGGGCGCGCCTTCGGGCCAGTGCACGCTGCCCCGGTAAGCGTGCCAGGTGGCGTGGCCCAGCCAGGGGCCCACCACCAGCAGACCCGCGCCCCAAGGCAAAAGCGCCACCAGCACCAGCGCCGTCAGCAACGCGCCCCATAACACCATGACGCCCAGGTTGGTAAACACCACCTGCAAGCTGGTGATGGCCGCCGAAATAGCGTCGGTATCGCGGTCCAAAATCATGGGGATGGACACCGCCGCAGTGGCAAACACCAGGCCGGCAAAACCACTGCCCACGATCAGGTAGACCACCAAAAACTCCCAATTGTCGATATTGAACACCGCCTCAATCACACCGGTGGTGGATGGCATGCCGGTGTTAAAGAACACCGCAAACACCACCAGGGACGCGCGGCCCCAAAGCAATTCCAGCACGATCAGCACCAAGACCAGCAAGCCCATGCTGCGCAGGTTGGCACGCCAGCAGGTCAGTGACTGTCCCAGTTGCGGCGCGCGTCCAGCCTCGTGGCAGCGGCTCACCTCGTACAAACCCATGGCCAAAAAGGGCCCGACCAACAGGCAGCCCGAAGCCATAGAAATGACATATTCCGGCGAATGGCGGAACACCGCACCCAGCAGCACCGCCATCGCCCAAAAACACAGGCCATAAAAAAGCGCGATGCCTTTGGCGCGGCGCACGTCGTGCCACCCGCGCGCCAGCCACACCAGGGGGTCGCGCCACTGCAGCACGGCAATCTCGTTGCCCAGCGTGTAGGGCGGTGGCGGCTCGTAGGGCGCCAGGGCGCTGTCCGAAGGTTCGGGGCTAGGGGTCATCGCGCCAGCTTAGGGGCCGACCCGGCCTCCCGCAATGGGGGAAATCACCAACAGAGGCGGGTGTTAGGGATCCATCGCCGCCGACGGCGGGTTGTCGATCAGCGCTTTAAGAATCTGCAAGCCCGCCTCCAACTGCTCCACCGAGGCGGGCGCATTCAGGCTGATGCGGATGGCGTGGGGCGCGGGCGAGCGGCCTACGGCAAAGTGGTCGGCGGTGCGCACCAGCACGCCGGCCTGGCGCAGGGCGGCGGCAAACTGGCCGGCGCGCCAGGGCTCGGGCAGGGGCAGCCAGATCAGCGGGAACTCGGCGTCGGTTTTGAAGTCCAAGCCTTGCAGCACCGCGCGCGCGCACTCCAGGCGCTGGGCGGTCATCTGGCGCTGCTGGGCGATCAGGCCCTCCATGGCGCCGCTTTCCAGCCAGCGGGTGGCGATCTCGGGCAGCAGGGGTGCGACCATCCAGCTATCGGCGCGCATGCTGGCGGCAAATTTGCTCAGCCAAGCCGGGGCGGCTTCCACATAGCCCACGCGCAGGCCGGGTGCGAGCACCTTGGAAAAGCTGCTCAGTAAAAACGACTGCTCGGGCAGCCAGGTGGACAAGGCGGGCAAGGGCTTGGCTTGCATGGCGGCATGCACGCAGTCTTCGATGATGAACAGGCCGTGCGTGCGCATCACCGCAGCCACTTCCTCGCGCCGCGCCATGGACATGGTGGCACCCGTAGGGTTGTGCAGCGTGGGCGCGCAGTAGACAAACTTGGTGTCAAAGGTCTTGGCCGCGCGCTCCAGCGCCTGGGGCACCATGCCTTGCTCGTCGGTCTCAATGCCAATAAGTTGCAAGCGCATGGAGCGCGCCAGCGCCTGCAGGCCGGGGTAGCTGAGCGACTCGGTCAGCACCGCGTCGCCCGGGCGGGCCACGGTGC
Organism: Comamonadaceae bacterium; assembly: GCA_947378275.1. Classification (GTDB taxonomy): domain Bacteria; phylum Pseudomonadota; class Gammaproteobacteria; order Burkholderiales; family Burkholderiaceae_C; genus Allorhodoferax. The sequence goes on from CANCJD010000024.1 coordinate 20,364, forward strand.
GCAGCACGCAGGCCAGCCCGTGCTGGGCGCCGTGGGTCACCATCACCCGGTTCCACTGGCCGCTGGTGCCGAAGCGGCGCAGCCACTGGGCGCCGGCCTCACGATGGCGGCGCATGCCGGTCTCGCTTTGGTAGCTCAGCACTTGGCGCATGAGTTCGGCGTCCATGGCCAGGCTTTGAAAGGCCTCGTGCAGCGCGCTCGATTCGTCGCCCACCATGGCCACGTTGTGCGCCAAGTCGATGGGCTGCTGGTGGTCGGATTCGCCGCTCTCGGGCACATGTTCGGCCGATCGCACATAGGTGCCGTCGCCCACGCGGGCGGTGGCCAGGCCCTGGCGCTCCAAAATGGCATAGGCGCGGCTGATGGTGCCGGTGGTCACGCCCAGACGGTGCGCCAGGTTGCGCTGGGGCGGCAACTTTTCGCCCATGGGCACCTGGCCGTTCAAAATGGCCTGGGCCAGGTCTTCGGCAATCGACTGGTACTTGGGCTTGCTGCCATCGCCCAGGCTGGCGGTGGAAATCAGTTGTTCAAAGGACATAGGGCGGCATTTGATCGGGCAATTACTTTATTTGAACGCATTGATGGCATCCAATCCATTGCATAGTATC
>CANCJD010000025.1 GCA_947378275.1 Comamonadaceae bacterium
GCTCACGAACACCGGTTTGACGGTGACGGGTGAGGACTTGGTTGGAGCCACGGCACTGATGCGTGACGGTCATGTCGCGCACTTCACGCTGGCTGAGGATGCCAAGACGATGACCGGGTCTGCCTTTGATGCAATCAAAGACAAGCTCAACGGTGGTGGTCTGACCGTAACGGGTGAGAGTACCTCGGATGCGATGGCACTTGTTGCCGATCTGCGCGTGGATCACGTGGGACTTAGCTCGAACGTGTCAACGATAGACGCCGCTGACTTTGCAGTCATCCAGCTCAAGCTTTCTAGCGGTGGCTTGACTGTGACAGGCACCGATGTCAGCACTGCCGTCAAACTGGCAAACGACAACCACGTAACGCACATCACACTGGCCTCCGGCCAAGTGTCTGGCAGCGATTACCTGGGCCTGCAGCCAGCGTTCAGCAAGCTGACCAACACCGGCTTGCAGGTGACGGGTACCGCAGCCGAGGTGCACACCATTGCGAGCGCGCTGGATGCCAATGCGGCATCCGGACCGTCGGTTGCGAGCTTCGACTTTGTCAGCAACACCACGGTGTCTGATGCAGAGGGACTTTTGCTGGCCAAAGTGGCGGGTGGCGTATCTCACCTGGGTGCCCACGTGAACATTGCACCGTTGGCGGCGGATGACGCAGCCTCGGTCAATGAGTTGGCCAACAGCACGACGGCAACGGTTGTCACCGGCGCGGTTTTGGGCAACGACGGCGATGCCAAAGGCGTGACCCTTGCTGGCCTCACCGTGTCGGGTTTGCGTGCCGGTACCGAGAGCTCCGGTGCCGTGGATGCATCTGGCGTGGAGCAGACACTGCAGGGCCAGTACGGCACCTTGGTGATGCATGCCAACGGAACATACAGCTACACGCTGGACAACACCAGCACCGCGGTCAATGCACTGCATCTGAAGGATGTCTTGCACGACGACTTCGCCTACAGCGTGTCGGATGGCATGGGCGGCACTGACTTTGCTACGCTGGACATCACCATCCACGGCGCGAATGACAAGCCAGCGCTGACGGTTGATCCTTCCGCCATCATTAGCTTTGGCAAGGACGCACAGGCTATTGCCGGAGTGTCGGTGAACGATCCTGAAGCTGCGGCGGATGGCGCGAACCTGACCATCACCCTGACCAGCTCGCACGGCAATCTGTCGGTCTCCACAAGCACCGGGGTGCAGGTGGGTGGCGCCGGCAGCCACAGCCTGACCCTGGTGGGCAGCCAGGCTAGCCTGAACGCGGCGCTGGCCGGTCTGGGCTACGCACCGGATGCAGGCATCGAGACGGGTGACACGATCACCATCGCGTCGGATGACGGCCTGGGCGGCACGGACAGCGCAACGGTGGCGCTGAGCAGCATCGACACCAAGGCACCCACGGTGGTGTCGGTGGTGGACGACGAGCTGGGTACCGCCAACATCGCTGGTGGCGATGTGGTTTACCGGGTGACTTTCTCCGAATTGGTTTCGGGGGTTGCTGGCGACGACTTCGCGGTGGTTCACGGAGCCGTGAAGGCCGTGGCAGCCGTGGGCACCGACGGCCGCACCTACGATGTCACCGTGACCCCCGCAGCGGGCTTTGAAGGTCAGATGACTTTTGCGGTCAAGGCGGCGGCCGCCCAGGACTGGGCTGGCAACAACAGCGTGGGTACGGCAGATGTCATGCAGCTAGTGGACACATTGGCGCCCGTGGCACCCGTGGTCGCCATGGACGCTGCGTCTGACTCGGGCTTCAAGCTGGATCTGTTGACAAAGAACAGCACTGTGATACTGAACGTGGCTGGCCTGGAAGCAACGGGCACCTCAAGCTATGTCTTGGACGGCCAAGCCGCCCAAACTAGCGGTGCGGCCATCACGCTCAACGGCTTGGCTGAGGGCACGCACAGTGTGGCAGTGACCCAGGTTGATGCAGCGGGCAACCCAACGACCTCACTGGCCTACAGCTTCACGGTGGACCTGACGGCGCCTGCTAAACCGACCGTGGTGTTGGCAGCAGCCTCTGACACGGGCGTGGCAGCGGACAGCCGCACCAACCAAACGGCAGTGACGGTGAACCTTGGAGCGCTGGAGTCCAACCTCTACGGTGTGAGCTACGTGCTCGATTCGCAGGCCGCGGTCACCCTGACGCCTGCGCAGCTGAACGTCAGCGGCAACGCTTCTGCCTTTAACCTGAGCGGTTTGGCCAATGGCAACCACACGGTGGTGGTCAACCAGACCGATGCGGCTGGCAACCTGTCGGGCGCGCAGTCCTACACCTTCGCGGTGGATACTGTGGCGCCCACGCTGATGACGCCTCCTACCGGTTCTGCTGCTTTGCAGAATTTCTGGAACGCACGCATGGCGGCCGACGGCAAGACCATTGAGTTGCAATTCAGCGAGAGCATGGACCCGACGCACCTGGGCTCGGTGGCCAATGCACTGAAGGTGCAGGTGGCGGGCTACGTGGTCAACGTCACGAATGTCGCTGTCAGCGCCAACGTGGTGACCCTGACCCTGGACAAGGTGGTGTCTGCTGGATTGACCACCAAGGTCAGCTACACCGACCCGGTCACGGGCCAGGACGACACCACCAGCGTGCTGCAAGATGCGGCTGGCAATGATGTGGCCACGGGACTGTGGACCTTGAACAGCCTGAACGCGGCAGTCACCGTGTCCACGGTGACCGCACAGACGGCACAGACCGCAGACGTTCGTGTGTTCGATGGTGGCTTGTTCGGTGGTACTGCCGACGACACGCTGACGCACACAGGCACGGCCAACGAGTTCCTCACCGGCGGTCAAGGTACGGACCGCGTGGTGGTGAGTGCCGGCGCGACCGACAGCGCGGCCAACTGGTACCTGTCGGCCTACAACGTGGGCAGCGGATCCTCGTGGCTCGAGAGCGTGTCTACGGATGGCACTGTGGGCTTCCTGAAGAACACTGCTGCCCAGGTAGCGGTCGGAAGCCAGATGGTCTATGGCCTGACCAACGTGGCCAGCCCGGTCAATGCGGTCTACGCTCAGGCAGAGCGCATTGACGTGGGTGCCACGCACTTTGCGGTCAACGGCGATGTGCTGCAGATCATGAACACCACGGCGCAGTCGGTGAACATTGATCCTGAGGTGATCGCCCCCGGAACCTCATTGAAGGTGGGTATCGGTCAGGGTGGCGACACGGTTACGGACACGACGGACTCGGTCTTCCGCTCGGATACGGCGGTCTACACCCAGGCGGTGCATGGCAGCGACTTGTTGCTGGCAAGCAACGACACGCTCTTGCTGAACCTGGAGTCTGTGCTGACCTACAACAGCAGCGCTAACAGCTTCAACGTCAATCTGGGCGAGCTGGCGGGCACGAGCCACGTGAGCGATACCTTGGTTGGTTTTGAGCGCTTGCATTTTGAGACCGCCACCGGTTCGGTGGACGTTGCCTTGATCGGCAACAGTGCCGGTGTCAATGGCTACGAGTCTCTGGCCAAAGCAGCTGCGGACAACCCCTACGCACAGGCGGTAGTGGTGAGCAACGACCAGATGAAGGCGCTGGACCATTCCAGCGTGATCAGCAAGATCGACGGCATGTTCAGCACGGTGCACCAGACCGATGGTTACCATCTGGCGCTGAACCTGACGCCCGGTAGCGGCTCGGCGACCACTTTCCTGGGCACCAGCAAAGTGATCTTCGAGACCAGCGACCCGAGCCACCCGGTGACGGTCTTGGTGGTGGGTGCCGACGGCTACAGCACTATCGATGCCGCCATGGACGCCGCCCACGCTGGTGACGTCATCTACCTGGCTGACAATGCACTGAGTGCGGCTGCAAGCTACACGGTCTACAAACAGGACATGGTGTTCATGGCCAATGCGGGCAACGCCAACGACAACCTGACGCTGCAGATGGGCTACATCGAGACGCTAGACCAGAGCCTGGAGATCCACAACCTGACGCTGATGGGCACCGCCAACATCACGGTTCAGGGCAACCAGCTTGACAACGTGATCATTGGCAACCGTGGCAACAACGTCTTGTACGGCAACGATGGCAACGACGTCATTGACACCGGCGGCGGCGCAGACAAGGTGTACGGCGGCAACGGCAACGACACCTTGATGGCGCAGCACGGCAGCGCCACGGCTTCCACGCTGCTCAGCGGTGGGGCTGGCAACGATGTCTTGATCGATGCCACGACCGATGGTGCCTCTGTGGTGATGACTGGTGGTACCGGAGCCGATACCTTTATGGTCGGTTCGCTGTCCTCGGACAACGGCAAGCTCAACCTCAACGGCGTGGTCACTGACCTGAGCGCCCGCAACGGGGATGTGCTGGACTTCAGTCATCTGTTGGGTAGCACCGGGGCTGCGGCCACGGCGACCGACCTGGCCAAGGCTGCAAGCTACTCGGGTGGTGACATGAACTACAGCTTCACGCCGGTCCTGGCGATGGGCGCTACATCGAACCACGCGGACGCGTCTGGCAACCTGCTCGACACGACCGTCGATGTGGTGGGTAGCCTGAAGGTGTCCATGACCACGACCAGCAACGTCAGCTCTGCAACGGTCTACGCCACGTCGGCGCAGCCAGCAACGTCGCCCACGCTGGGCCAGTCGGTGGCACACGATGTCTACGACCAGGCCAGCGTGCACAGCGAGTTGGCCTTGCTGCTGCCTTTGCTGGAACACAACCCGCTGGGTTGATAGGGGGCACGGGGCAAGCCCCGTTCTCCTGAGCTATTCACCCGCGCGCTTTGCACGCGGGTGAATAGTCCATCCCGAGGCTTGGGCATAGATGATTGGTTTTGACAAATTCGCCTGAATTTTCAAAATTAACATTTACATTGACAGAACCATGCAACCGTGATTAAATTCGGCAATTACGTAGGTAGGAGCCGAATTTGACGGTTTGCTTTGTTTTCAAACGGGCAAGCACGAAGAGTCGGCAGGGGTACTGCTTTGAACTCTCCAGAATCGATTCTTTCCAAACTGATGCAACAGCCACTCCAGGGTGAACCTGAGGTGGCAGACGCGCCTGACTTTTATTTGCCCTGCCTGCTGGCGGTGCTGACCCATTTGGACAAGCCCTTGTCTGAGGCGGCTTTGCGTTCGCGCGTGGCCGATCCGGAAGGGGGCTGGTCTTGGCGCGCGCTTTTTGATGCCTTGCAGAGCGTGGGCTATGTGGTGCAAGAGGCGGCGTGCACCCATGAACTGTTGGCGCAGGCGGTCGAACCTGTGCTGGTACGCCTGAAAGAGGGGGGCTGTGCGGCGCTATTGCCGTCCCACGAGTGGGACGAGCCGATGGTGCTGTGGCCCATGCGCAGCGGTGATTTGCAGGAGTGGGATTTGCAGACACTGGCGCAGGCCAGTGCCGGGGTGTGCATGCGCATTGCGCCGCCTTTGCGTCCACCCAAGGACCAGGCGCACATTCCGCAGGGGCGGATGGGACATTGGTTTTTCGGACCACTGCTGGCGGCGCGCTCGGTGTATTGGCAGGTGGCAATTGCTGCTTTTCTGACCAATGTGTTTGGGCTGGCGACTTCGATTTTTTCGATGATTGTTTACGACCGGGTGCTGCCCAACAATGCCATCGATACCTTGACGGCGTTGGTGGTTGGCGTGGGCTTGGTGCTGGTGAGCGATTTCGCGATTCGCACGGTGCGGGGCTATTTCCTGGATGTGGCGGGCGCGCGGGCCGACGCCATGATTGCCGATGCCTTATTCGAGCAGGTGCTGGACATTGACTTAGCCGCCCGAAAGGGCTCTGTGGGCTCAATGGCCAATGTGCTGAAGGAATACGAGTCGATTCGGGAGTTTTTGACGTCAGCCACCTTGACCACCTTGATCGACATTCCGTTTGCTGTCATTTTCTTGATCGTGATTGCGGCCATTGGCGGGCCCTTGATCTGGGTGCCGGTGGTGATCATTCCGATCATGGTGGGTGCGAGTTTGCTGGTGCAGCCGCAGTTGCGCCGCCTGGTGCAAACGAGTTTTGAAGATGGGCAAACCAAGCACGGCGTGTTGGTTGAGACCTTGAGCGGTCTGGAAACGGTGAAGGCCATCGGCGCGGGCGCGCAGATGCGCCACCGTTGGCAAAAGGCGATTGCCCACCAGGCCAAGATCGGTTTGAAGACGCGCATGCTCTCGCAGTTCGCTGGAAACGTTACGAATTTTGGTTCGCAGGCGGCGTCGATCGCCATCGTGACTTTCGGTGTATTTCTGGCCAAAGACGGCAGCATCGGCACGGGCGCCATCGTGGCTTGCTCGATGTTGGTGGGCAAGGCGATTTCGCCACTTGCGCAGTTGGCCCAGTTGATCACGCGGATCAACCAGTCCTTGTCAAGTTACAAGGCGCTGAAAGAGTTGATGGAGTCGCAGCGCGAGCATCCACCGCAAATGGCGTTCACGCCACGCGATGAGGTCAAGGGCGAGATTGAGTTCCGCAACGTGAGTTTTCAGTACCCTGGCCAGCAGGCTGGCGGATTGGTCAACGTCTCTTTCCGCATCAAGGCGGGTGAAAAAGTGGCACTGCTGGGTCGCGTGGGTTCGGGCAAGACGACCTTGTCCAAGCTGATGCAGGGCCTGCGCTCGCCTACCGAGGGTGCGGTGTTGGTGGATGGTTGTGATCTGCGGCAGTTCGACAAGGCCGATTTGCGTCGGCACATCGGCACGGTGTTGCAGGAGGTCTGGCTGATGTCGGGCACGGTGGGTCATAACATTGCCATGGGCGGCGTGCGCCCCTCCAGCCAAGACATTCTGTGGGCCGCCCAGGTAGCGGGGGTGCATGACTTTATTGCGACGCATCCTGATGGCTACAACCTGCGCTTGGCCGAGCGAGGCGAGGGCCTGTCGGGTGGACAGCGACAGGCGGTCAGCATTGCGAGAGCATTGGTGGGCAAGCCGGCGGTGTTGATCATGGACGAGCCGACCAGTTCGATGGACGTGAATGCTGAGCGGCAGCTGATTGATCGGCTCAAAAACAATCTCGAGAAATCGACGCTGGTGGTGATTACCCACAAGTCCACCTTGCTGGATTTGGTAGACCGGGTGATCGTGATTGATCAGGGCAAGGTCGTGGCCGATGGTCCTAAGGAAATCGTGCTCAATCCAGCAGCGCAAAAAGGAGCTGCAGCATGAGTTGGTTGTCCACATGGAAAGAGCGCTTTGAGGCACTGGCCGGAACGACCGAGCGCAAACAGTTGAGCGTGGCCGAAGCCGGTCAAATGGGTCAGGTGAACAAGGCCTCGTCGTACATGTTGTACGTGATTGCAGCCATCACCCTGGGCCTGATTGCTTGGGCGTATTTCACCCAGGTGGAGACGCTGGCGCGCAGCCAAGGGCGGGTGATTCCGTCGGGCAAGGTGCAGCTGATCCAGAACCTGGAGGGAGGCATTGTGTCGGCCATCCACGTCAAGCCAGGGCAGCGCGTGCACGAAGGGGAATTGCTGGTGTCGCTGAGCGAGACGCAGTTTGATTCGGATCTGCAGTCGCGCTTGCAGCAAGCCCATTCGCTGTCGGCGCGTCTGGCCAGGCTCAATGCAGAGAGCGAGGGCACGCAGCCGATTTTTGATGCGCAATTGCAGCGCAATGGCCGGGAGTTTCTAGACCTGGAGCGCAATGCTTTTGAAACACGGGCTGGCCAGTTGCGCTCGCAGTTGGAGATGCTGCAGGCACAAATCGATCAAAAGGCGCAGGAACTTCAAGAAAACCGCATTGCACTCGTCACTGCGACCAAGACGCTGGAGCTTGGCAATGAAGAGCGCGATATTTTGGCCAAGCTGGTTGCCAAGGGCTTGGAGCCCAAGCTTGAACTGGTGCGCCTGGACCGTTCCTTGGCCGATGCCCAAGGGCGAGAAGAAACGGCGCGCTCGGCCATCAAGCGCTTGCAGGCAGCGGTGAGCGAGACACTGGCGCGCAAGGAAAGTGCGATCAGACAGTTCAAGTCGGACGCGCGCGCCGAGGCCAACAAGACGACGGCGGAATACCGGTCACTCAAAGAGGTCTTGCCCGGTCTGCAGGACAAAAAAGGCCGCACCGAGATGCGGTCTCCCGTGTCTGGCATCGTCAACCGTGTGATGGTCAATACCGTCGGTGGTGTGGTCAAGCCGGGTGAGCCCATTGTGGAGGTGGTGCCCTTAGAAGAGCAGCTGGTGCTCGAAGCCAATGTGTCGCCCAGCGACATCGGCTTTGTGAAGGTAGGGCAGACGGCACGCGTCAAGTTGACCGCCTACGACTATTCGATTTTTGGTTCATTGCAGGGCAAGGTAGTGCATGTCGCGCCTGACTCGGTCACCAATGAAAAGGGTGAGAGCTTTTATGTCGCACGCATTGAGACGCTGCCTGTGCTGGAGGTGCGCGGGCGCCGTTTGGAAGTGATGCCCGGCATGCAGGCCCAGTTGGACATTGTGACGGGCCACAGAACGGTCTGGGAGTACCTGTCCAAACCCCTGCTCGCGGTCAAAGAAAATGCATTCAGGGAGCGTTGATCAATGAAACGCTACACAACGTTGATGGGTGGATGTTGCTTGCTGTTGCTTGCGACGGCCGCGTCTGCGCAGACCGCTGAGGCGCCTGCGGCGCCACCCTTGTCGGCGCTGACGCAGGAGGTGAATTCACTGGTCATGGGCTTGGGTGAGTCGCAAATTGCATTCCTTCAACCCTTCACCGTGAATGGACAGCGTACGTGGGGAGAGTCGCAACTCCAAGCCTTCCGTGACAAGGTCGTGCAGGCCACGCTCCGGCATCCCGATGTGAAATCGGCGCGTGCGGCCAGACGGGCTACGCAGTTTGTTGTTCGCGAGTCCTGGGCGCCTTGGTATCCGCAGGTCTCAACCCAGTTGAGCAACGGCCAAATCAGCAATGACCCGAGCTCTATTTTGGGGACGCCTGAGCGTGCATACACGTCTACCAGTTTCAATGTAACGGTGCGCCAGTTGGTGTACGACTTTGGTGCCACCAACAGCCAAATCGCTGGCAGCAATGCCAGGGACCAGCAGACGCTGTTCAAGCAATACCTGTCTGAGTCGGATGTGGCGTACCGGGCAATTCAGTCCTACCACGAGCTGGTTCGTGCCAGTCGTCAATTGGAACTGGCCAAGAAAAACGAGAGCGCGCGCACATCGATATTGGACTTGGTGCAGCAGCGCTACGACATCGGCGGCGGCACATTGAGCGATGTGGTCAGGGCGCAATCGCGCTTGGCTGAAGCCAAAGGCAACACAACGAGCTATCAGCGGACTTTCGGAGCGGTGCAAGCCAGCTACCGCGAGTTTTTTGAGGGCGATGTTGCGGCTGTTGCGGTGGACAGTCCGGTGTTTGATGTCAATGCTGCGGGCGATTGGTTGTCTGAGTTGGGTTTGGCCGGGCAGGTGAGTTGGAAAGTTCGCACAAGCCAGGCAGCAGTCGTTGCCGCGGAGGCAGATTTGAAAAACACCCAGGCCAAGAGCTTTGCCAGCATCAATGTAGAACTGAGTTCGACCCGCCGCGATTGGGTCGCGCCTGGCGTTCCGGGCACCGACCAATCGGTCGCCTTGGTGGCGCGCCAATCGCTTTACACGGGCGGGGCGGACAGTGCCCGCATAGCGCAGTCCGTGCAAAAGTTGCAGCAATCACAAGAAGAGTTGAACTCGGCGCAGTTGGAGTACAAGCGGATGATCGACCAACTGATTTTGGAGGTCGAGTACACGGACCAACTCGTTCAGACACGCCAGTCGACGGCCATTTTGGCGGCGGAGTCTTTACGGATGATTCGCGAGCAGTATGCGTATCGCAGAGGCACGTTGCTGGATTTGCTTACTGCGCAGGAGACGCTGTATTTTGCGGGTCGCGATTTGATCGATGTGCAGATCGACAAAGCGCTGTCGACCTATAAGCTGTTGTCGCAGGCGGCGTTGCTCAATCAATTCGTAGGCCTGTCGATCAATTGATGCATTGATTGATGGTTCAGGACGGGCCCGCACACACCTTAGGGGCCGCCTTACTTTTTGATGGTGGCCGCATTGAGCAGGTTGGGGCTGGCGATGATGGATACCACGCCAGGGTTGACCTGTTCGTAAATTTGGTAGGGCCGCAGTTGCTGTTGGAGGTCGGGCTTTTTCACCTGTGGGTTGACGGGTGTGTCTTGCAAGAATTCCAAAATGTGTGCGGAGCGCAAGGCGTAACTGATGTTGACAATCCACTCCTGGGTGCGGTCCATCACCCTTTGCGCGTCAAGCTTGCGTTGGACGATGCCAATAACGGTTGCGTCCGGCCCCAGCACTGGGCCACCTGAGTTGCCGCGCGAGACTTCTGCACTGATTTGAAAGTAGCCCCGATTCTCATCTTGTTGTTTCAGGTTGGGGTAGCCATTGATGATGCCTTGCGTGATCTTAGGTGTCATGCCCTGGATCTTAGGCAGCGGGTATCCGATGACGGAAACCTCCAGTCCAATGGGGACCTGATCTGAAGTGGCTAGCTTGAGTGCAGGCAAATCAAGCGGTGTTTTGATCAGCGCGAGGTCCAATACCGAATCCGTTTTGATCACTTCGGACACCGTCCATTTGTTCAACGAAGGTTGACCGACGAGTACTTTGGGAATATTTTTGACCACGTGATACGCGGTCAGAACATAACCATTGCCCAATGAAAATCCAGTGCCAAAGGCGAGCTGTTGGCTGATGACTTCTGCGCTCTGCTTTGCGTCCTTGCTCGGTTCGTTGGTCGCAACGGCCTGCGCACCGACTGGCAGCACGAAGCAGCAAGAAAAGCCCAGGGCAAGGCCTGCCATCCAATGCTTTAGGTGTTTTTGCGGGTTGGGCAGCATGCGACGAGTCCTCACTATCAAAGCATCTTCGTACTGAAGATACCACCAGCGCGTCAGCCCGCAATCGCAATCACTACCGCCGATTCATCTACCGCAACAGTGACCGCTTGCAAGGGCGCAAGATCCTGCGTGCCTTGGTAAAAGCCAATCAAGTGCAGGTTGGCCATCAGTTGCACAGACACTTCACCGCCTGGCGTGACCGGAGCGTTTGACAGCACGTGGCCCTGCAACAGATTGCGTCCTTCGTGGCGCCCGATGTCCGGTGCCACCGCCACTGCGGTGGCCTTGCACAGGGCCACGGCCGACATGCCCGCTTGCAGGCCCAGTAGTTCTGCGCTTTCGATGGTGATTTTTGCCACAAGGGCCGCGCCGTTTGCCAGTTCAAGTTGCACGCGGGCGGTGCCCGTGGATTGGGTGACCGATCCAATGGTGCAGGGCAGTTGATTGCGCATGCTGGTACGCAAGCCCAGCCCCACCAGGCCAGACAAGTTCAGGGCGTTGCCCGCGCGCTGCTCTAGCGTGGACAGCACGCTGGAGCGCGCCTGCTTGAGCATCTGCGCCGCTTCTAGCAATTGCGTGCCAGCCTGCGTCAGGCGGGCGCCGCCGCCACCGCTGCCTCCCACGGCTTTTTCTACCAAGGGGGCCCCGGCCAGATTGCTCAGGGTTTCCAAGGCTTGCCAGGCCGCTTTGTAGCTGACCTTGGCGCTGCGCGCGGCTTCGGAGATGGAGCCTAGCTCGCCAATGCGTTGGAGGATGTCGAGCCGCTTGTCGGTGGCTTCATGTCCCAAGGCCTGGGCGTACTGCAATGCGTTGGAGTTCATTGGTTTGGGTCGGGGTCGGGAAATTACGCTATTCCTGCAAGGAATAGCGCTGCTACACTCGCTATTCTAATTTTGAATAGCGAGGCATGGTGGATGCGCAAAATATGCGGCTTGGCACTGTTGTTATGCGGCCTGCAGTGGTCAGCGCACGCCGCTGAGGTGCGGGTGGCTGTCGCATCCAACTTCAGCGCGCCCATGCAAAAGATTGCGCAGGCCTTTGAACAAGAGACGGGGCACAAGGCGCTGCTGTCCTTGGGCTCCACGGGTCATTTGTACGCGCAGATCAGAAACGGCGCGCCCTACCAGGTCTTGCTTGCGGCAGATGACGCCACACCGCGTAAGCTGGAAGCCGAAGGCTTGGGCGTGGCGGGCAGCCGGTTTACCTACGCCATTGGCACCCTGGTGCTGTGGAGCAAGCAGCCCGGGCTGGTGGATGACAAGGGCGATGTTTTGCGCAGCGGCAAGTTTGAACGCATTGCCATGGCCAATCCCAAGCTCGCGCCCTATGGCGCGGCAGCCGTCGAGACGCTTACGCAGATGGGCGTGTGGCAGTCCGTGCAGTCCAAGTTGGTGCAGGGTGACAATATTTCGCAAACCTACCAGTTCATTGCCACTGAGAACGCGCAACTGGGTTTTGTCGGCTTGTCGCAAATCATGTTGGACGGCCGGGTGGCGCAGGGTTCGGCCTGGGTGGTGCCTGCGCATCTCCACGCGCCGATACAGCAAGACGCTGTGCTGCTGACCAAGGGCCAGGACGCGCCGGCGGCAGCGGCGCTGATGCGTTTTTTGAAAAGTGACAGAGCCCGCGCGCTGATTCGCAGTTTTGGCTACGCCTTGTGAACCCGCCATGGCGTGGCAACCCCAATCTTTGACGTTCTTTTAGGCGCCTGAACACGATGGACTTTCCGCTGAGCCGCGATGCCTTGGACGCCGTTGGCCTGAGCCTGGCGCTGGCCAGTGCAACCACGCTCATCTTGCTGGTGCTGGCCACGCCCTTGGCTTGGTGGCTGTCGCAGACGCAGTCCCGCTGGCGCGCGCCTGTCGGTGCGCTGGCCACCTTGCCGCTGGTGTTGCCGCCGTCGGTGCTGGGTTTTTACCTTTTGGTGGCGATGGGGCCGCAAGGGCCGCTGGGGCAGTTGACCCAAGCCCTGGGCTGGGGCGTGTTGTCGTTTACCTTTACCGGCCTATTGATTGGGTCGGTGATTTTTTCTTTGCCGTTTGCAGTGCAACCGGTGCAGCATGCCTTTGAGTCCATGGGCAGTCGGCCGCTGGAGGTGGCTTACACGCTGCGCGCAAGCCCTGTTGACGCGTTCTTCTCGGTGGCCTTGCCGCTGGCGCGCCCTGGCCTTGCCACTGCCGCTATTTTGAGTTTTTCTCATACCGTGGGGGAGTTTGGTGTCGTGCTCATGATCGGCGGCAATATTCCTGGCAAGACCCGTGTGGTGTCCACCCAGATTTACGGCCACGTGGAGGCCATGGAATACGCGCAAGCCCATTGGCTTGCCGCAGGCATGCTGGTGTTTTCGTTCGCCGTTTTGATGGGCCTGTCGATGCTGCGCCAGCGCGCAGGGCGGATGCTGCCATGAGCGACACCCAGGGCCTGCGACTGCGCCTGCGGCTGGTGCGCCCCGATTTCGCGCTGGATGTTGATCTTGACCTGCCCGCCACGGGCATTACCGTCTTGTTCGGGCCTTCGGGTTCGGGCAAGACCAGCCTGTTGCGCTGCGTGGCGGGCTTGGAAAAGCCGGCCCAAGGGCTGGTGCGCGTGGGCCCTGCGCTTTGGCAGGACGATGCGAGCGGAATGTTCATGCCGCCATGGCAGCGCGACCTGGGCTACGTTTTCCAAGAAGCCAGCCTTTTTGAACACCTGGATGTGGGGCAAAACGTGGCCTATGGCCTCAAAAGATCGGGCAAACCGGGCGCTGCGGCCGCGTTGGAGCGCGCCATTGCGCTGCTGGGGATTGGCCACCTGATGCAGCGCAGGCCCGCCAGCCTTTCGGGCGGCGAGCGCCAGCGCGTGGCCATTGCCCGCGCCTTGGCGACTCAGCCCCGGCTTTTGTTGCTCGACGAGCCACTGGCCGCGCTGGACCTGGCGCGGCGCCAGGAGATATTGCCCTGGCTGGAGCGCATGCGCGACGGCTTGCACCTGCCCATGCTCTACATCACCCATTCGGTGGACGAGCTGGCACGCCTGGCGGACCACGTGGTGGTGCTTGACGGTGGTTTGGTGACGGCCTGTGGCCCGGCGCAAGAGGTGTTGGCGCGGGTGGATACGCCGGCCATCATGGGTGACGAGGCTGGCGTTGTGCTCAAGGGTTCGGTGGTGGAAGTGGACGCGCGCTGGCATCTGGCCAAGGTCGCTTTTGCAGGCGGCGCGCTTTGGGTGCGTAACAGCGCGATGTCACTGGGCCAGCCGGTTCGGCTGCGCGTGCTGGCGCGCGATGTGAGCCTGACGGTCCACGAAACGCAGGGCACCAGCATCCAAAACCACATCCAAGGTGACATAGAGGCGATTGCCGATGACGTTCACCCCTCGCAGGCTTTGGTGCGCATTCGCTGCGGCGCGTCCGTGCTGGTAGCCCGCGTGACCCGACGCGCCCTGAGCGTCTTGAATTTGACGGAGGGTGCAGCCGTATGGGCCCAAGTCAAGTCGGTGGCGGTGATTGGGTGAGCGCGCGCTGCCGGTAGGCGCTTATTGCCTAAACGCGTCGTGGCAGCCTTTGCAGGTGCCGCCTACGCCGCCCACAGCCACCTTGATCGTGTCCAGATTACCGGTCTTGGCGGCGGCCGAGAGCTTGGCCATTTCGGCTTGCATCTTGTCGGCGTAGTCGTTGAACTTGGGCTTGTCGAGCCAGATGTCGGGCTTGGCCTTGGTGTCGCCCTTGTCGGTGCCTTCGCCAAATGCCGCCCAAGGTAGCTTGGCTACAAACTCGGCGGTGGTGGCGCTGTCAAGCGCTACTTTGGCGTCAAACGGCGCTTTGCCAGCGGCCATGGCGGCCACACGGCCAAAGTTTTGCTGCATCACAAACAGGGCGCTTTTGCGGTATTTGATGGCGTCTTCGGCCTTGGCAAATTGGGCCCACGATGGGGCGCTCAGGAGCAGGGCGGTGCTGGCGATCAGCAGCGTGCGTACAAAGGACTTCATGGGCAGAGCTTTCAGGTTAAGACGGGGCAATATTGCCGGTAATGATTTTGACAAGGGATTTTTTACCCAGGCGCATTGAAGGTCATTTTTTTGGATGGATACCTACCCGCCCGCGGGCAAACCTGGCGCACGTTCGTGCGTTGTTGGATAGACTGCATCGGCCCCGTCCGCTAGGGGCAAACAGGGAGATGAACATGAACCTCGTACGCATTTGGGACTTGCCAACCCGTTTATTCCATGCCGCTTTGATTTTGGCTTTTGTCGGACTGATTGCCACGGTGCAAGTGGGCGGCAACGCGATGGTGTGGCACTTTCGTTGCGGCTACGCCGTTTTGGCCTTGCTGCTGTTTCGGGTGGTATGGGGCTGGGTGGGCGGGTATTGGTCGCGCTTTGCCCAGTTTGTGTCCAGCCCCGCAGCCGCGCTGGTCTATGCGCGCACGCCCTTTGACCAACGTCCGCCCAGCGTGGGCCACAACCCGATGGGCGCCTGGTCGGTGCTGGCTATTTTGCTTGCGCTTGGCGTGCAGGTGACAGCGGGTTTGTTCAGCGACGACGAAATCGCCACCGCCGGGCCCCTGGTGCCCTACGCCAGCGGCCAGTGGGTGAGCCTGGCTACCCGCTACCACACCAGCATCGGAAAACTCGCCGTGTTTGCGCTCTTGGCGCTGCACGTGGCCACGGTGCTGTATTACCGCCGCCAACGCAAGATCGACCTGATCACCCCCATGGTCCGCGGCGACAAACTGCTGCCTGCGGGCACACGCGCATCGGCCGACTCGGCGGGCACGCGGGTGCTGGCTCTGGTGGTGCTGGCGGTGATTGCGGTGGGGGTGGTGGCTTTGCTGGCTTGAGCGAAGGCCTTTTTTTCGCTTCATCTGACTTCGAACCATGTCCTCAGCCCTCACACCTCCTCTCCCGCAAGCCCATGCGCAAGTACAAGCGCCTGCCGATGTGCTGCTGCCACGCGGCGCCATTGTTGCGCTGTCGGTGGCGGCTTTTGGCAGCGGCATGTCGCTGCGTGTGATGGACGCCATGCTGCCGCGACTCGCGGTGGAGTTTTCATTGAGCCTGGGCGCCGCCGCCTCGGTGATTACCGTCTTTGCCGTGGCCTACGGAGTGGCACAGCTGCTGTTTGGCCCTTTGGGAGACCGCTTTGGCAAGTACCGGGTCGTGGCGCTGGGGTGTCTGGCCTGTGCGCTGACGACCGTCGCTTGCGCCTTGGCGCCCAGCTTTGCACTTTTGTTGCTGGCGCGCACGCTGGCCGGGGCCACGGCGGCGTCCATCATCCCGTTGTCCATGGCCTGGATTGGCGATGTCATTGCCTATGAACGGCGCCAGCCGGTGCTCGCGCGGTTTTTGATTGGGCAGATTTTGGGCCTCTCGGGCGGTGTCGCGCTGGGTGGTTATGCGGCCGACCATTTGCAGTGGCGAACGCCTTTTGCATTGATTGCCTTGGTGTTTTTGCTGATTGCTGTTTGGCTGCTGGTCCTCAACCGGCGCCTGCCGCCCAAGGCGCGTCAGCGCCGCCACGGCGAAGGGTCGGCGCTGGTGCGCATGGTGTCTGAATTTGGCCAGGTGCTGGCGCTGCCTTGGGCGCGGGTGATTTTGGCCACCGTGTTTGCGGAAGGGGCCTTTTTGTATGGCTCCTTTGCATTTATGGTTTCGCATTTACACCAGTTGCACGCTATTTCGCTGTCAGCGGCCGGCCAGGTGGTGATGCTCTACGGTCTGGGTGGCTTGCTGTTTGCGTTTGCCGCGCCAGGACTGGTGCGCCGCCTGGGGGAAGTGGGCCTGTGCAAATGGGGCGGCATCTTGGTAGCGCTGGCGTTTTTGGTGGTGGCGCTGGCCGACGCCTGGTGGTGGTCGGTGCCGGCCTGCTTTATGGCCGGCTTGGGTTTTTACATGCTGCACAACACCTTGCAAATCAATGCGACACAGATGGCGCCCGAGCGCCGAGGCGCCGCGGTGGCGGCGTTTGCGTCCTGTTTTTTTATCGGCCAGTCGGTGGGTATTGCGGTCAATGGCCAGCTTATTGCGCGGGTGGGCACCACCGGCATCATCGCGCTCGGTGCGTTGGGGGTGTGGCTGGTGTCCTGGAACTTTGTGCGCTTGCTGCGTGTCAAGCGGCGCCACGACCTAGCGCAATGAGCCAGATGGCCGGCATGGTTCATGCCGATTGACGCCCCAGGCTGGCCGCCCTAGGGTCAATTCACGCGGTAGCGACGCTCGCCCAGCCGTGTCAACCCACCCAAAGGCCCGCCATGGACGCCCACATTGCCCAAAAATCTCCCTACGCCACACCGGTCGAGGCCGGTAAAGACTATTGGTGGTGTGCTTGCGGCCTGAGCAAGGCGCAGCCTTTTTGCGGCGGCTCGCACAAAGGCGCTGCGTTCACGCCCCTCAAGTAGCGCTACGGTGCGCAAGGTGCGACGTTTTGGGTGGCGCGGGCGAATTAAATGTTGTGATGCGTCCGTGCCGCAAGGGACATGTGCCAGCAAATTGCGCATCTCATAGGCAAATGCCAAGGGCAAGTCCGGGAGCACTGCCACAAATTCGAGGGCTGAACGCGCAGTGTTCTTGCTCGCCGCGCCAATGATCTCGAAGTTTCTGACCACCGCCTGCCTAAAGCCCTCGGGCAGGGCGCCTGGCGTCAACACGTCCACGGGCACACCCAAGAGCGAGCGCAGCTTGTAAGGGATCGCGCCCAGGTCAAACAAGGTGGTGTCTGGCGTGGTGTCCACCAAGATGTCAAGGTCGCTGCCCTCGGCGTCCACGCCTTGGGCAACTGACCCAAATACACGTGCATTGCGGGCGTGGTGCAACAACACAATGGCGCGGATGGCGGCACGGTGCGGTTCGAGCGCGTGGGACGGTTTCATGGCTTAGGCTGGTTTTTGGGCGATTCTGTGCGCCTGCTTTGCCGCCCCGCCCACAGTTAGGATAGGCCCTCGCCCGTCCTTGCCCCCCAAAAAAACCATGAACCACAACCCCGCCCGGGGCATCTTCTACCTTTGCCTGGGTGTGTTGGTGTTCTCGCTGCAAGACGCCATTGTCAAACAGGTCAGTGGTGGCTACGCGCTCACGCAGGTGGTGTTTATTCGCTCTTGCGTGTCGGTGCCGATTCTGTGGTGGCTGGTGCAGCGCGAAGTAGGGTGGCGCGCTATTTTTGCCTCGCGTCTCGGGGCGCTGTCTGTGCGCGGGGTCATCATGCTAGGGGCTTATACGGCCTATTACATGGCGTTTCCGGCGCTGCCACTGGCCGACGCGGTGGCGCTGTATTTCACCGTGCCTTTGTTTGTTACCGCGCTGGCCGGGCCGTTCTTGGGCGAGCGCTCAGGCTGGCCGGTCTGGGCGGCCGTGCTGCTGGGCTTTGTCGGCGTGATGGTGATGCTGCAGCCCGGCACCGGTCTGTTTGAGCCTGCCGCGCTGTTGTCGCTGCTGTCGGCGGCGTTGTACGGATCGGCCATGCTGATGGCGCGCCGCTTTGGCACCAGCCTGTCGGCGGCGGTGATGGCGTTTTTTCAGAATGCGTTTTTCTTGCTGGGCTCGGGCGCGGCGGCGTTGCTGTTCCAGTGGCTGGACCTGACGCAGTCGTCGCACCCTAGCGTGTCATTCTTGGTGCGACCGTGGGTGGCAGTGGCCTTCAATGACGGTGCGTTGATGGTGGTGACCGGCGTGGTGTCGGCGGTGGGCACGGTCTTGCTGACCAATGCCTATCGGGTGGCACGCGCCAGCACCGTCACGCCGTTTGAATACACCGGTATTTTGTGGGCGCCGCTATGGGGCTTTTTGTTCTTTAGCGAAGTGCCGCGCGCCACCACCGTGGCTGGCGCGGCCGTGATTGTGGTGGCTGGCTTGCTGGCGCTGCGGGCTTCCAAGGCATAAAAAAGCCCGGCGCCGTGTGGGGGCCAGGCTTTTTTGCGCAGCGCACCACGCGCTGTCCGCTAGGGAAGGGTTTTTAGACCACGCTTTGCAGCTTCATGGCCACGCTCATGTCGCCTGCCACCTTGAGCTTGCCGCTCATGAAGCCGCTCACCGCGTTGAGGTTTCCGTCCATCATGGCTTGCAGATTTTCCAGGCTGACGGTCACGGTGCAGTCCGTCTCACGGTCGGTATTGGACACGCTGTTGGGGGTGGACGCGCCGTCGAGCACGATCACGCCGTCGCTGCCGCAGTCAAATTTGAGGGTGGCGTCCAGGCCGCTGTCAGCGCCCATTTTGTTGCGGATGGATTGGGTAATGGTTTCGAGGCTCATAGGGGTTTCCTTGGGTTGACCGACGGCAGGGCTTTCATTGTAATTAGGCTTTTGCGGCTCCGTACAGCGCTGTCTCCTTGGTGTCGTTCGCTCCGGCGCGCCAGACCCCAGAATGCGATGGCGGCGCACCCCAGTCGTCCATTTCAACCGCCCGCGTTTGTTTCCCTTGTGCTGCAAAGGTCTGAGTTCATGCCCCCCGTTCCCCCCCACTTTGCGCACCGCCCCAACGCCTTGCGTTCCCAGGTCAATCCGCGCAGCCCAGCGTTTGCCGCTAACGCCCAGCGCATGCAGGCGCTGCTTGACGAGGTCAACCGCTTGCAGGCGCAGGTGATTGCCGAGTCCGAGTCCAAGCGCGCCAAGTTTGAGCAACGCAATCAGCTGCTGCCGCGCGAGCGCCTGGCGCGTCTCTTGGACCGGGGCACGCCCTTTCTGGAACTCAGCCGCCTGGCGGGTCTCAAGATGCACGACGACGACGGCAAGAAGTCGGTGCTGGGTGGCGGCTCGATCGTCGGTATTGGTGTGGTGGCCGGCAAACGCTGCCTGGTGTCGGTCAACGACAGCGCCGTCAAAGGCGGCACGGTGGCGCCCATGGGCCTGCGCAAGGCACTGCGGGCCCAGCAAATCGCCCTAGAGAACAAGCTGCCCATGATTAACCTGGTGGAAAGTGGCGGTGCGAACTTGCTTTACCAAGCCGAAATTTTTGTCGAAGGTGGGCGCAGCTTTGCCAACCAGGCGCGCATGTCGGCCGCCGGGCTGCCGCAAATCTCGGTGGTGCACGGCTCGTCCACGGCGGGCGGGGCGTATTTGCCCGGTTTGTCGGACTATGTGATCTTGGTGCGCGGGCGCTCGAATATCTTTTTGGCCGGCCCGCCGCTGGTCAAAGCCGCCGTGGGCGAAGACTGCACCGAAGACGAACTCGGCGGGGCTGAAACCCATGCCCAAGTCACCGGCCTGGGCGAATACCTGTGCGAGGACGACGCCCACGCCATCGCCATGGCGCGCGAGGTGCTGGACAAACTGCGTTGGGACACGGTGGCCGCGCCCGCCGCCTGGCAAGAGCCGCTGTTTGACGAACAAGAGCTCATGGGCATCGTGCCAGCCGACGAGCGCGAGCCCTACGACGTGCGCGAGGTGATCGCCCGGCTGGTGGACGGCTCCGACTTTCTGGAGTTCAAGGCCAGCTACGCCCCCGAGATGATGTGCGGCCACGCCCGCGTGCAGGGCCAGTTGGTCGGCATCTTGGGCAACAACGGCCCGATCCAGCCTGCGGGTTCGACCAAGGCGGCGCAGTTCATCCAGTTGTGCGACCAAAGCGGCACGCCGCTGGTCTTTTTGCA
>CANCJD010000026.1 GCA_947378275.1 Comamonadaceae bacterium
ATGGCCACTGTTTTGCCCTTGATCAGGCTGAGGTCGCAATCTTTGTCGTAATAAACTTTCATTTTCTTCTCCGAATAAATTAGGGCCTGGGGCGCCTGGTTGCAAAACACTTGCTCTTTTCAGGGCGAAGCACGCGTGCTTCGCCATCACTGTCCGAACGCGCTGAGCATGCCAAAAGCACGCGCCCGGAAAACTTCCTTGTAATTGGCTTAGACGCGCAAAATGCGCTCGCCGCGTCCGATACCACTGGAGCCGGTGCGTACCGTCTCCAAGATCGCGCCTGGCTCAATCGCCTGCAAAAACGCGTCGTTTTTGGACTGGTCGCCCGTCAACTCAATCGTGTAGCTCTTGTCAGTCACATCAATGATGCGACCCCGGAAGATATCGGCCATGCGCTTCATTTCTTCGCGTTCCTTGCCCACGGCGCGTACCTTGACCATCATGAGCTCACGCTCGATGTAGGCGCCTTCGGTCAGGTCCACCACTTTGACCACTTCGATCAGACGGTTCAGGTGCTTGGTGATTTGTTCAATCACGTCATCCGAACCGGTGGTCTGAATAGTCATGCGCGACAGACTGGGGTCTTCGGTAGGCGCCACGGTGAGCGACTCGATGTTGTAGCCACGGGCTGAAAACAGGCCCACCACCCGGGACAGGGCGCCGGCTTCGTTTTCCAACAAAACTGCAATGATGTGTTTCATAAGCGTAGATTCCTCTTTTCGCTGCCCTCCCCCTGGCGCGGTAACGTCAGGGCTTGGCAGGCAATAGATTCGTCAAATAAGGGTTAATTTAGAAGCAAAAACGAGCGGACGGATTAAAGATCTTCCGAGCCCAACAGCATTTCGGTAATGCCCTTGCCGGCTTGCACCATGGGGAACACGTTTTCGGTCGGGTCGGTGCGGAAATCCATGAACACCGTGCGGTCCTTCAGGCGGCGTGCCTCGCGCAGCGCGGGCTCCACGTCCTCAGGGCGCTCAATCAGCATGCCCACATGGCCATAGGCCTCGGCCAACTTCACGAACTTGGGCAAGGCGTCCATGTAGCTGTGGCTGTAGCGACCTTCGTATTCCACTTCCTGCCACTGGCGCACCATGCCCAGGTAACGGTTGTTCAGCGCGCAAATCTTGATGGGCGTGTTGTATTGCAGACAGGTGGACAGTTCTTGGATGCACATTTGCACCGAGCCTTCGCCGGTGATACAAAACACTTCGCTCTCAGGCTTGTCCAGTTTGATGCCCATGGCGTAGGGAATGCCCACGCCCATGGTGCCCAGGCCACCCGAGTTGATCCAGCGGCGCGGCTCGTCAAACTTGTAGTACTGCGCAGCCCACATCTGGTGCTGGCCCACGTCGGACGTGATGTAAGTGTCCGCATCCTTGGTCATGTTCCACAGGGTTTCGACCACGTACTGCGGCTTGATCACATCGCCCTTGCCCAGGCTGTATTTCATGCAGTCGCGCTTGCGCCAGCCTTCAATCGTGTCCCACCAGGCGCCTAGGGCGTCGCTGTCGGGCTTGGTGCTGCTTTCCTTGATCATCGCGATCAACTCAAGCAGCACTTCCTTGACATCGCCCACGATGGGAATGTCCACCTTGACACGCTTGGAAATGCTCGACGGGTCGATGTCAATGTGGATGATCTTGCGTTCGTTTTGCGCAAAATGCTTGGGGTTGCCGATCACGCGGTCGTCAAACCGGGCGCCTACGGCCAGCAGCACATCGCAGTTTTGCATGGCGTTGTTGGCCTCCACCGTGCCGTGCATGCCCAACATACCCAAAAACTTGCGGTCGCTCGCCGGATACGCACCCAGGCCCATCAAGGTGTTGGTACAAGGGTAGCCCAGCATGTCCACCAGAGTACGCAATTCGGTCGATGCATTGCTCAAGAGCACGCCACCGCCGGTATAGATGTAGGGGCGCTTGGCTGCCAGCAACAATTGCAGCGCTTTGCGAATCTGGCCGCCGTGACCCTTGCGCACCGGGTTGTAGGAGCGCATTTCCACGCTGGCAGGGTAACCGGCATAGGGCACTTTTTTGAAGGACACGTCCTTTGGAATATCCACCACCACGGGGCCGGGGCGGCCGCTGCGGGCAATGTGGAAGGCCTTCTTCATGGTCTCGGCCAGGTCGCGCGCGTCCTTGACCAAAAAGTTGTGCTTCACCACAGGGCGGGTGATACCCACGGTATCGCACTCCTGGAAAGCGTCCAAACCAATGGCGTGGGTCGGCACCTGCCCGGTGATGATCACCATCGGGATGCTGTCCATATAGGCGGTGGCAATGCCGGTGACGGCGTTGGTGACCCCAGGGCCGGAGGTGACGAGCGCCACACCCACGTCGCCCGTGGCGCGCGCGTAGCCATCAGCGGCGTGTACGGCGGCCTGTTCGTGGCGCACCAGCACGTGCTGGATGGTGTCTTGTTTGAAAAACGCATCGTAAATGTGCAAAACCGCACCGCCGGGGTAACCCCAGACGTACTTGACGTGCTCGGCCTGCAAGGCCTTGATCAGAATCTCTGCTCCGCGGAGCTCGGGGGTTGCGGCTGCGTCGGCAGCGGCGGCTGAAGCCATTTCGGCTTTTGATAATTCCATGGTGAACCTTTGTGAATTTCTCTAACGAAAGACCTTGGGTGCCCCTAAGCAGACACTTGTGGCGTAGCTTCGGGACTTGAGGTCAAGGCCATGGACGCATTGAATGCTGCGCCGAACCGAGACCCGTTTGCGTTTGAGTTGCAACGCGGATTATCGCATTCCCGCGGAGCCTGACGGTCGTTTCCCGCAGTCGGTGCAATAATGAAGCCACACAATGCCACCAAAAAATTGCAAAAAACGGTGAATTTCCCAGTCTTCAGCCCCTCGGTGACCCCACTTGGCTTCTGAGAAAGAACTCGATGCGTTTTTGCGGGGCGTCGAAAAGCGGGCGTTCAAACGGTCGCTTTACCACGTAAGAAACCAGGAATCGGCCCTGGACATCGTGCAAGACAGCATGATGAAACTGGCCCAGCACTATGGCCACAAACCGGTGGAAGAGCTGCCGATGCTGTTCCAGCGCATTCTGAGCAACAGCACGCTGGACTGGTTTCGCCGACAAAAGACCCAAAACGCGCACTTTACCCACCTCGGAGACTTTGAGTCTGCCGAAGACGGCGGCGAGTTCGACCTGCTGGAAACTTTGCTGCAAAACAAGGAGGCGAATCAGGCCGACAACCCCCAAAGCCAGGCCGAACGGGCACAAACTTTGCATACGATTGAAGAAGAAATTCAGGATCTGCCAGCACGTCAACGGGAAGCCTTCCTCATGCGTTACTGGGAAGATATGGATGTTGCAGAAACCGCGAGTGCCATGGGCTGCTCGCAGGGGAGCGTGAAGACGCATTGTTCCCGGGCGGTAGCCGCCTTGTCAAAAGCACTGAGAGCCAGAGGAATATTTTTATGACCACCCAGACAAAACCGTTTTCTCCTCAGCACCTCTTGGCGGACCAATTTGGTGCACGCGTGGCAAGCCAACTGGATGCAGCCACACAACAACTTTCCCATGATGTGTCAGAGCGCTTGCGCGCCGCGCGCACGCAGGCACTGGCAAATCGCCGCGTTGCTGAAACGGTAGCAACTCCTGTGGTGCTTGCCCAAGGCAGTTCGGCAGTGCTGGGTGGCGGTTTTGGTTTTTGGGGCTGGGCTGCGAGCTGGTTGCCGCTGGTAGCTCTGACTTTGGGGCTGCTGGGAATCGGCACGCTACAAGAACAAATGCGCGCCAGCGAAATCGCCGATGTCGACGCCGAATTACTCACCAGCGAACTGCCCACCGCGGCATACACGGACCCAGGGTTTGCGCAATACCTCAAGCTTGGAGCCCAGGACTGATGGGGGCATTTGTTTTAAAGGGCAGCAAACGGTTGGCGTTGGCAGAGCGGCCTGGTCGGGTGGCATGCGTTCTTTTATTGGGATTGGCTACGACCCTGGCGGCGTCACCTTGGGCCTTTGCACAATCTGACGCAGCGCCCGTTGCGGCCAATTCCCCCGCATCTGCGCCCGTTCTCTTGCCCTTGGGCCCCGAAGTCGGAACGTCTTGGTCTGGCCTAAGTTCTGCCCAGAAAACCGCTTTGGCTCCCCTGGCAGCTGCGTGGCCGAGCCTTGCCGAGGGCCACAAAAACAAATGGATTGCCTTGGTGCAAAAATTTCCTGAAATGGCAGAGGCGGATCGCACCCGCCTGCACGGCCGTATGGTGGACTGGGCCGCACTGAGCCCCAAAGACCGTGAACTTGCGCGCCTAAATTTTGCGCAAACCAAAAAACTGAGCTCTGATGAACGGGTTGCGAACTGGGAGGCTTATCAAGCGCTACCCGAAAGCAAAAAACAGCAACTGCTAGAGGCCGCCCCAAAAAAGCCTGTGGGCGTCGCCGTCACGATCAAACCGGTGCCTGCCAACAAGCTGGCGGAAGTACCCGTCACCCGCAAAACGCCTGAACCCGTGCGAGCCGCAGTGAGCCAGCGCAACATGGTTGACCGTTATACCTTGCTGCCGCAAACGCAGAGCACCAAAGACAGCGTTGCTGCCCCCGACCCTTCAGCCAAATAAGGCGGTCCTGCCGCCGGGCGGTTGCTATCTCAAGACCGGCAACGGCTGAATTACTCCCTGCCTTTGCAGCCACAATGGGTCTTTGCGCCTTTTGTCAGCATCTCCGCCATGAACCTCACTGATTTCACCACCCCCTCACTCAAACGCCGCATGGCCTGCTGGCTATATGAAGGCATGCTGCTGTTTGGCGTCGTCTTTATTGCGGGCTACCTTTTTGGGACCCTGAGCCAAACCCGCAACGCCATGGACAACCGGCACGGTTTGCAGGCCTTTCTCTTTCTGGTGTTCGGGATTTACTTTGTCTGGTTCTGGTCAAAAGGCCAGACGCTGGCCATGAAGACCTGGCATATCCGCGTCGTGGACCTGGAGGGCCAAGCCCTCACCCAGCAGCGCGCGCTGGGCCGCTATGTGTTGTCTTGGGTATGGATATTGCCGCCGCTGGCGGTGATCTGGCCGCTGGGCCTGACGGGCGGCGAAACCGGCGTGCTGTTTTTGGGCTGGGTGGCGGTATGGGCGGTGCTTTGCCGGTTTCAGCGCGATAGCCAATTTTGGCACGACGTCTGGGCTGGCACCCGGCTCGTTGATTCCGAGCCGATGAGCCGCTAGAAAAGCTGGCTTAAACCGCCGATTCGTCCTGCTCGCCGGTACGGATGCGCACCACGCGCTCCACGCTGGTGACGAAAATCTTGCCGTCGCCAATCTTGCCCGTGTAGGCGGCCTTGATGATCGCGTCCACGCAGCGGTCCAGGTCTTCGGTCTTGACGACTACTTCTACCTTCACTTTGGGCAAAAAGTCCACCACGTATTCGGCACCACGGTACAACTCGGTATGGCCTTTTTGGCGGCCGAAGCCCTTGACTTCAGTGACGGTCAGGCCGGTAGCACCGCATTCGGCCAGGGCTTCGCGCACTTCTTCGAGCTTGAACGGTTTGATGATGGCGGTGATTTGTTTCATGGCGAAGTCCAAAGTAGTTAATTAGGGCCTCAGGCCCGAAACCGATTGGTAATAGGATAACGCCAATCCTTACCGAAGCTGCGGTGGCTAAGCCGAATACCAATGGGCGACTGGCGGCGCTTGTATTCATTGATTTGAATCAGGCGCGTGACCTTTTCCACATCGGCCTGCTCGAAGCCGGCCATCACCAGGTCGTCGATGCTGGCGTCGTTTTCCATGTAGCGCTCAATGATGGCGTCGAGCACTTCGTAGGGCGGCAGGCTGTCTTGGTCCGTTTGATCCGGGCGCAACTCGGCACTCGGGGGGCGGGTAATGATGCGCTCCGGGATGGGCTGGTCGCAAGTGCCGTAGGGGTTGTGTGCGTTGCGCCAGCGCGCCATGGCAAACACGCGGGTCTTGAGCAGGTCTTTGATCACCGCAAAGCCACCGGCCATGTCGCCGTAAAGCGTGCAGTAGCCGGTGGCCATTTCGGACTTGTTGCCCGTGGTCAGCACGATGCTTCCAAACTTGTTGCTCAGCGCCATCAGCAAGGTGCCGCGAATGCGGGCTTGGATGTTCTCTTCGGTCGTGTCATCGGCGCGGCCGGCAAAGTCGCAGGCCAGTGAGGCCTTAAAAGCCGCAAATTCGGGCTCGATCGAGATTTCGTCGTAGCGCACGCCCATGCGCTGCGCCATGTCGCGCGCATCCAGCCAGCTGATGTCAGCCGTATAGGGTGAGGGCATCATCACCGTGCGCACTTTGTCGGCACCCAGGGCGTCCACCGCAATGGCCAGCACCAGCGCCGAATCGATGCCACCCGACAAACCCAAGAGCGCGCCAGGAAAACGATTTTTTCCCAGGTAGTCGCGTACGCCCAGCACCAGCGCGTCCCACAAGTCGGCTTCAGGGGAGCGTTCAGGTTCGACGGCCGCAGTCCAGCGGGCCCGAGGCCCCTTCCCTTCTAGAACGGCTTGAAACAGCGACTCCTTAAAACTCGGCGCACGTCCGGCCACAGCGCCATCGGCGTTCAGGGCAAAAGAATGGCCTTCAAACACCAACTCATCCTGGCCGCCCACCAAATGGGCGTAAACCAGCGGCAAACCCACAGAGCGGGCGCGTTCAGCCATCACCGCCTCGCGCTGGTAGCCCTTGCCTACATGGAAGGGCGAGGCGTTGATGACGGCCAGCACCTGTGCCCCGGCCGCATGGGCCAGCTGTGCGGGTTCGTCAAACCAGGCATCCTCGCAGATCAGCAGGCCCACTTTGACGCGCGCACCCGCCTCGCCGGCCTCAAACACGCACACGCCGCGGCCGGGCACAAAGTAGCGGCGCTCGTCAAACACCTGGTAATTGGGCAGCTCACGCTTGGCGTAAGTGGCTATCACCTGGCCTTCGCGCAGCACGCCGGCGCAGTTAAAGCGCTCTTGTATGGCCACCGAAGGCGTGCGTCGTTCGTCGCCCTGTGGGTGGCCGACGACCACGGTCATGTCTTTTAACCCGGCAAGCTGCTGGGTGAGGGCTTTCAGGGCATCATCAGCGGCGCGCATGAAGGCCGGGCGCAAATACAGGTCTTCGGCCGCGTAGCCGCACAAGGACAATTCAGGCGTGAGCAGCAAGCGTGCGCCCTGGGCGTGGGCTTGTTGGGCCGCCACCACGATTTTTTGGACGTTGCCCGCAAAGTCTCCGACCGTGAAGTTGAGTTGCGCGACGCAAATTTTGAGAGTCATGAACCAGAAACCATGGGTAAAAATAGAAATCCAACTGCTGCAATTGATTATGTCACCCGGGTTCTGCCGTCCATGGCAGACATTGCCGCGGATGCCTGGGACGCTTTGCTGCTGCGCCACGTGGATGCCAGCCCCTTTATGCAGCACGCCTATTTGCATGCGATGGAGGCCAGCGGCAGCGCCAGCCCGGCCACCGGCTGGCTGCCGCAAATCATCACACTAGAACGCGCGGGCCAGTTGGTGGCGGCTTGCGCGCTGTATGTCAAAGACCACTCCTACGGCGAATACGTGTTTGACTGGGCTTGGGCCAACGCCTACCAGCAACACGGCCTGCCCTATTACCCCAAGGCGGTGGTAGCTGTGCCCTTTACTCCGGTACCCGGCGCCCGCCTGCTGGCGGTGGACGCCGACGCGCGTGCAGCACTGGTACCCGCGCTGGTGGACTGGTGCCAGGCGCAGCGGCTGTCGTCCTTGCACCTCTTGTTTGCCTCGGACGCAGACCTGCAGGCCTGCGAGACGGCGGGGTTGATGCTGCGCCACACCGTGCAATTTCACTGGAACAACAGCACGCCGGCCTATGCCGACTTTGACGAGTTTTTGTCGCACCTGGCGCAAGACAAACGCAAGAAAATCCGCCAAGAGCGGCGCAAGGTGGCTGAAGCTGGCGTGCAATTTCGCTGGGCGCAAGGTGCGGACATTTGCCCTGCGGACTGGGACTTTTTTTACCGCTGCTACGAGCGCACCTATCTGGAACACGGCAACGCGCCCTACTTGAGCCGCGACTTCTTTGCCCGCATGCAAAGCGGCATGGCCGGCAACTGGTTGCTGTTTGTGGCCGAGCGCGAAGGCCAGCCCATGGCCAGCAGCCTGATTGCCCTGAGTAGCGATGCGCCTGGCACCAGCGGTGCGCCCCAGCCCAAAGTGGCCTATGGACGCTACTGGGGCGCACTGGAACGTGTGGACTGCCTGCATTTCGAAGCCTGCTACTACCAGCCGCTGGCCTGGTGCATTGCGCACGGCTACCAGCGCTTTGAAGGCGGCGCGCAGGGCGAACACAAAATGGCGCGCGCCCTGCTGCCGGTCAAAACCAGCAGCGCGCATTGGTTGGCGCACCCCAGCTTTGCCGACGCAGTGGCCCGCTTTTTGGAGCGCGAGGGCGAAGGTATCGAAAACTACCTGGGCGACCTGCACCAACGCTCGCCCTTGCGCGCAGAAAAATCGGGCGATGAAGGCGCCAGGCGCCAATGAAAACGCCCCGGTCGGTTTGAAACCGAAACCGGGGCGCAAGCGCAAAGCCTGGGGCGTTTAGCCTGCGGCCTGCTCTTTTTCGTAGTTGGCAATGCCTTCCAGGATTTCCTGGCGGGCGGCCTCTGGACCTTCCCAGCCCAGAATCTTGACCCATTTGCCGTCCTCTAGGTCTTTGTAGTGCTCAAAGAAGTGGGAGATGGTTTTAAGGCGCAAGGGGTTCAGGTCTTCGGGCTTTTGCCACTGGGTGTAAAGCGACAAAATTTTGTCCACGGGCACGGCAAGCACTTTGCCGTCCTGGCCAGCTTCGTCTTCCATTTTCAAAATACCAATGGCGCGGCAGCGCACCACCACACCGGGAATCAGGGGTACGGGCGTGATCACCAGCACGTCCACCGGGTCGCCGTCGCCGGAGATGGTTTTGGGCACATAACCGTAGTTGGTCGGGTAGTGCATGGCGGTGCTCATGAAACGGTCCACAAAAATGGCGCCGGTTTCTTTGTCCACTTCGTACTTCACGGGGTCGGCGTTCATTGGGATTTCGATGATCACGTTGAAAGCATGGGGCACGTCTTTGCCGGGGGTAACTTTGTCTAGGGACATGGGTAACTCGTTGTAGATTGAAGGGAAGCGAGACTGGGATTAACCCTGATTTTACTGACTTGGCTCTTGCGAATCGCCCCAAGACCCGTTTTTAGGACTACATTGGGGCGTTGGCCAATCAATTCCCCTGGTTTTGAGGTTTGGGGCACTGAGGAAGCAACGTAGCGGGGGCCCCGCTTGCGTTGCCCCCTCCTTCGAACAACATGCTAGTAGGAGTAAATATATGACTGGTAACTCAGCGCTGATTCTGGCGCTTGGCTGTGGTTTGGTCGCTGTCCTTTACGGCGTCTGGGCCCGAAGTTGGATTCTTTCGCAAGACGCGGGCAACCCCCGTATGCAAGAAATTGCAGCCGCCATCCAAACTGGCGCTGCGGCCTACCTTTCGCGCCAGTACCGCACGATTGCCATGGTCGGAGTGGTGTTGGCCATCCTCATTACCGTTTTTCTTGACCCCTTGAGCGCCATCGGGTTTGTCGTGGGCGCGGTGCTGTCCGGTGCCTGCGGCTTTATCGGCATGAATGTGTCGGTGCGCGCCAATGTGCGCACCGCGCAGGCCGCCACGCGCGGCATTGGCCCAGCGCTCGACGTGGCCTTTCGCGGAGGCGCCACGACCGGCATGCTGGTCGTGGGCCTGGGGTTGCTGGGAGTCACGGGCTTTTACTGGTACCTGGTGCCGGACGGCGCCGTTACGGTGGCCAAGCTCAATCCGTTGATTGGTTTTGCTTTTGGCTCGTCGCTGATTTCGATTTTTGCCCGCTTGGGTGGCGGCATTTTCACCAAGGGTGCGGATGTGGGCGCTGACTTGGTTGGCAAGGTGGAAGCCGGCATTCCCGAGGACGACCCGCGCAACCCGGCCGTGATTGCCGATAACGTGGGCGACTGCGCCGGTATGGCGGCCGACCTGTTTGAAACCTATGCGGTGACGCTAATCGCCACGATGGTGCTGGGCGCCATGATGCTGGCTGGGACAAATACCAATGCGGTGATGTATCCGCTGGCGCTGGGCGCCGTGTCTATCGTGGCGTCCATCATTGGCTGCTTCTTCGTCAAGGCTTCGCCCGACATGAAGAACGTCATGCCCGCGCTGTACAAAGGGTTGGCGGTGGCCGGTGTCTTGTCGCTGGTGGCCTTTTACTTTGTGACGCAAAGCCTGTTTCCAGCCACCGTGACGCTCACTGACGGTCGCGTGATCAGCGGCATGGACCTGTTTGGCGCCTGCGCTGTGGGCCTGATTTTGACGGCCGCTTTGGTGTGGATTACCGAGTACTACACCGGCACGCAATACGCGCCAGTGCAGCACATTGCGCAGGCCTCCACCACCGGCCACGGCACCAACATCATTGCGGGCCTGGGCGTGTCCATGCGCTCTACCGCCTGGCCAGTGCTGTTTGTTTGCCTTGCGATCTGGACGGCGTTTCACCTGGGCGGCTTGTATGGCATTGCGATTGCAGCCACGTCCATGCTCAGCATGGCCGGCATCGTGGTGGCGCTGGACGCCTATGGGCCGATTACCGACAACGCCGGCGGCATTGCCGAAATGTCCGAAATGCCCAAAAGCGTGCGCGACATCACCGACCCGCTGGACGCGGTGGGTAACACCACCAAAGCCGTGACCAAGGGCTACGCCATCGGCTCGGCCGGCTTGGCTGCACTGGTGCTATTTGCCGACTACACCCACAAGCTCGACGCCTTTGGCAAACACATTGCCTTTGACCTGAGCGACCCGATGGTGATCATTGGCCTGTTTATCGGCGGCCTGATTCCCTACCTGTTTGGCGCCATGGCCATGGAAGCCGTGGGCCGCGCGGCCGGATCGGTAGTGGTCGAAGTGCGACGCCAGTTCCGCGACATCAAGGGCATCATGGACGGCACGGGCAAGCCCGAATACGACACCGCCGTGGACATGCTGACCACCGCGGCCATCAAGGAAATGATGATTCCCAGCCTGTTGCCTGTGGTCGTGCCTATCGTGGTCGGTCTGGCCCTGGGACCCGCGGCCTTGGGCGGCTTGCTCATGGGCACCATCGTGACCGGCCTGTTTGTGGCGATCTCGATGTGCACCGGCGGCGGCGCTTGGGACAACGCCAAGAAGTACATCGAAGACGGCCACCACGGCGGCAAGGGCTCGGACACGCACAAAGCGGCTGTGACCGGCGACACCGTGGGCGATCCCTATAAAGATACGGCTGGACCGGCGGTGAACCCGCTGATCAAGATTATCAACATCGTGGCGCTACTCATCGTGCCGTTGATGATGAAGATTCACGGGGGATAGATTCCCGCTATGCAAGGCCGAGCCTGTTCGGCTCTGTCATGGTTTCTTCTCGAAAGCCCGCAGCCCTTTGGCTTGCGGGCTTTTTTGGTTTTTGAAAGTCCAAGGGATGCCTGGCAAGTTCGCATGGACCACAAATATCCGCAAGCGATTCAAGATCTATATTGTTTTAACCTGCTGTTAGCATCAACAGAATGAAGATCATGATCGTCGACGACCACGCGCTGATGCGCGAGGGGCTAGGTCAGCTCCTGACGGGGAGGTACCCCGATCTGGCTTTATTGCACGCGGCCAACGGCACACAGGCCATCGCGATGCTGCTCCCGCATCGCGATATTGACTTGGTGCTGCTGGACTACCAACTCCCGGACATGACAGGACTAGATGTGCTGCGGCAGTTTGCAAAAATCCAGCCCGGTCTGAGGGTGCTGGTGATTTCCGGCTCGGTCAACCCCCACCTCATGCAACAGACGCTGGGTGCCGGAGCCTGCGGCTTTGTGCAAAAGACGGGCAACGCGCAGGCGCTGGTGCAGGCTATTGACCTGGTGCTCAAAGGCGGCATCTACCTGCCGCCCGAACTTCAGGCCCTAGACGAGTCGGGCAAGGGTGCAGGGGCCA
The DNA here is from genome assembly GCA_947378275.1 of Comamonadaceae bacterium. Lineage (GTDB taxonomy): Bacteria > Pseudomonadota > Gammaproteobacteria > Burkholderiales > Burkholderiaceae_C > Allorhodoferax. The sequence goes on from CANCJD010000026.1 coordinate 11,975, forward strand.
ACCATCTGTCCCCGCGTCAGGAAACGGTATTGCACCGCTTGATGGACGGCCAGTCCAACCGCGAAATTGCCCAGGAACTGGACTTGTCGGAGGAAACCGTCAAAACCCATGTCCGTGCCATTCTTCGCTATTTCAACGTCGAAAACCGAACGCAAGCAGCCCTCGCTGCCCTGGAGTTCGGCTTTCGCAGCCCCAAGCGCCACTCCGCCCCGGGGTGACTTATGCCGCCTCGCCGGACGCTGCGGGCAGGCGCAACGACAGACAAACCAGACCGCCCGGCGCCGCGCGTATTTCCAGTGGGCTACCCAGAAGCTGAGCCAAACGCTGCGCGGCATAAAGTGCCAAGCCGCCATCCTGGCCGCTGTACATAGAAATATCCTGTGCCAGCGCCGGTGCGCCCGCTTGGCTCCACCACAGCTCCATGCGCACGGCACCCTGGGCGGGCACGCTACGCCAAGCCAGCAAAACACCGACACCTTGTGTGTGCAACAAAGCATGCTCGGTCAGCGACAGCAGCAGGCGCCCCAGCACGACAGGGTCGGCCAGCACCCTCTGCCCTTGGCTGCGCCAACGCAAGCCGTGCACCTGGGACAGCGTAATGGCAGGGCTGTGCAGTCGCGCCAGCAATGCATCAACCTGTACCACCTGCGTCTGCGCCACCACATAACCGGCGTCCATCTGCGCGACCTGCACCAAAACCTGCAACACCTGCTGCAAGTTCTCCACGGATGCACCCACCTGCTGCTGCGCCGCAGCGGCCTGCGCACTTAACTCCAAGCGCTGCAGCCGGTCAGAAAAAAGCGCCAGCGCTTGCACCGGTTGCGCCAGCGTATGCAACGCGTCCACCCAGAACTGCGCGCCCGCGCCGACCGCAATGTGTGTGGCGGTTTGCGTTTCTGGTGTTGGGGTGGGCATAAAAAGGGGTGCTGTCATAAATCAAAGAAGCGTCACGTTCAAAGCTTGCGCAGCGGGGTTTGATAATAGTGCTTCGGCACCGCATGCCAGACCGCCAACAACGCCACAATCGAGCCCATGACCAACCGTCCCGCTTATCGCACCATTCCAGTGCTCGACCAACGCCCTGGCGCCCTGCCCGTACCGCTTGGTGCCGCTGGCAGCACCAGCGGCCACACGCGCGACACCTTGGGCCGCCCGCTGCGCGATCTGCGCATCAGCGTCACTGACCGCTGCAACTTTCGCTGCAGCTACTGCATGCCCAAAGAGGTGTTTGACAAGGACTACGCCTATTTGCCGCACAGCGCGCTCTTGTCGTTTGAAGAAATCACCCTCATTGCGCGGCAGTTTGTGGCCCACGGAGTACAAAAAATCCGCCTGACCGGGGGCGAGCCCCTGCTGCGCAAAAACCTGGAAGTGCTGATCGCCCAACTCGCCTCCCTGCGCACGCTCGAGGGCGAGCCGCTGGACATTACGCTCACCACCAACGGCTCGCTGCTGGCGCGCAAGGCCCAGGCCTTGAAGGCCGCCGGCCTGCAACGCGTGACCGTAAGCCTGGACGGGCTGGACGACGCGGTGTTCAAAAAGATGAACGACGTGGACTTTCCGGTGGCCGATGTGCTCTCGGGCATTGCGGCGGCGCAGGCGGCGGGCCTGGGGCCGATCAAAGTGAACATGGTGGTTAAACGCGGCACCAACGACCACGAAATCGTGCCTATGGCGCGCCACTTTCAGGGCACGGGCGTGGTGCTGCGCTTTATTGAATACATGGACGTAGGCGCCACCAACGGCTGGCGCATGGACGAAGTGCTGCCATCGGCGCAGGTGGTAGCGCGCCTGCAGGCAGAAATGCCCCTGGTGGCGCTAGAGGCTTCTGCACCCGGCGAAACCGCACAGCGCTGGGGCTACGCCAACGCCCAAGGCGACTACGACCCGCGCCTGGGCGAAGTGGGCGTCATCAGCAGCGTGACCCAGGCCTTTTGCGCCGACTGCAACCGCGCGCGACTGTCCACCGAAGGGCAGCTGTATTTGTGCCTGTTCGCCAGCCAGGGTTACGACTTGCGCAGCCTGGTGCGCACCGGCGCTGACACCGACCGTGTGGACGACACGGCCTTGGCCCAAGCCATTGGCAACATCTGGCAAGGCCGCACCGACCGCTATTCGCTCTTGCGCGCAGCACTGCCGCCCGAGGCGCAGGGCAACGGGGCGCGCCGGGTCGAGATGAGTTACATCGGGGGCTAAGCGCGCATGACAGGTTTTGATTCAAAGCGCGTGTGCGCCGTGGTGCTGGCGGGCGGCATGGGCAGCCGCATGGGCGGCGTGGACAAGGGCCTGCAACTGCTGGCGGGCCAGCCGCTGGCGCGCCACTGCGTGCAGCGCCTGCAGGCGCAAAGCGGCGGCGCACCCGGCCTGATTGCCATCAACGCCAACCGCAACGCCGATATCTACGCCGCGTGGGGCGGCCCGGTTTGGGCGGATGACATTGACGGCTTTGCCGGGCCGTTGGCCGGGTTTCAAACCGCCTTGCAGCATTGCGCCATCGCGTCGGCTGCGGCCAGTGCTCCACCTGGGGGCTACGGCTATTTGCTCACCGTGGCCTGCGACACGCCGCGCTTTCCGCTGGACTTGCTGGCGCGCCTGGCACAGGCGCTTGAGGACGACGGCGCCGACATTGCCGTGGCGGGCGCCCCCGAACAAGGGCCTGGCGGTGCTTGGTCGCTGCGCACCCAGCCGGTGTTTTGCCTGCTGCGCACCCGCCTGGCGGGCAGCCTGAACGCTTTTTTGACCGCTGGCGGACGCAAGGTGGACGCCTGGACGGCGCAGCACCGCACCTTCACCGTGGCTTTTGACCAGCCGAGTGACGACGCCCTGGCGTTTTTTAACGCCAACACCCTGGACGAACTCGGGCGCCTCGAAGCATCCCCCGCCCCATGAAAACCCTGGACCAGATTGCCGCCAAACTGCAAGGCTACGACCCGCAAGCCCTGCCCGCGCACACGGTCAACGCCTTTTTGGCGCAGATGGTGCCGCTGCTCACGCAAAGCGAAGACGTGCCGCTCATGCAGGCCCTGGGCCGCGTGCTGGCACAAACCGTGGTCAGCCCCATTGACGTGCCGGCCCATGACAACTCGGCCATGGACGGCTACGCTTTTGACGGCCAGGCGCTGCAAGCCGGCGCGCCTTTGCAGCTTGTGGTGGTGGGCACCGCACTGGCTGGCGCCGCCTACCAAGGCGTAGTGGCAACCGGCCAGTGCGTCAAGATCATGACCGGTGCGGTGATGCCCGCCGGGCTGGACACCGTGGTGCCGCAAGAGCTGGTGCAGACCAGCGGCGCGCAGATCACCATTCCCGCAGGCGCCGTGCGCGCAGGCGACAACCGCCGCGCCCGGGGCGAAGACCTGCAACAAGGCAAAACGGCTCTGGCTGCGGGCGCGGTGCTGGCACCCGCCAGCCTGGGACTGCTGGCCAGTCTGGGCCTGCCCACGGTGCGGGTGTGGCGCCGCCTGCGGGTCGCCTACTTTTCAACCGGCGACGAGATCTTGAGCCTGGGCCAGGCCCCGCGCGAAGGCGCGGTGTTTGACAGCAACCGCTACACCGTGTGGGGCATGTTGCAACGCATGGGGATTGAGTGCATTGACTTGGGCGTGGTGCCGGACGACCCGGTAGCCCTTGAGGCCGCCTTTCGCAGCGCCGCCGCGCAGGCCGACGCCATCGTCACCAGTGGTGGCGTGAGCGTGGGCGAGGCCGACCACACCAAAGCCATGATGCGCAAAATCGCCCAAAGCGACACGCCGGGCGAAGGCGGCGTGGTGTTTTGGCGCATCGCCATGCGCCCGGGTCGCCCCATGGCGGTGGGCCGCGTGGGCCGCGTGCCGCTGTTTGGCCTGCCCGGCAACCCGGTGGCGGTGATGGTGACGTTTTTGGCCTTTGTACGCCCGGCCCTGTGGCGCATGGCCGGCGCCAACGCCCAAGACCCCGCCATCGATCCGCCCTTGCTCAAAGCCCGCAGCACCCAAGCCATCCGCAAAAAACCCGGCCGCACCGAATACCAGCGCGCCGTCGTCAGTCCCGACGCGCAAGGCCAGCTCTGCGTACAAACCACCGGCGACCAGGGTTCTGGCGTGCTCAGTTCCATGGTGCGCGCCAATGGCCTGCTGGTGCTGCACCACGACCAAGGCAACGTGGCCCCGGGCGATGTGGTCGATGTGATGGTGTTTGCGGGGGTGATGTAAGCCCGCCCTCCCCGTGGGTCTGGCTTTAGGCCTCGGACGGCGCCATGCCAACGCCCCGGTTGGCCAGCCCATCGGCGCGTTCGTTGCCGGGGTCGCCGTTGTGGCCTTTGACCCAGCGCCAGTCGATGGTGTGGCCGCCTTGCGACACCAGAGCGTCGAGTTGCTGCCACAGGTCCACGTTTTTCACCGGTTGCTTGGCGGCAGTGCGCCAGCCTTTGGCCTTCCAGCCGGGCAGCCATTCAGTAATGCCCTTGAGCACATATTGGCTATCAAGGTGCAGCGTGACGGCGCAGGGGCGCTTGAGCGCGGCCAGAGCCTGGATCACGGCCATCATTTCCATGCGGTTGTTGGTGGTGCCGGATTCGCCGCCACAGAGTTCTTTTTCGGTGCCGTCGGGCGAGCGCAAAAGCGCGCCCCAGCCGCCGGGGCCGGGGTTGCCCTTGCAGGCGCCGTCGGTATAAATCACAACCTGGTTCACTGTTCTGTTTCCTTTTTTGCTATATCCTGGCGGCGCTGGCCGGCCACGACCGTGCTGGCAGAGCGCACGGATTTTGTTTTCCAGGCAGCGCCCAGCAGACGCGCACCGCGCACTTTCTTGACCGCCACCACCATATAAGCGGCACCCAAAATCGGCCACCAGCGCGCGCCCAGCCGGTCCAGCCAGGCAAAGCGCTGCAGCCATCCCCTACTGCCCACGGCCGGGGCATAGCAGCCGTAGCGCACCACTTCCACTTCAAAGCCCAGCAGGCGCAGCCAATCGCGCAGACGCCATACGCCCAAGAAAGCATCTTGCAGCGGTAAATAATCGGGCCCCATCAAGCGCCCCAGCCCCAGCAGGCGCCACAGGCGCTGGCGCGCGCTGCGCAGCGCCCACAGGCTGGTGGGGTTCAGGCCGCAAACCACCACCCGGCCCTCGGCCACCAGCACACGCTCCACTTCGCGCAGCGTTTCGTGCGCATTGCTGAGTTCCAGGGTGTGGGGCAGCACCACCAAGTCCAGGCTGGCCGCCGGAAAGGGCAATGCGTCAAAGTCGGTCACCAGCGCCAGAGGCACCTCAGGCGTACCCACTTGGGGGTCTGGGCCTTGCGGCGGCACGGGCATTTCTTGGGTGGCGAGCCAGCGGTGTGGCATGCGGTTATGCTGCAGGCCCGCCAGCGTCGGCAAGCCCAGTTGCAGCGCGTGGTAGCCAAACATATCGGCCACGGCACGGTCCATCTGCGCCTGCTCCCAATCCAGCAGGTAGCGCCCCGGCGGCGTCTGTAACCAGTCTTGCAAACCTATAATTTGATCGCTCATGAAGTTAATACCGCTGCCCGCATTTACTGACAATTACATCTGGATGCTGCACGACGGGCAAGCCGCCTGGGTGGTAGATCCGGGCGACGCCGCGCCGGTTTTGCAAGCCCTGGCCGCGCACAGCCTCAAGCTCCAAGGCATTCTAGTCACCCACCACCACCCGGACCACACCGGCGGCGTGGCCGAGCTGCGCAACGCCACGGGCGCCGCCGTCTTTGGCCCCTACCGCGAGAACATGCCCGAACCGCTGCGCCGCATGGCCCAGGACGAAACAGTCGAGGTGCTGGGCTTGAGTTTTCGGGTGATTGAAGTGCCGGGCCACACCTCCGGACACATTGCCTATTACTGCGCGGCCATGGACGGCGCGCCCGTGCTATTTTGTGGCGACACCTTGTTCAGCGGCGGCTGTGGCCGTTTGTTTGAAGGCACACCGGCGCAAATGCAGGCCTCGCTGGAAACCCTGGCCGCCCTGCCCGGCGGCACCCGGGTGTGCTGCACCCACGAATACACGCTGAGCAACCTCAAGTTCGCCCGCGAAGTCGAGCCCGACAACACGGTGCTTGCCGACTACCAAACCCACTGCCTGGCCCTGCGCGCTGCCAACGTGCCCACGCTGCCGTCCACCATTGCGCAAGAGCGCGCCATCAACCCCTTTTTGCGCAGCAACCAGCCCACCATCGCAGCGTCTGCCCAGCGCTTTGACGCCGCCCAAACCGCCAACCAGGGCGTGTTTGCCACGCTGCGGGCCTGGAAAAACCAGTTTTGATGCGCATGATGACGAAGGCGTGCCGGGCGCGGATCGCCCCACTGCTGTGCGCTTGCCTGCTGGCTGCGGGCCTGGCGCAGGCGCAAACCTATCCCCCAGCCGCACCACTGGGATCTGGCGCCGGGTCTACGGCACCGTTTACGGGCAACGGCCTGCAACCGCTCACCCCCCAAGAGAGCGCCCCCCAGACTGTGGCGCCCCTGGCCACCACCACCGATTTGTGGGAACGCATCCGCCGGGGCTACGCCATGCCCGACCTCGACAGCCCGCTGGTACGCGACCGCGAGACCTGGTACACAGCGCGACCCGACTATATTTTTCGGATGACCGAGCGCTCGCGCAAATACCTGTTCCACATCGTTGAAGAGCTTGAGTTGCGCAACATGCCCACCGAGCTAGCCTTGCTGCCCTTTGTGGAAAGCGCGTTTAACCCGCAAGCCGTCTCCAGCGCCAAGGCCGCAGGCATGTGGCAGTTCATGCCGGCCACGGGCCGCACTTTTGAGTTAAAGCAAAACGTGTTTCGGGACGACCGGCGCGACGTGCTGGCGTCCACCCGCGCGGCGCTGGACTACCTGCAAAAGCTCTATGGCATGTTTGGCGACTGGCACCTGGCGCTGGCCGCCTACAACTGGGGCGAAGGCAGCGTGGGCCGGGCGATTGCCAAAAACGAGCGCCTGATGCTGGGCACCGGTTACACCGACCTGACCATGCCCATGGAAACGCAGTTTTACGTGCCCAAGCTGCAAGCTATCAAAAACATCGTGGCCCGCCCCCAGGCCTTTGGCAGCGATTTGCCCAAAATTGGCAACCACCCGTATTTCCAGACCGTGAGCATCCGCCGCGACATGGACGTCACGCTGGCGGCCAAGATGGCCGAAGTGCCGCTGGACGACTTCAAGGCTCTGAACCCGTCCTTGAACAAGCCGGTGATTCTGGCCGCAGGCACGCCGCAAATTTTGCTGCCCTGGGACAGCGCCGACGTGTTCCAGCAAAACCTGGACCGCCTGGCTGGCTCGCGCCTGGCAAGCTGGACCGTCTGGGTCGCACCCGGCACGCTGCGGGTGGCCGACGCGGCCAAGCAATTTGGCATGGGCGAGGCGCAACTGCGCGAGCTCAACAACATCCCCAAAGGCATGCTGATCAAACCCGGCTCCGCCCTGCTGGTGCCGCGCACCGCCCACAGTGAACTCGAAGTCACCGAGGCCGTGGCCGACAAGGGCGAAGTCAGCTTTGCCCCCGAAATCGTGCAAGTGCGCAAGACCGTGCGCGCCGCCAAAGGCGACTCGGTGGCCAGCATCGCCAAGCGCTACGCCACCACCCCCGGCAACGTAGCCCAATGGAACAAGGTAGCCGCCAACGCCAGCTTCAAAGCTGGCCAAAGTGTCGTGCTCTACGTGTCCGCCAGCGCCGCACAAGCCAAACCTGCCGCTTCGGGCAACACCAGCGCCAAGGCGGCCAAGCGCCCGGCGGTGAAGAAGGCGCGGGTTGCGGGGGGGAAGAAGCGCAAGGCTTGAGGGACGGGTACGTGACACAAGCGTTGCAGAGCAACCTGGGTGAGCCACCTTTGCAACACTCCGGCATTGCGCACCCGCCCCGCGCGTAAGCCAGCCCTCAGCCCGCGCCGCTACAATATCCGCCATGTTTCACGCCTACCCGTTCACCCTGAACAGCGCCAACGCCTTTGCGGCAGATGGCAGTGCGCGTGCAAACACCTCCAAAACCACGACCATTAAGGGCTGATCCAGCTCCGGTTCGTCGTGCGCCCCCCGGCCAGACGAGCCGGGCAAACAGCCAGGTCTGGGCATGTTTTAAAACTGAAAGGGCGTTGAAATGAGCAAGTTAGTA
>CANCJD010000027.1 GCA_947378275.1 Comamonadaceae bacterium
CGCTGGATGCGCCATTCACCGCCACCTTGCGCGCCTGCGCGGAGATGAGCGCCGAGCTCAAGCCCCAGTTGCGCGCCTTGCTGCACTACCATTGCGGCACCAAGACCCTGCGCACCCGGCAGATGATGATTGATATCCAGTCCCTCTAACCTTCCCGATTACAGGTTCGCCCGTCCGCCATGAAGCCCCACGCCACCGCTCTTTCCGTCAACCTCAACAAGGTCGCGCTGGTGCGCAATACGCGCCACCTGGGTATTCCCAGCGTCACGCGCGCGGCCACCTTGTGCTTGCAGGCAGGGGCCTCGGGCATTACGGTGCACCCCCGGCCTGACGCGCGCCACATTCGCGCCAGCGACGTTGAAGAGCTCGCACACCTGATGCAAGCCTGGCCCGACCGGGAGTTCAATATCGAGGGCAACCCCTTTCACAACCTGATGGACTGCGTGGGCCACCTGGTGGCGCGCAAGCTGCCGGTGCACCAAGTCACTTTTGTGCCGGATGGTGAAGGCCAGTTCACCAGCGACCATGGCTGGAATTTTCCGCAAGACGCGCAGCGCCTGCGCCCGCTCATTGCCCAGTGCCGCGCCTGGGGCCTGCGCGTGAGCCTCTTTATGGACGCCGAGCCGGGCGCCATGGCCGCCGCGCGCGCCGTGGGTGCGGACCGGGTGGAGTTGTATACCGAGCCCTACGCTGCCGCCTGGGGCACTGCGCAGCAGGCGGCGCAGCTTGAACGCTTTGCCCAAGCTGCGCGCGCCGCACTGGACGCGGGCCTGGGCGTCAACGCCGGCCACGACCTGAACCTGGACAACCTAGCAGCCTTTGCCCGCCAAGTGCCGGGCCTCAATGAAGTGTCCATTGGCCACGCCCTGATTGGCGACGCGCTGGAGCGCGGCTACGCCGCAGCGGTGGAGGCTTATCTGCGCTGCCTGCGGCCATGATTTACGGCGTAGGCACCGATATTTGCGATATCCGGCGCATCCGCGCCAGCTTGGAGCGCCATGGTGAGCGCTTTGCCGCCAAAGTTTTGGCGGAGGGCGAGCTGGCCACCTGGAAGTCCCGCAGCGCGCGCTGGCCCGAGCGCGGTGTGCGCTACCTGGCCACCCGCTTTAGCGCCAAAGAAGCGTTCAGCAAAGCGGTGGGTTTGGGCATGCGCATGCCCATGACTTGGCGCCTGTGCGAGATTGCCAATCTGCCCAGCGGCGCGCCCGTGGTGGTCTTGCATGGGGTCTTGAAACAATGGTTTGAGGCCAAGGGCCTCCAAGCCAAAGTGACCCTGAGCGACGAGAGCGACTACGCCGTGAGTTTTTGCATTGTCGAAGCTCCTTAGATCACCCCACTTCTTTCCTATTTACAACGCCGCCCTTTATGAGTTTTCACGCGCCCTTGGTCATTGACATTGCAGGCAAGCGCCTGACGGCGGTAGACCGCCAACGCCTGAGCCACCCACTGGTCGGTGGCCTGATTTTGTTTGGCCGCAACTGGGAAAGCCGCGCACAACTCAGCGCCTTGTGCAAAAGCATCAAACGCCTGCGCCCGGACCTGCTGATTTGCGTGGACCACGAAGGCGGGCGGGTGCAGCGCTTCAAAACCGACGGGTTTACCCACGTGCCGCCCATGCGCGCCTTGGGCGAAATGTGGCTGGCTGCACCCCGGGCAGGGCGCAAGGCCGGACCACTGGATGCGGTGCGCTCTGCGGGCGCCTGCGGCTATGTGCTGGGCGCCGAGTTGCGGGCCTGCGGCGTTGATTTCAGCTTCACGCCAGTGCTTGATTTGGACCATGGTGCCAGCGGAGTGATTGGCGACCGTGCCTTTGCGCGCGACCCGCGCGTGGTCAGCCTGCTGGCCCAGGGCCTGGCCCATGGCCTGTTGCAAAGCGGCATGGGCAGTTGCGGCAAACATTTTCCGGGCCACGGCTTTGTCAAGGCCGACTCGCATCTGGCGGTGCCTGTGGACAAGCGCAGCCTCAAAACCATTCTGGCCGACGACGCCGCACCCTACCGCTGGCTAGGAGCGACACTGGACAGCGTTATGCCCGCCCACGTGATTTACCCCAAAGTGGACAGCCGCCCGGCCGGGTTTTCCAGCGTCTGGCTGCAAGACGTGTTGCGCGGCCAGCTCGGCTTTGAAGGCGCGGTGTTTAGCGACGACTTGTCCATGGCCGGCGCCCGTGTCATGAACGGCCAGTCCCTGAGCTATACCGAGGCGGCGCTGGCAGCGCTCGATGCGGGCTGCGACATGGTGCTTTTGTGCAACCAGTCGCTGGCGCAAGCCGACGGCACAGCGCCCATTGACGAGCTCATTGCAGGCCTCACACAGGCTCAGGTGCAGGGCGCTTGGCGCATGGATGAGCGCAGTGAAGAGCGGCGCCGAGCCCTCTTGCCCCGCTTTGCGTCTCCTGACTGGGACAGCCTGATGGTCTCGCCTGCTTATATGCAAGCGCTGGACTGGCTGCCTTGAAGCGCAGGCGGGCCTGCCGTGCTACGATCCAAGCCGTAAACTCGTTTGTCAACCCCTCTTACAAGTCCCCAAAATGAAATTGAATTCTCTGCTTGCCGCTTCGGTGATGTCTTTGGCCGCCACGTTGTCTTTCGCGCAAACTGCGCCTGCAGTTGCTCCCGTGGCGCCCGCCGTGGTGCAACCGGCGCCCGCTGTCGCGGTGGACAACACGGCCAAGGCCGAGGCTCCAGCCACAAAGCATGCCAAGAAACACGCGCACAAGGTCAGTGTCAAGAAACACAAGGCGGCCAAGCACAAGAAAAAAGCTGCGATGTAATTTGCCACTGCGCCGGAAAAGGCCCGTACAGGGCCTTTTTTTACGTCTGAAGCTGCGTACTATCTGCCGTTGTTAGGGCGAGCGGTGCAAGCGCGGCGCCGACAGGGCGACGATCTGGTCTGCGGTAGCCTGGTCAACATTGCGGTTACCCGCCAGCAGCTTTTGTTTGAGCAGCAGGTCACGCAGCTGCTGCACGTCGCGCACCGTGGGTGCGACCTTGATTTGGGCCAGTGCGGCCTGGCTGTTGCCAGCCTGTACCAAGGCGGCGACCTTGGGCGCCCAGACACTAGGACGTGACATGCATACTTTCCTTTGGATTTTGAATCATTGAAATCCATTTTGGCACACCGATACACAGGTTCAGAATGAAAACTGCTTTGTTGAAATGGGGGGCGATGGCCTTGGCGCTGTGCTTGGCTGGGTGCGCCTCTTCGCCCTCCATGCCTGTGCAGGGCGCCCAGGGCGGCGTCGATGGAGCGGTCAAGGCCGCAGCGCCGGTGGTCAGGGTGCCCCCACGCATTGGGCTGGCCTTGGGTGGCGGGGCTGCGCGTGGCTTCGCGCATGTGGGCGTCATCCAGGTGCTGGAAGAGGCGGGCATTCGTCCAAGCCTGGTGACAGGAACCTCTGCCGGAAGCTTGGTTGCGGCCTTGTATGCCAGCGGAAAATCTGGAGCCCAGCTTCAACAGATCGCCGAGACCATGGAGGAAGCCACCATCGCCGATTGGACGCTGCAGATATTTACCCGTGGCGTCTTGCGTGGCGAGGCGCTGGCCAAATACGTCAATACCCAGGTAGGGCAAAAGCCGATTGAGGCTATGGCGATGCCCTTGGGCATTGTGGCCACGGATCTGAATAGTGGCAACGAGGTGCTTTTCCAGCGTGGCGACACTGGCACAGCGGTGCGGGCGTCCAGCGCCGTGCCTGCGGTGTTTCAGCCGGTCAAATTGGGTGGCCGTGAATACGTGGATGGTGGTCTGGTTTCGCCCGTACCGGTGCGGGCCGCCCGCAAGATGGGTGCGGAGTTGATTATTGCGGTCGACATTTCTACGCCACCCGAGTCCAGTGCGGCCAATGGCACACTGGAAATCCTGCTGCAAACCTTCACCATCATGGGAAAAAGCATCAGCTCCATTGAACTCAAGGACGCCGATGTGCTGGTGCGTCCTGCGCTGCAGGGGGTTTCCAGCTCTGATTTCGGTGCGCGCAAGCGCTCGATTGAGGCCGGGCGCCAGGCCATGCTGCAGGCTTTGCCGCAGTTGCGCGCCGCAATTGAGGCCAAAACGCACTGACTTTTTCGCCGGTGCCCAAGTGTCGCTTGCCCGAACACACCACGTGCGGGCGAAAAAAAAGGCCTCGTTTTGCAACGAGGCCTTGAAGGGATCCCTGAACCTAGAGGTTTCGAAAGGACCCGAGGAGACAACGGGTGCAGAACAAATTGCTCTGCGATAGCTGAATTATCTCAGGGTTTTCCCTTGGGGTGCAGCACAAGTCAAATAATTTTCCTGCGCACCGGTACCTGAATTAACGCTTTTTAGCAGCAGCAGTGGCTTGCTTGGTGGCGTTGGTTGCAGTGGCAGCCACAGCTTGGAAGTTGGCTTCGGCCACGTCGGTTGCTTGTTTGACGGCCTTTTGCACGGATTCCAGCGCAGTGTGGGCAGCAGTTACGGCGCTTTTCATTACGGCAACAGCAGACTCGGAACCGGCAGGTGCGTTCTTGGCAGCGCTGTCGACAAAGGCGGAAAACTTGTGCTGTGCTTCCACCGCCTGGCCTTCGACGGTCTTGGTGAACTCAGCGCTGGCGCCGGTTGCGATGTCGTACAGGTGGCGGCTGTAAGCGGCGGTCTTTTCAGCCAAAGGCTGCAGCAGGCCGGATTGGAGAGCCATCAGCTCTTGCGCATCCTTCACGCTCAGCATCGTTTGTGCGTGGCTGGATGCCTCAGACAAAGCGGCTTTGGACGCGGTCAGGTTCAGTTCTACGATCTTCTCAACGCCCTCGAAAGCCTTGTTGGTCAGGCCAAACAGGGTTTCCATGTTGGATTTGTGGGAAGCCATTACTTGTTCTACGGTCAGCATAAAAATACTCCAAAAAGGTTAAGTGAAAACATCATCTGCTCCGTAACTCAACCCCAAGGGTTCTTATGTTGCAGTGCAGCATGGATTGAATTATAGGCAGGAAAGCGCGCAGTACAAGGCTTTTTTTGTTGCAGTGCAACATTTTTTTTACTTTTTCTTAAAAAAGTTGCACGAAAACCCATCCAAAACAGATTTTCAGGGGAGAAGCTTGTCTATTGGTGTCTGTGGTGCGGTCACAACTGGGACCGTCTTGGGGTGATTGGGCGCCGCCGCGGTGGCAAAATCTTGACTTCGCGGACCGCAAGGTGCGAACCGTGCCTCACCTGCCTGCGCAGACTTTTTCCTACCCGTATGTCCAAACCCAGTCCTGCCTCGCGCAGTGCTTACCGTGCCTGGCGCTCCATCTCAACACGCTGGATGGACAACGACGCCTATGGTCACGTGAATAACGTCGTTTACTACAGCTGGTTTGACACGGCGGTCAACGCCTATCTGATTGAGCACGGTGCTTTGGACGTGGCCCATGGCGCCACCATTGGCTTGGTGGTGGAAACCCATTGCAATTATTTTGCGCCGCTGTCGTTTCCACAAACCGTGGACGTCGGTCTTCGCGTGGCGCACCGGGGCACCTCAAGCGTGCGCTACGAACTCGGTATTTTTGGCAGTGGCGATACTGCAGCTGCCCAGGGCCATTTCGTGCATGTCTATGTGGACGCCCACACGCGCAAGCCCACGCCGCTTTCACCCACCCTTGTTTCTGTATTGGATGCTTTGCTATGAACCCAGGCCTGTCGGAACCCAATCCCGTGGACAACGCGATCACTTCGCGCATGTCGGTGCGCGCCTTTAAAAGCCAGCCAGTGGACAAGTCGGTGCTGGCGCATTTGCTGGAGGTGGCCAGTCGGTCGCCCTCGGGCACCAACACGCAGCCTTGGAAGGTATATGTGCTGCAAGGCGCCAGCCGCGACAGCCTGGTGGCGCAGGTGTGCGCCGCGCACGATGCCGTGCGCGCCGACCCGGCCTTGGGCGCGCAGTATGTGGAAGAGTACGACTACTACCCCGAAAAATGGGTCAGTCCCTATATTGACCGCAGGCGTGAGAACGGCTGGGGCTTGTATGGCCTTTTGGGTATTGGCAAGGGCGACAAAGACCAGATGCACGCCCAGCACCAGCGCAATTACCGCTTTTTTGACGCGCCCGTGGGCCTGATGTTCACCATGGACCGGGTGATGGGGCGTGGCTCCTTGGTGGACTACGGCATGTTCATGCAAAGCATCATGGTCGCGGCACGGGGCCATGGCCTGTCGACCTGCCCGCAGGCGGCCTGGAACGGCTTTGCCAAAATCATCCTGCCGCATATTGGCGCGGGTCCGGACGAAATGCTGGTCTGCGGCATGGCTTTGGGCTACGCCGACGAGACGGCACCGGTGAACCGCTTTCACACGCCGCGCGTGCCGGTGCAGGATTTCACGACCTGGCTGGATTGAGCGCTCCTGTTTTTGCTACCGCACAAGGCTTTTGATGACTTCTACTTCCCACAAACCCCGCATTCTGGTCACCCGCGCCATTTTTCCGCAGGTCATTGACCGTCTGTCGGAGCACTTTGAGGTCGAGACCAATCTGGCCGATGACCTCTGGGACCGCGCCGAATTGCTGCGCCGTTTGCAGGGCAAGGTGGGTGTGTTTACCACCGGCGTAGAGCGCATCGACGCAGACCTGTTGGCGCAATGCCCGGAGCTGAAAATTTGCGCCAACATGACGGTGGGCTACAACAACTTTGACCTCGACGCCATGACGGCCGCAGGCGTCTTGGGGACCAACGCCCCGGACGTGCTGACCGAGACTACCGCCGACTTTGGCTTTGCGCTGCTGATGGCCACGGCGCGCCGGGTGACCGAGAGCGAGCACTTTTTGCGCGCGGGGCACTGGACGCGCTGGAGCTACGATATGTTCTCGGGCGCCGAGGTGCATGGCAGCACCCTGGGCATTTTGGGCATGGGCCGCATTGGGCAGGCGATTGCGCGTCGGGGCGCCTTTGGTTTTGGCATGCAGGTGATTTACCACAACCGTTCTCCCTTGAGCGCCGCGCTGGAGCTGGAATGCAAGGCGCGCTACGTGAGCAAGCAAGAGCTGCTCACGACCGCAGACCATCTGGTGTTGGTGGTGCCCTACAGCGCCGCGTCGCACCACAGCATTGGCGCACCCGAGTTGGCCATGATGAAACCCACGTCCACGCTGATCAATATTGCGCGCGGCGGCATTGTGGACGACGCGGCACTGGCGCAAGCCCTAAAAAACCGGGTGATTGCGGCAGCCGGCTTGGACGTGTTTGAGGGCGAACCCAGCGTTCACCCGGACTTGCTGACGGTGCCCAACGTGGTGCTCACGCCCCATATTGCCAGTGCCACCGAGGGCACACGCCGCGCCATGGCTGATCTGGCGGTGGACAACTTGGTGGGTTTTCTGGTGCACGGGCGGGCGGTTACGCCGCTCAATCCCGGGTTTACTGCAGCTGCTTGATTTTTTCGACCTGTTCGCGGACTGGTGCCCTACAAAAGGGCGATCGCGGTGTCCTGGAGCAGTGCCATGGTGGATTGCTGCGTCAATGTGGTGGGACGGGAGGCGCTGAGCGCTACGCTCAGACCGATGCGCAAGGGCAGGGTGCCGATCACAACCGGTCGCGTTGAGAAAGCGCTGGGGCGCGTTGAGCGTGCCACCGCATTGCGCGACAGGATGGCGCAGCCGGCGCCGTCGTCCACCAGGTCCAAAATGGCAGAGATGCCGTCAATCTCCAGGCCGATGTTGGGGCGGCAGCCCAAAGCAGCCATTTCAGACTCCACAAACATGCGAATGGCATTGGGGCGGCTGGGGATGACCAAAGGCAGTGCGGCGATTTCCTGCAGAGTGATGGGCCCGGGTGGTGGGTCAACTTGCAGGCCCGGGGGCCGGGCTTGCACCAAGAGCAATTCTTCAAGCATCAGGGGGCTCAATTCCAAGCCAGGCACCGAGCTGGTGTTGTAGAGCACGGCGATGTCCAGGCGACCGGTGGTCAGGCCATCTTGCATGGCTGCGGACAGCCCTTCGCTGATGGACAGTTGGGCTTGTGGCAACTGCTGGCGGAAGGCCCGCGTGAGGGGAACGGTCAGCACCCGCGCCACGCTCGGGGGTAAGCCGAGCGCTACGCGCCCTGCCAAACCGCCGCGCACGCGTGCCAGGTCCTCGCGCGCACGCGCCACCTGGTGCAGGATGCCGCGTCCGTGCTCTAGCAACAGTTGTCCGGCCTCGGTTGGTGCGGCGCCCCGGCCGTTGCGCGTAAGCAGCGTTTGGTGCAGCCCCACCTCAAGCAGGCGCACCTGGCGGCTGAGCATGGGTTGCGTGGTATTGAGCGCGGCAGCAGCCCGGGTAAAGCTGCCGAGTTCGGCCACGCGCACAAAGTATTCGAGTTGTTTGAGATCCATCGTTCACCTCTTTTTTGCAATTTTTACATGACCCGGGCTGCGATATGCATATTTTGTCTAACTGATAGATGGTCAGCGCGCTTATGACGCAGGCATTTGCCCAGCACAATGCGCGCACTCCACTTTTCGCCTTTTGTATTCATGTCTACAGGCTCCCAAACTGCGATTCCTTGCTTGTTGATGCGCGGCGGCACCTCCAAGGGGCCGTTTTTCAGGGCGTCGGATTTGCCGCAGGACCTGGCCACGCGCGACCGCGTGCTGCTGGCGGCCCTCGGTTCGCCCGACACACGTCAGATTGACGGCATTGGCGGCGCCCATCCGCTGACCAGCAAGGTCGGCATCGTGACTCTTAGCCAAGAGGCCGGAGTGGATCTGGATTTTTTATTTGCGCAGATTCAGCCTGGCAAAGACACGGTGGACACCACGCCCAACTGCGGCAATATGCTCGCCGCTGTGGTGCCCTTTGCCCTCGAGATGGGCATGGTGCGGCCCCAGGGCGAAAGCACCACTTTGCGCGTACTCACGCGCAACACCGGCATGCAGTGTGATATCACGGTGGATACGCGAGGCGGCGTGGTGCGGTACGAAGGCAGCGCGCGCATTGATGGCGCGCCGGGCACATCCGCACCGGTGACAATTAATTTTCTGGACACAGCTGGCTCGGTCTGCGACGGCTTGCTGCCCACGGGCCAGGTCAAAAACCGGGTGACGGTGAACATCCCGGGCATGGAGCCCTTCACGCTGGACGTGACTTGCATTGACAACGGCATGCCGCTGGTGATTTTCAAGGCGAGTGACCTGGGCTGCAGCGGGTATGAAGACGTGGCTGCGCTCAACGCGGATGTGGCGCTCAAGGCGCGCATCGAGGCGCTGCGCTTGCAAGTCTCGGTGCTGATGGGTCTGGGCGATGTGTCTCAGAAGAACTATCCCAAAATGACCCTGATTGCACCGCCGCGCGCGGGTGGCAGCTTGAGCACACGCAGCTTTATTCCCCATGTCTGCCACGACGCCATTGGCGTGCTGGCGGCGGTGACCGTGGGTACGGCCTGCGTAATGCCGGGCTCGGTGTGCGATGGTGTGGCGGTGATGCCCGACCAGGGCTTGGAGCCTACCGTTTCTGTGGAGCACCCCACCGGGGAATTCAGTGTGGCGCTGGGCCTGGATCCGGCCAAGCCGCACAATGTCACCCGCGCCGCCTTGCTGCGCACCGCGCGCTTGCTCATGCGGGGAGAGGTGCTGGTGCCCGCCTCGGTGTGGGATGGTATTCGGTGATGGCTAAACAAAACTTTTTACAACAGGAGACACAAGAATGAAACGTTTGAAAACCCTGCTGGCGCTGCCCATGCTGGCGTGCGCCTTGGCGGCTTCGGCGCAAACCGTGACGCTGAAATTGCACCATTTCCTACCCGCCGGATCGGCAGCGCAAACCATGTTCATCAAGCCCTGGTGCGACCGGATTGCGCAAGAGTCAGGCGACAAGTTGAAATGCCAGATTTACCCGTCCATGCAGCTCGGCGGCACCCCGCCGCAGCTGTTTGACCAGGTCAAGGACGGCGTGGTGGATGTGACGTGGACGCTGTTGGGCTATTCGGCTGGGCGCTTCCCATTGGTGGAAGTGTTCGAGCTGCCCTTCATGATGCAAAGCCCCGAGGCCACCAGCAAGGCGGTGTGGGACTATGTGCAGCTCAATGACATGGCCGAATTCAAGGATATCCATCCACTGGCCTTCCATGTGCACGGCGACGGTGTGTTCCACATGGTCAACAAGCCGATCAAGGTCATGGCGGATCTGAAAGACATGAAAGTTCGCGCCCCCACGCGCCAGACCAACAAAATGCTCGCCGCCCTGGGTGCGACACCCGTGGCCATGCCGGTGCCGCAGGTGAGCGAGGCGCTGGCCAAGTCGGTGATTGATGGTGCCTTGGTGCCCTATGAGGTGGTGCCCGCTGTCAAGATTCAGGAGCTGGTGAAGTTCCATTCCGAGACGGACCCGGTGGAGCCCGCCATTTACACCTCGGTGTTTGTTTTGGCCATGAACAAGGCCAAGTACGACAGCCTGCCCGCAGATCTCAAAAAGGTGATTGATGCCAACAGTGGAAAGTCGCTCTCGGGCATCGCGGGCAAGGCCTTTTTGGCGGCCGATGAAGAGGGCAAAAAGCTCACCACCAAAAACACGACCAACGTGATTCCCAAGTCCGAACTCGTGGGCTGGAAAAAAGTCGGTCAGACCGTGACGGATGCCTGGGTGGCCGAAGTATCGGCCAAGGGCGCCAATGGCAAGCAGTTGCTGGACAGCGCGCGTGCTTTGATCGCCAAAAACACCGACAAGTAAGTTGGCGCCGGGGCCTGGTGCGGCGTGCCGTGCCAGCAGTCCCGGCACATTCAATTTCATGACGGTGCGCGCCGCGCTTGCCTGAGCGGGCGGCGACGCACGAAGGAATCTCCATGCAAGAAACCCAAACTTCTGCGCCCGGCATGTTGTCGGAGCGCGACTTTGGCCCCTTTGGGCGCCGCCTTTTTTCGGTCTGCCAATGGCTGGCGCTGCTGGGAGGATTGGTGTTTTTGGCGCTGGTCGCCATGAGCATTTTCAGCATCGTGGGACGCAAGCTTTTCTCTGCGCCTGTGCCCGGTGACGTGGAGATCTTGCAAATGGCCGCAGCCTTTGCCTCGGCCAGTTTTTTTGCTTATTGCCACCTCAACGGTGGGGACGTGAAGGTGGATTTCTTTACGGCCCGCGCCAGTGCCAAGACCGTGCACCTTCTGGACGCTTTCGGTTCGGCGCTGGTGGGCCTTTTTGGCAGCGTGGTGACCTGGCGTGCCCTGGTGGGCGCTTTGTCCATCCGCGAAGCGGGTGAAACCAGCATGATTTTGGGTTGGCCGCTGTGGATCGCGCAGATATTGATGGTGCCAGGCTTTGTGCTGCTGGCGTTGGCAGGCTTTTACATGCTGGCGCTGCACTTGCGCGCCAGCACCTTGACCGGAGTTTCAGCATGAGCGGCATCGCCATTGGCGGCCTGATATTTGCAGGCTTGATGCTGCTCTTGGTGTTGCGCGTGCCCATTGGCATTGCGATGTTCACGGCAGGTGCTGCGGGCTACTTTTACCTGACCGACGGTCAGGCGCTGCCGCTGCTCAATTTTTTGAAAAATCTGGCCTATGCCCGTCTGTCGAACTACGACATTGTGGTCATTCCACTGTTTTTGTTGATGGGGCAATTTGCCACCCACGGGGGCTTAAGCGCTGCGCTGTTTCGCTTTGTCGAAGCCTTTATGGGCCACTTCAAAGGCGGCATCGCCATGGCGGCTATTGGTGCCTGCGCTGGCTTTGGTGCGATTTGCGGCTCGTCCTTGGCCACAGCGGCCACCATGGGGCAGGTTGCATTGCCGCAGTTGCGCCGCTTTGGCTATTCGGGTGCGCTGTCTACCGGCGCCTTGGCCGCCGGAGGCACGCTGGGGATCATGATTCCGCCTTCGGTGCCGCTGGTGATTTATGCCATTCTGACCCAGGAGTCGATTGGCAAACTGTTCATGGCCGCGGTGCTGCCGGGGCTGATTGCCACGGCGGGTTACATGTTGGTCGTCAAGATCATGGTGACGCTGCGACCCGCGTCTGGTCCTGCGGGCCCGCGCGTGCCCTGGAGCGAGCGCCTGAACGCCACGCTGCATGTGGCGCCGGTGCTGCTGGTGTTTTTGGTGGTGATCGTGGGTATTTACGGCGGCTGGGCCAACCCGACCGAGGCGGCAGCCATTGGCGCGGCAGCTTGCGGCGTGCTGGCCGTGGTCAGCGGCGGCATGCGCGGGCGCGGTGTGGTGGACAGTATTTTGGGCACGGCACAGGCCACCGCCATGATTTACCTGGTGCTGCTCGGGGCGGACATGCTCAACACCGCGTTGGCCTTGTCGCAAATGCCAGTAGAGCTGGCTGCCTGGGTGCAGGCCAGCGCCCTGAGCCCGATGGTGGTGATGGTGGCGATTTTGGTGATCTACATTTTCCTGGGCTGCGTCATGGACAGCCTGGCCATGATTTTGCTGACCATTCCGATCTTTTACCCGGTGGTCATGGGCCTGGACTTTTATGGCCTCACCAGCACCGACAAGAGCGTGTGGTTTGGCATTCTGGCGCTGATGGTGGTGGAAATCGGCTTGGTGCACCCGCCGGTGGGCATGAATGTGTTCATCATCAACCGCCTGGCCAAAGACGTGCCGCTGGTGGAAACCTTCAAGGGCGTAGTGCCGTTTTTGTTGTCGGACTTTATGCGCATTGCGCTGCTGTTGGCGTTTCCTTCCATTTCACTGGTGCTGGTGCACACCTTCAAGGCCTGAACCCATGACCCGTTCAATTCGCACCCAGGTGGCCATCGTTGGCGCTGGTCCTGCTGGTTTGCTGTTGGGCCAGTTGCTGCACAAGGCCGGTATCGACGCCGTGATTGTGGAGCGCCAAAGCCCGGATTACGTGCTGGGCCGCATCCGGGCTGGCGTACTGGAACAAGTCACCATGGACTTGCTCGATGAGGCCGGCGTGGGTGCACGCATGCACCGCGACGGCCTGGTGCACAGCGGCTTTGACATGCTGTTTGCCGGACAGCGCCACCGGGTGGATTTGTCCGCGCTGACCGGCGGTCAGAACGTCATGGTCTATGGACAAACCGAGGTCACCCGCGACCTGATGGACGCGCGCACGCAAGCCGGTTTGTCCACCTATTACGAAGCCAGCGAGGTGCAGGTGCTGGACTTTGACGCGGACCAGCCTCGCGTTTGGTTCCAAAAAGACGGTGAGTCTTTTGAAATTGCCTGCGACTTTATTGCCGGTTGCGACGGCTTTCACGGCGTGTGCCGCGCAAGCGTGCCGCGTGGGGCCATCAAAGAGTTCGAAAAGGTCTATCCCTTTGGGTGGCTGGGACTGTTGTCGGACACGCCGCCGGTGCACCACGAGCTCATTTACGTCAACAGCCCGCGCGGCTTTGCTCTGTGCTCGCAGCGCAGCAGCACGCGCAGCCGCTATTACCTGCAAGTGCCACTCAGCGATTCGCTGGACCAATGGTCGGACGATGCGTTTTGGGCCGAGTTGCGCCTGCGCTTGGACGAACAAGCCCGCGCCGACCTGGTGACCGGTGCGTCCATCGAGAAAAGCATTGCACCGCTGCGCAGCTTTGTGACCGAGCCCATGCGCTTTGGCCGCCTGTTTTTGGCCGGAGATGCTGCGCATATCGTGCCGCCCACGGGCGCCAAGGGGCTGAACCTGGCCGCCAGCGACGTGAAGTATCTGTCGCAGGCGTTTCAGGACTTTTACCTTGAGCACTCCGACGCCGGGATTGAGGCTTACTCCGCGCGCTGCCTGCGCCGTGTCTGGCGGGCTGAGCGTTTCTCTTGGTGGTTCACCACGCTGATGCACCAGTTTCCGACCGATGCGGCCATCGACGCCCGGCTCAAAGAGGCCGAGTTGGATTACCTGATGCATTCGCAGGCGGGCCTGCGTTCCATTGCCGAAAACTACGTTGGCTTGCCGCTGAACTTCGGTAGTGCAGCCGCCTAAACCCCATCCCTTTTTTTTGAAGGACCAGCGCCCATGATCATCGACGTGCACGGCCACTACACCACTGCGCCCCAGGCGCTTGAGACTTGGCGTAAGC
Source organism: Comamonadaceae bacterium (assembly GCA_947378275.1). Classification (GTDB taxonomy): domain Bacteria; phylum Pseudomonadota; class Gammaproteobacteria; order Burkholderiales; family Burkholderiaceae_C; genus Allorhodoferax. The sequence goes on from CANCJD010000027.1 coordinate 13,934, forward strand.
AGCAAATCGCCGGCATCCAGGACGCAGCGCTCATGCCCAAGGTGTCCGACCTGAGAATCAGCGACGACGAGCTGCGCGAGTCGATTGAACTGAACCAGCTGGCCAAAATGCGCGAGCGCGGCAGCGACCTGACGGTATTTAGCCCGCGTGCGAGCTTTATGGCCCATCACATTGGTGACTTTCAGGTTTCATCCACTTGGGCTGCGATTTGCAACGAACTGTGCTTTCGGGTGGCGCAGTTGTTCCCGGATTCTTTTATTCCCGCTGCCATGCTGCCACAGTCGCCTGGCGTGGACCCGGCTACCTCCATCCCCGAGCTGGTGAAATGCGTGGAGCAATATGGCAACGTGGGCATCAACCTCAACCCCGACCCTTCGGGCGGGCACTGGACTTCTCCGCCCTTGAGCGACCGCCATTGGTACCCGATTTACGAAAAGATGGTGGAGTACGACATTCCCGCCATGATCCACGTAAGCACCAGTTGCAACGCCTGCTTTCACACCACGGGCGCGCATTACCTGAATGCCGACACCACGGCCTTTATGCAGTGCCTGACCAGTGACCTGTTCAAAGATTTTCCGACCCTGAAGTTTTTGATTCCCCATGGCGGCGGCGCCGTGCCTTACCACTGGGGCCGCTTTCGGGGCCTGGCGCAAGAGCTTAAAAAACCGTTGCTGCAAGACCATTTGCTCAAGAACATTTTCTTTGACACCTGCGTCTACCACCAGCCTGGCATTGACTTGCTGACCAAAGTGATCCCGGTGGAAAACATCTTGTTTGCCAGCGAAATGATTGGCGCGGTGCGCGGTATTGACCCCGAGACCGGCCACTACTTTGACGACACCAAGCGCTACATCGAAGCCTCCACCCAGCTCAGCGCCGTCCAGCGCCACCAGATTTACGAGGGCAACGCTCGGCGCGTGTTTCCGCGTATGGACGCAGCCCTGAAAGCAAAAGGACTTTAAGCATGAGCACTCTTGGCATTGTCAAACGCAATATCACCCGCGCCGACGCGGCAGCGGTCGAAAAACTGGGCCGCTTTGGCGTGGCCACCATCCACGAGGCCATGGGCCGCCTGGGGCTGATGAAGCCCTATATGCGCCCCGTCTACCGCGGTGCCCGCATTTGCGGTACGGCCGTGACCGTGCTGCTGCAGCCCGGCGACAACTGGATGATGCACGTGGCCGCTGAGCAGATTCAGCCGGGCGACGTGGTGGTGGCAGCCTGTACTACCGACAACGAAGACGGTTTTTTTGGCGACCTGCTGGCCACCAGCTTTCAGGCGCGTGGCGCACGCGGCCTCATCATCGATGGCGGCGTACGCGATGTGGACGAGTTGGAGCGCATGGGTTTTCCGGTGTTCAGCAAAGCGATTCACGCCAAAGGCACGATCAAGGCGACGTTGGGTTCGGTCAATGTCACCGTGGTGTGCGCCGGCGCCATCGTTCACCCCGGCGACGTGGTGGTGGCCGATGTGGACGGCGTGGTGGTGGTGCCCGCTGGGCAGGCGCAGACGGTAGCCGACGCCGCTGAAAAGCGAGAGAGCTTTGAAGGCGAGAAGCGCGCCAAGCTGGCCTCTGGCGTGCTGGGCCTGGACATGTACAAGATGCGCGAACCGCTGGCTGCGGCGGGTCTGAAATATATCGACTGAAGTAACGCAGGCTTGGCGGCTCGTGCGCTGTGGTGGGGCGATTTCTGTCCGCAGGACAGCATGAGCCACAGCGCAGTGCGCGGGCCACCAAGCCGGACCACAACGACCACAAGCACCTCTTGCCACCGTTTTCTAAACGCCCCTTTATGACGAAACCCACCTCTGGCGATTTCACAAAAACCCCTGGCTGGCTCGACTGGTACAGCGGCCCGAGCCAACCGCGCTTCCAAGTGCCTGCGGGCAGCGTGGACGCGCATTGCCACGTGTTTGGGCCGGGCGCGGAGTTTCCTTATGCGAGCGAGCGCAAGTACACGCCGTGCGACGCGTCCAAAGACCAGCTCTTTGCGCTGCGCGACCATCTGGGCTTTGCCCGCAATGTGATTGTGCAAGCCACCTGCCACGGCGCCGACAACCGGGCGATGGTGGACGCCTTGCTGCACTCGAACGGCATGGCGCGTGGCGTGGCCACCGTCCGGCGCAGTGTCAGCGCCGCCGAACTGCAAGCCATGCACGATGCCGGCGTGCGCGGCGTGCGCTTTAATTTTGTCAAGCGCCTGGTGGACTTCACACCCAAGGACGAGCTGCTAGAGATCGCCCAGCGCATCCAAGCCTGGGGCTGGCATGTGGTGATTTACTTCGAAGCCGTGGACCTGCCCGAGCTGTGGGACTTCTTTACCGCGCTGCCCACCACGGTGGTGGTGGACCACATGGGCCGGCCCGATGTGTCGCTGCCCGTAGGCGGGCCGCAATTTGCGTTGTTTCAAAAGTTCATGCGCGAGCACCCCAATGTCTGGAGCAAGGTGAGCTGCCCCGAGCGTCTGAGCGTGGCCGGGCCCCAAGCCCTGAAAGGCGAACAAAACGCTTACCGCGATGTCATTCCCTTTGCCCGCGCGGTCGTGGAAGAGTTTCCGGACCGCGTGCTGTGGGGCACCGACTGGCCGCACCCCAATTTGAAAGACCACATGCCCGACGACGGCCTGCTGGTGGACTTTATTCCCCACATCGCCACCACACCCGCGCTGCAGCGCAAGCTGCTGGTGGACAACCCGATGCGCTTGTACTGGAATCAGGAGTAGCCATGGCTTTGGAAAAACCCTATCGTGACGTGCCCGGAACCATCATTTTTGACGCCGAACAATCCCGCAAGGGCTACCACTTAAATCAGTTTTGCATGTCGCTCATGAAGGCGGCCAACCGCGAACGCTTCAAGTTGGATGAACGTGCCTACCTGGACGCTTGGCCGATGACCGAAGAGCAAAAACTCGCCGTGCTGTCACGCGACCTGAACCGCTGCATGGCCAGCGGCGGCAACATTTATTTTTTGGCCAAGATTGGCGCCACCGACGGCAAGAGCTTCCAGCAAATGGCCGGCTCCATGACCGGTATGACCGAAGAGGAATACCGCAACATGATGATCTCCGGCGGCCGCTCCATCGAAGGCAATCGGTTTATTGGCGAAGACGGCAGCGCCCAAGCACACCGCCAGCCCCAGGGTTCGGCCCATGCCACGGCTTCAGCAGCGGGGCGATAACTATGGCCCGCATTACCGCTTCCGTTTACACCTCGCACATTCCCGCCATCGGCGCCGCGCTGGACCTGGGGAAAACCCAGGAGCCGTATTGGCAGCCGGTCTTCAAAGGCTATGAATTTTCCAAAGCCTGGATGCAGAACAACAAGCCCGACGTCATCTTTTTGGTCTACAACGACCATGCCACCGCCTTTGACCTGGACTTTATTCCCACCTTCGCCATTGGCACGGCGGCCTCGTACGCACCGGCCGACGAGGGTTGGGGTCCGCGCCCCGTGCCCACGGTGATCGGCCACCCCGAGCTGTCCGCCCACATTGCGCATTCGGTCATTCAGCAAGACTTTGACCTCACCATCGTGAACAAAATGCCGGTGGACCACGGTCTGACGGTTCCCTTGTCCCTGATGTGTGGCCAACCACCGGCATCCCAATTCGAATGGCCCTGTCCGGTGATTCCCTTTGCGGTTAACGTGGTGCAGTACCCGGTACCCAGTGGAGGGCGCTGTTTTGCGCTGGGGCAGGCAATTCGCCGCGCGGTGGAGAGCTATGACGAAGACATCAAGGTCCACATCTGGGGCACCGGCGGCATGAGCCACCAGTTGCAGGGGCCACGCGCCGGCCTGATCAACAAGGCCTTCGATACCGCCTTTTTGGACCAGCTCATTGCCGATCCGGCCGCCGCAGCCCGCATACCCCACATCGACTATGTGCGCGAGGCCGGCAGCGAAGGAATCGAGCTTGTCATGTGGCTGATTGCCCGTGGCGCCATGGCCGACGTGGCCGGTGGCGATCCGCCGCGCGTAGCGCACCGCTTCTACCACGTGCCCGCCAGCAATACCGCAGTGGGCCATCTGATTTTGGAGAACACGTAAATGTCTAAAACCATCAAAGTCGCCCTGGCCGGCGCAGGTGCCTTTGGTATCAAACATCTTGACGGCATCCAGAATATCGAGGGCGTGCAGGTGGTGTCCTTGGTGGGCCGCGAGTTGGAAAAAACGCAAGAAGTCGCGCGCAAATACGGCATTGCCCATGTCAGCACCGACCTGGCAGACAGCCTGGCTTTGTCGGACGTGGACGCCGTGATTTTGTGCACGCCCACGCAAATGCACGCCTCGCAAACCCTGGCCTGCCTGCGCGCGGGCAAGCATGTGCAGGTGGAAATACCGCTGGCCGACCGATGGAGTGACGCCGCCGAGGTGGTGCAAGTGGCGCAGCAACAAGGCTTGGTGGCCATGTGCGGCCACACCCGGCGCTTTAACCCCAGCCACCAGTGGGTGCACCACAAGATTCATGCGGGCGAATTCAAGATCCAGCAAATGGACGTGCAAACCTACTTTTTTCGCCGCAGCAATATGAACGCCCTGGGCCAGCCGCGCAGCTGGACCGACCACTTGCTGTGGCACCACGCGGCGCACACGGTAGACCTGTTTGCCTACCAAGCGGGCAGCCCCATTGTCAAAGCCAACGCCTTGCAAGGCCCTATCCACCCGACATTGGGCATTGCCATGGACATGAGCATCCAGTTGCAGGCGGCCAACGGTGCCATTTGCACCTTGAGCCTGAGCTTTAACAACGACGGGCCTTTGGGAACCTACTTCCGCTACATCGGCGACACCGGCACCTACCTTGCGCGCTACGACGATTTGTTTACTGGCAAGGAAGAAAAAATCGACGTCTCCCAGGTGGCCGTGTCCATGAACGGCATTGAGCTGCAAGACCGCGAGTTCTTTGCCGCCATCCGCGAGGATCGCGAGCCCAACGCCAGCGTGGCCCAGGTGCTGCCCTGCTACCAGGTGCTGCACGCGCTGGAACAACAACTGAACGCAGCCTGAAGTCATCGCCATGCACTTGCAACACTTGGGCCTGATTGGCTACGGCGAGGTGGGTCGCATCTTTGCGGCAGGCTTGGGCGCGCATTTCGCGTCCGTTGGCGTGTGGGACATCGATTTGCGCAATCCGGCACCGCAGGTGCAGGCCTGCGCCTCCATGCAAGAACTGGCGCAAAGCTGCGACCTGGTGATCTCCGCCGTGACGGCTGCCAACACGCTCGCTGTGGCGCAAGAGGCCGCCCCGCACCTGCGCCCCGGTGCCGTGTTTTTGGATCTCAATTCCGCCTCACCGGGCACCAAGCAGTTGGCATCAAACGTGGTTGAAGCCGCTGGCGCGCACTATGTGGAGGCGGGTGTCATGACCTCGGTGCCGCCCCACGGAATCAAAGTGCCCATGTTGCTGGGCGGGCCGCAAGCGCAAGCCCTGTCCCTGCGCTGCAACGCCATGGGCATGGACACCACCGCCGTAGCGCCCACCATTGGCACCGCTTCGGCCATCAAGATGTGCCGCAGCGTGATGATCAAAGGCCTGGAGGCGCTGGTGATCGAGAGCTACACCACCGCCCGGGCCTACGGCGTCGAGGCCCATGTGCTGCCCACCCTGGCCGAGACTTTTCCGTCCATTGACTGGGAAAAGACCGGCGGCTATTTCTTCAGCCGCGTGGCGCAGCACGGCAAACGCCGGGCCGAGGAAATGCGCGAATGCGCGCACACGGTGCATGAAGCCGG
>CANCJD010000028.1 GCA_947378275.1 Comamonadaceae bacterium
CCGTACGTGCTGATCACCGGGCGCCAGTTGGAACACTGGCACACCGGCAGCATGACGCGCCGCGCCACCGTGCTTGACGCCATTGAGCCCATGGCCACTGCGTCCATGTGCGGCGCCGATTTGGCCAAACTGGGCCTGGAAACCGGCGACGTGATCACGGTTCAATCGCGCCGGGGCGAAGTGGCCATCCACGTGCGCCGCGACGACGGTACGCCCAACGGCGCGGTGTTTGTGCCTTTTGCCTATTACGAGGCGGCGGCCAATCTGATGACCAATGCTGCGCTGGACCCGTTTGGCAAGATCCCCGAGTTCAAGTACTGCGCGGTGGCGGTGCGTGCAGGGGGCGTGCCTTCGGCCGTGGAAGGCTATGGCACCAACCGGCCCTCGCCGGTGGTGGCCTGACGCCTTGCCGCCCGCTGATTCGCAGCGTCTGCCACGCCTGACCCAGGCGCAGGCGCCGCTTACGCAGGCGATCGCGGTCGTCAACGAGTTCGGTGAAACCCGCGCGTTGGACATTCCGGCCGAGCGCGCCTTGACGGTGTACGTGGACAAGCGCGAACTCGTCACCCTCATGACCCTGGGCGCCCAGCCCGAGTGGCTGGTGTTGGGCTATTTGCTCAACCAGCGGCTCATCCGTAGCGCGCACGAGGTGGAATCCATCACCGTGGACTGGGAGGTGGGCGCCGCCGCCGTCAAAACCCACCACGGCATTGCCAATTTGGCCGAGAAAACCGCCAAGCGCGTGGTCACTACCGGCTGCGGCCAGGGCAGCGTGTTTGGCGACCTGATGGCCGACGTGGACACCATCGCGCTGCCACCGGCCACACTCACCCAAAGTGCCTTGTACGGCATCGTCAACGCCATCCGCTTGCACGACAGCGTGTACAAAGCGGCGGGTTCGGTGCATGGCTGCGCGCTGTTCAAGGGCGACACGATGCTGATGTTTGTGGAAGACGTGGGTCGCCACAACGCCATTGATGCCATCGCCGGCTGGATGGCGCTGCAGCCGAGTGACAACCCCACTGATAGTGGCCAGCAGCGCAGCGGCCTGCGCGCCGACGACAAAGTCTTCTACACCACCGGCCGCCTGACGAGCGAGATGGTCATCAAGTCCGCGCAAATGGGTGTGCCTATCGTGGTGTCGCGCAGTGGCATCACCCAAATGGGCCACGCGGTGGCACAAGGGCTCAACTTGTGTGCAATTGGGCGGGCGACCAACAAGCGGTTTTTGTGTTTTAGCGCTGCGCAGCGGCTCTTGTTAGAGAGCCCGCCGCAGACACAATCGGTGGACTGTGAGCCGTCGGCGTTTTAAATGGTTGGCGTTGCCAAGTACGCAGCGATGTCCGCCAGTTGAGATTGGGTGAAAACGTTGCGGTAAATGCCCATGCCACCGGTATTGCCATTGATGGCATTGAATATGCGGGTGGGGTTGTTGGCACCATTCAACACCAAGTTCACGTTATTGACCGGGCGCGTGGTGTGGCATGAGGAGTTGGCGCAGCTCTTATTGGCCGTACCACCGGGGATCTGGTTGTAAAGCACTTTGCCGTTGGTCGCCGACGGAGCGCTGCTGGCCACCACAGTAAAGCTTTGCGTGACCGAAGTTGCTGCACTGTACGTGCTGCTGCCTGCTTGCGACGCCGTGATGGTGCAAGTGCCCGCTGATACCAGCGTCAGTGTGGTGCCACTGACCGTACACACGGGCGTCGTGGTCGAGGTGAGCTGTACGCTCAAGCCAGACGTGGCAGTGGCGGAAAGAGCGGGTGGCGTCGCCCCTAGGGTTTGTGTTGCAGGGCTGGTGAATGTGATCGTTTGTGAGCCCACCACGAAAAAGGATTTGGGTTGGGTTGGCGCGGCAGCATAGGTGGCGTTGCCCGTCTGCGAGGCGGTAATGATGCAAGTCCCTGGAGCTACCAAAGTGAGCGTCGTACCACTGACGGTACACACCGATGAGCTGCTGCTGGTGAACTGCACAGTCAGACCGGAGCTGGCTGTGGCGGACAAAGTCGATGGCGTCACGCCGATGGTTTGTGCGGTGGGTTGTGTGAAGGTAATGGTTTGCGCGGCCTGCGCCACGGTCACGCTTTGTGGCACCGACGTTGCTGCTGCATAGGTACTGCTACCTGTTTGTGACGCGGTGATGGTGCAGGTGCCCGCGCTGACCAGCGTCAGCGTTGTACCACTCACCGTACAAACAGAGGAGGGTGTGGCGGCAAACTGCACAGGCAAGCCTGACGTGGCTGTGGCAGCGAGCGCGGTCGGGGTGCTTCCCATCGTCTGGTTACCTGGGGACGTAAACGTGATGCTTTGTGTGGCCTGCGCCACGGTAAAGGTTTGCGCAACCGGTGTTGCCGCACTGTAGGTGCCGTTGCCCGTTTGTGAGGCTGTGATGGTGCAATTGCCGGCTGACACGAGTGCAAGCGCGGTGCCGCTGACGGTACACACCGAGGCGGTGCTGGAGGCAAACTGCACCGTCAGACCCGAGGTGGCCGTGGCAGAAAGGGCTGCAGGGGTGGTACCCATGGTTTTGCTGCCGGGCGAAGCAAAGCTAATGCTCTGTGTTGCCTGCGCCACCGAGAAACTTTGGTTGACCGAGGGCGCAGCGCTATAGGTGCTGCTGCCCGCTTGCGTGGCGGTGACGCTGCAAGTGCCTGCTGAAACCAGCGTCAGCGTGGTACCACTGACCGTGCATACCAAAGGAGTGGTGGAGGCGAACTCCACGCCCAGACCGGACGTGGCGGATGCTGAAAGAGCCGGTGGCGCCGTTCCCAGAGTCTGTGTCGCCGGGGCGGTGAAGCTGATGGCCTGCGTGCCAATTACAAAAAAAGATTTTGGCTGCGTGGGCGCCGCTGCAAAGGTGCTGCTGCCTGGCTGCGAGGCCGTGATGATGCAGGTGCCTGGGGCCACCAACGTGAGCGTGCTGCCATTGACGGTACAAACTGACGAGGTGCTGGAGGTGAACTGCACTGTCAGACCGGAGGTCGCAGTGGCTGACATTGCTACCGGGCTGCTGCCGATGGTCTGGTCACCGGGCGACGTAAAGTTGATGTTCTGCACGGCCTGTGCCACGGCGACGCTTTGTGTGACCGAGGGCGCGGCAGCATAGCTGTTGTCGCCCGGTTGAGATGCGGTGATGCTGCAGGTGCCGGCCGACACCAAGGTGAGCGTGGTACCGCTGACGGTGCAGACCAAAGGCGTGGTGGAGGCGAACTGCACCGTCAAGCCGGAGTTGGCGGAAGCAGAAAGTGCCGCCGGGGTCGTACCCAGGGTCTTGTTGCCTGGCGAAGCGAAGTTGATGAGCTGTGTTCCGGCCGGGATCACGGTAAAGCTTTGATTCACCGATGGCGCGGCCGTGTAGCTGCTGCTGCCCGACTGCGAGGCGCTGATGGTGCAAGTGCCCACCGCCGCCAGCGTCACGTTGGTGCCGTTGACCGTGCACACAGAGGGCGTGGTCGAGGTGAACTGCACGACCAGGCCGGAGCTGGCCGTGGCGGAGAGGGAGGGAGGCGTAGTGCCCATGGCCTGGCTGTTCAGGGCGGCGAAGTTGACCGTTTGCGTGCCGACTACGAAGAAAGTGCGGGGCTGTGTTGGCGCAGCAGCGTAGGTGCTGTTGCCTGGCTGCGAGGCAGTAATGACGCAAGTGCCGGGCGCTACCAGGCTTAGTGTGCTGCCGTTGACAGTACAGACCGAGGCAGTACTGGACGTGAACTGCACGGCCAGACCTGAGGTAGCAGCAGCAGACAGTGCTGCCGGGGTGCTGCCCAAAGTTTGGTCGCCTGGAGCACTAAAGCTGATCGTCTGCGTGGCTTGGTTGACCGTAAAACTCTGATTGACTGCAGGCGCAGCGGAATACGTGCTGCTGCCTGGTTGCGTCGCGGTGACCGTGCAAGTGCCCGCGCCTAACAAGGTAAGCGCCGTGCCGTTGACCGCGCACACAGAGGGGGTGACGGAGGCGAACTGAACAGTCAGTCCGGAACTCGCTGTGGCAGACAGGGTGGGAGGTGTCGCACCCATCGACTGTGTCGCGGGGCCGGTGAAGCTGATGGTCTGTGAACCCACTACGAAAAAGGAGCGTGGCTGCGTTGGGGCTGCCGCGTAGGTGCTGTTGCCCGCTTGCGAGGCCGTGATGATGCAAGTCCCTGGTGACACCAGGCCCAGCGCGGTGCCGGTGACGGTACACACTGAGGGTGTGCTAGAGGTGAAATGAACGGTCAGCCCCGACGTTGCAGTGGCAGAGAGCGCGGATGCGGCCACGCCCAGAGTTTGGTTGGACGGCGCAGTGAAGCTAATGGTCTGCGGTGCCAGAGTCACTGCAAAGCTTTGCATGACCGAGGTCGCGGCCGCGTAGGTGTTGTTGCCCGACTGCGACGCGCTGAGGGTGCAAGTGCCTTCGGAGACCAAGGTCAACGCTGTACCGCTGACCGTGCAAACGGCAAGAGTGCTCGACGCAAATTGCACGGCCAGGCCGGAGGTGGCGGTGGCGGTCAATGCGGGTGGCGTCACGGTCAAGGTCTGTGTACTTGGCGCCGTGAAGCTGATGGACTGCGCGGCAGGTGCCACCGTAAAGCTCTGAGACGCCAAAGGCGCGGCGGTATAGATGTTGCTGCCCGATTGTGAGGCGTTGATGGTGCAGGTGCCCGCAGTCACCAGCGTCACAGTGGTGCCATTGACCGTGCATACCGAAGGCGTGACCGAGACGAACTGCACTGCCAAGCCGGAACCGGCCGTGGCGGCGAGGGCCGGTGGCGTCACCATCAGCGTCTGTGCGGGGGGGGCGGTAAAGCTGATGCTTTGTGCGCCGACCACGAAAAAGGATTGCGACTGCGCAGGTGCGGCAGCGTAGTTGTTGCTGCCTGGCTGCGACGCTGTGATGACACAAGTGCCCGGCGACACCAAGCTCAGTGTGGTGCCGTTGACGCCGCAGATGGAGGACGTGCTGGAAGCGAACTGCACCGCCAGTCCCGAGGTGGCGGAAGCAGAAAGCGCTGCGGGGGTACTACCCAAGGTCTGGGCGCCTGGGGTGTTAAAGCTGATGGTCTGTGCTGCCAGCGCCACGGTGAAGCTTTGGTTGACGGAAGGCGCTGCGGAATAGGAAAAGTTGCCCGGCTGAGACACGAGGATGTTGCAAGTGCCCCCCGACACCAGTGTCAAAGTGCCGCCGCTCACCGTACATACACCAGGGGTGCTGGAGCTGAACTGCACCGGTAGGCCAGAACTCGCTATTGCCGAAAGCACGGCTGGGGTGCTGCCCATGGTTTGGGTGCCGGGTGACGCAAAGCTGATGGTCTGCGCCAGGGGTGCCGGTGCGACCGAAACAGTGCGGGTCACCGGGCTTGCTGCGATATATGTGCTGTTTCCAAGCTGGCTGGCGGTAATGCGGCAGTCGCCTTCAGCCACCAAGGTCAAGGTGTTGCCCACGACCGTGCAAACGGCGTTGCTTGCGGAGCTGAAGGTCACGGACAGGTGCGAGCTCGCCGTTGCGCTCAAAGTGACTGTGCCGGTTCCCAACTGCAGGCTGAGGGGGCCATCAAACGAAATCGTTTGTTGTGTTTGAGGGGTGCCTGGGCACGCAGGTGCAGCCAGGGCATTGCTGCTGAAGGCGGCTGCGCAATCCGGCGTCGAGCTTCCCGAAGTGCATTGGGCGTTGATTTGGTTTAACACCGAGGGCAGGTGACTCAGTTGCCCCAGAAGGTTGGATTCAATGGTGGTGGTGTGTTGAAGGTCGATTTGGGCTTGGCTTGGAGACCCTGTCGTTCCACAATTTGTTTGAGCCTCTGCTGTGCTGAGCGCGGCCTGCGTGCTGGCAACCAATAAGCGCGCGGTTTGCGCGACTTGCGCATAAGCAGGTTGCGCCCGGTTGGCGATGTAGTTGTCCATCACGGACACGGTCAGCCCCGTTTGTGCTTGAACAAAACTCTCCGCTTCGGCCAAAGTGACGTGATCGGCGGTCATCTTGGCCCGCACCATGGTGGTCAAAGGACTGATGACGGCCAATTGGCCGGCGGGGCCTTTGAGCGTGTAAGGCGTAGCGACCGCACCGGTGTCTGCATCTATTGCACCGTTACCAACGATGGCGAGCAGCGATGCAGACGCGAGGTCAGCCGTCGGTATGGACAGCGTCACATTGCCGTTGGCATCGGTAATCCCTCTGATTTCGTCCGGATCACAGAGCCCGTTGTTGTTGCTGTCCACGCACACGTTGGCGCCCCGGATCAGGCCATCCATGACGGTTGTACTGATCGTCGTCATGGCGATAGGGGGAGCGCTGCTGCCGCCGCCGCAGGCCACCAACACCGCAGCGAGCGCGGCCACTACGGAAAAAACGAGGGGCTTCAAAGAGAGCGTCACAGTCAAATTTCCATCAAGTCATCAAATCAGGGGCACGGGCGCCATCACTACGCCGGACTTTGCACCAAGCTTCCGTCCCACAGCACACCCAGATAGCGCGCGTCCTGCGAGGGCAGCCAGTCGGCAGCGACTTGTTCTTTCAGCATGGCAATCGTGGCCAGCGCACCGGCGGTGGTGGTGTTGGTGGCCAGTACGCTGATGGACTGCCAGTGCGTCACGGGCCAGCCGGTAACGGGGTTGAGCACATGGCAGTAGCGTTTGCCCTCATGAATCAAAAAGCGCTCGTAGTCGCCACTGCTGGCCAAGCCTCCGCGTGCCAAGGTCAGAGACGCCAGCGGTGCCGTGGGCTTGCCCGCTTCAGGGCGCGGATGCGCAATTTGTATGCGCCAGGGCGCACCGCTGATTTCCGGCATTCCACGCGGGCCAAGTGCATGCAGGTCGCCGCCGAGGTTGACCAGTGCATGCTCGATACCCTGCTGGTGCAAGACCGCAGCGGCCCGGTCTGCAGCGTACTCTTTGCCGAAACCACCAAAGTCAAGCTCCATGCCCGCTTGCGATAGGCGAACGCTGCTGTCGTGCAGTTCCACTTTTTCCCAGCCAACACACGCAAGGGCCGCTTGCACGGCCTCGGGAGTGGGCGGAGCGGATTGCCGAAAATTCCAAGCGCGGCGCAACACCCCAGAGCTGATATCAAACAGTCCGTCACTCATCTCCCACAGCGTGTGGGCGAAACCCAGCAGTTCCCGAGTCTCAACGTCCACCTCGACCGCGGCCTGGCCTGCACTTTGGTTAATCCGGCTGATCACACTGCCGGTCTGGTAGCGCGAAAACTTGCTTTCAATTCTTTGCACTTCGGCAGTCGCCGCTTTGGCAGCCCGGCGCGCGGCACGTTCGTCCTGGGTGTCGATCTGAATGCTGCAAGGGCTGGCCATGGCAACAAAATCGAAATGCAGGTTTCTCCAACGTGCCATGGCCAGCCTTAGAAGCGGTAGGTCAAACCGACTTGCCAGAACGTGGCATGAAAGTCATCCAAGCCCGGGCTGCCAGCGCCACCGAAGTGCAGCGCTGCCTTTTGGCTGTAGTTTTCGTACTTGACGTCGACCGACGTGTTGACGCTGACGGCGTAGGCCGCTTTGAGTGACCAAGTCAGCGCACCGAACGCGGCGAGGCGTTGGTCGGTGGACTGGATGCTTCCCCAGTTATCGGCAGCGCGGTTGGCCGTGGCGTCCAAGTCGTACTGTCCTTGGGCGTTCAAAATAGGATCCATGTAAAAACTTGCTGCGCTTTGGCTGTAGTAGCGCAGGCCTGGCGTCAGCGTCCAACTGCCCATGGGTTGCGCCCACTCCATGCCCAGGGTGTGCGACTGCACGCCAAAGGTGTCGCTGTAATAGCGATAGCTGGTACGCAAGGCGGCATCCGCGGGTTCCACGTAGTGGTTCCACCGTGTCAAGCCGATCCAGGCGCTGCGCTGGTCAGGTCGTTTGTCCATGGTTTTGTAGGGGTCGTCGTAGTAGCCCTGGCCGTCACTGCGTGTGAGGTTGAACTGAACGATGTCCCCGGGGGTGAGCACCTGCGTGACACCGACCATAAACTCTTGGGTGCGCTTTTGCTTGGTCAAGGGGTCCAAGTGGCGGCCAATGCGGTCGGTGCTCAGTCCATAGCCAACGGCCCAGGTCCGGTTGTTGTCCTCGGTGGACCAGCGGGTGTCCACACCAATGGCGTCAGACTGGTAATCATGTTCGCTGGAGGTCGCCAAGCTGGCCGACCATGCAGAGCGGGCAAAGTAGCGCGTGATTTTCACATCACCTGCCGTGCGCTCGTCGCTCATTTTGCTTGCGCCGGAGTCCACGCTGCTTTGCGAATGCCAGCGCGGTGATGCGCCGGTAACAGTGTCGACCACGGCGGATGCTTCAATCGACCAGTCGCTGGCAATCGGCGCCTGGATGTACAGGGCAGGTGCTGACACGTTGACGCGGTCCCATCCGTCCTGTCCATCGGCGTAATTGCTGTATTTCACAGCGACCGTGGTTTTTTCCGGTTGGTTTTCGGCGGACGCGATCGCAGGTGCGAGGCCGGCCAATGCTGCCAAGCCGGGCAGCATGAGCGAGGCCAGCGAGACGCTGGACACCGTGCGCTTGGGTTGGGAAGTGGGTTTGGTATTTTTTGTCATGGTGTCGCTTGCCTCAATTGCATCCGCAGCCGCCGCCGCCTACGCCGTAGCCGCCGCTGGAGTTTTCTTTGCTGCCATAGGTGTGCTGTACGAATTGCTGCTCCAGAGGATCAGCCTCAAAAGTCATCATGGGCTTGGCCAGGTTGCCTTTTTCCCATGCGTTCACAGAGGGCAAGTTGCTGCACCCCGTGAGCAAGGTCAGAGTGGCAAGGCCCAGCAGGCCTGCGGCGCGGATCAGAGTGGTTTTCATGGTCAGGTTTCCTTTAGTCTTTGAGGTTCAAGGCGCGGCGGATTTGGGATTCGAGTTCGGCGCGCTGCTCGGGCTTGAAGCCGCTGTGCATGCTGATGACGCGACCATCGGCACCAATCAACACCGACGTGGGCATGCCTTGGATGGCGTAGGCCTTAGGTGTTTTGCCGCTGGCGTCGAAAGCGACGTCAAAGGCGGCGGGCGTTTCTTTCAAAAACGCTTGGGCGTCCGTGGGCTTTTGGTCCACATTCACTGCCAACACCCCCAGGCCTTGGGCCTTGTACTTCGCCTGCATCTCGCCCATCCAGGGGAAAGACTGCTTGCAAGGCCCACACCAAGAGGCCCAAAAGTCCAGGTACACGACGTGGCCCTGGTAGGCGCTGAGTTGCACCGGGGCGGTTTGGCCAGGCAGTTCAAAAGCAGGTGCGACCTGCCCGGGCTGCGCCGCCCACAAGGGAAAAGCGCAAAGAGCGGCAGTGAAACCAGCGGCGATGACGGAGGAAAGATTTTTCATAAGTGTGTGGCTAATGAATATTGAGGATTTGATGAAATTGACAAATGATAAGTTATTTTAGGGAAAATTTCCCAAAAAGTGCGCTGGGTAACGGTTTTTTTATGTTTTTTTCGGGAAAATAGCCCTCAAAATTTCCAAAGCCATTGTTTCAAGGACAATCCAATCCCATGCTTACCCTTAGCGCCCATGTCGCATAGCAACGACGACGCCTCTGCTGCACCTTCGGGTGCGGGCCTGCCTGAGCCCGCTTTAGCCGCGCAGGCGCTTTCGCAGTTGCTCCGGCCGCTGGCGCGTCTCATGATTGACCACGGCGTTCACCTGCCAGCCATGCTGGAGTTGCTCAAAGCCGCGTTGGTGGACGAAGCGCAGGCGGCTTACGCCTTGGACCACAAGGGCAGCTCGGACACACGCATTGCATTGCTCACAGGTGTGCACCGCAAAGACGTGCGGCGACTGCGGGATGCGCCGCATTCAACGCAGGCGCCCAGTCCCATGATTCCGCTGGCCGCCTCGGTGGTGGCCCGCTGGATCAGTGACCCAAGATTTCTGAATGCGGACCAAAGCCCCCGCTTGTTGGCACGCACGCCGGGGCGTGGAACTGCGGGGGAACCCGACTTCACGGCCTTGGTGGCCGAGATCAGCCGCGATGTGGGCGCCCGGACCGTGCTCGATGAATTGGCACGACTGGGCGTGGTAGAGCGCCGCGACGATGGCATGGTGGCTTTGCGTGTGTCGGGCGTTGTGCCGCAAGACGGACGGGGTGAGTCGTTTTATTTCCTCACGGCCAATCTTGCGGACCATTTGGCGACGTCAGTGCACAACCTCAAGCCCGGGCAGACCGAGCCGTCGATGCTGGAACAAAGTGCGTTCGCCCAAGACCTCTCGGCCGATCAGGCCAGGCAGCTGCATCAACTGGCCCGCCTTATGTGGGCCAAAACACTGCAGCAATTTTTACAAACCGCCGCGGTGGCTGAACAACGCAGCGCCGCCAGCGGCGATCAAAGTCACCGCGTTCGGTTTGGTGTTTATTTTTACGATAGCCAGCAGGAGCAGGCAGCATCCATTCCGGACGAAAAGTCCAAGCCTTCGCCTGCTGCAGTGAAAGTGAAGAAATGAAACGATTGTGGGTGTCAGGCGCACCAATTCAACGCCGCCATGTTTTGCTACTGGCGACCGCGGGCATCACCGGATGCGGTGGTGGAAGTGGCTCTGGGACGAATTTCACTGGACTGCCCGGTACGGGTGGTACGGGAATTTATGCCGCCGGTCCCATCTCCGGGTTTGGCAGCGTGATTCTCAAAGGCATCAAGTTCGACGACACAGAGGCCTTGGTCAAGTTGGACGGCGCCACGGTTTCTTCGGCGACATTGGGCTTGGGCATGATTGCGTCGGTCACCGGAACGCAAATCGCGGGCCAGCCGACCCTTGCCCGGGCCAGCAGCATCGAAGTGTGGTCCATCGCGCAGGGACGGGTAACGCAGCCGGCGAGCGCTGGTGTCTTTACCCTGGCGGGCATGTCCATTCAAACTAACCTGAGCACTATGTTTTTCGGCTTGACAGGGTCTGGTGATTTGACTGCGGGTCGGGCCGTGAAGGTGTGGGGTTTGCAAACGGGCAATGGGTGGACCGCCACACGCATAGAGGCGACCACCGGCCCGGTCCTTACGGCCACTACGGGAGAAGTGGTTCAACAGCAGGGAGAAGATGGCCTGTTTGTGAACGGCTTGCGCGTCCTTGGCGCGTCCTTAACCCTTGGAAACTGGGTGCGCGTACAAGGTGCTCTGTCCCAGGGCGGAGAAGAACTTCAGGCGGCAAGGGCCGATGACTTGCAGGGCAACGTAACCACTGCTGTGGGGTCTGGTTCGCTCGAGATAGAAGGGTACGTTACATCGACATTGAGCAACGGCCAATTTCAACTGGGCCAGTGGCGGGTCGATGTAAGTGACATGCTGGATCCGCCAACGCGTGTCGCGCTGGGTGACCGTATGGAGATCGCGGGCAATTATGTGGCCGGTGTTTTGCGTGCGCAGGTGCTGGTCTTGGACGATGACACGGTCAGCAAAGAGGTGGAGATTGAGGCCAGGGTCGAGTCCTACAACAGCCTTTCAGACTTTGTGCTGCGCGGTCAGCCTTGCGATGCACACAACGCGGCCATTGCGCACGGTGTATCGCTGCCCCTTAGGGTTGGGGCCAAGATCAAGGTGGTTGGCCGGACAGAGGGTGAAGTCGTGGTGGTGTCGCAGCTCGAACTCGCCTGACGCGTCAGGGGATGCCCACGCCGTCCAGCACCGCCAGGAAGTCTGTGGGGTTTTGGTAACCCACCACCACCTGGCGTGGTTTGCTGCTGTCTTTGGCGTCAAAAAATACCATGCCGGGCGGGCCAAACAAGCTAAAGCGTTTGAGCAGCGCTTTGTCCTGCGCGGTATTGGCGGTCACATCCGCTTGCAACAGGCGGACCGAGGCCAGCCGCTTTTGAACCGTCGCGTCACTGAGCGTAAACGTTTCAAACTCTTTGCAGGCCACGCACCACTCGGCATAAAAGTCCAACATCACGGGCTGCCCCTGGGCTTGTGCTTGGGCCAATGCAGCGTCAAGCGCTGCGACGTCGGCGACACGTTGAAACTGGATATTTTTGTTGACCAGCGATGCGCTCGCCGGGCTTGCGCCCTGCATGCCTTTCAAGTGCGCCAAGGGTTGCAAGACGGATTGCCCGCCTGAGGCAGCACCGAGCAACAGTACGGCGGCCAGGGCTGCGCTTGCAAAACCTGCACCGCGAATGAACACGGCACCGTGGCGGTGTGGTTGCACCAAGGGCAAGAAAATCCCCAGCAAGCCTGCTGCCGTCAGCAACCAGGCGGCCCACAAGAGCAGGACCAACGAGGGCGGGGCCACTGGCGATACCAAGGTGATCGCGACTCCCAAGAGCATCATGCCGAACACCTGCTTGACCCGCTCCATCCACGCGCCAGCACGGGGTAACAGGCTGCCCGCCGACACCCCGACCAGCAGCAGGGGCACGCTCATACCCTGCGCCATCGAAAACAGCGCGACACCGCCCAAGACCCAATCTTTGGTCTGGCTGATGTACACCAAGGCGCCTGCCAAGGGGGCTGCGACGCAAGGGCCTACCACCAGCGCCGATACGCCGCCCATGATGAACACACCGATATAGGAGCCACCTTGAAAACTGTTGGACCAGTTGGTAGCCCGGCTTTGGATGGCGCTGGGCATTTGCAGCTCATAGACGCCAAACATCGACAAGGCCAGCACGCCCAGCAAACTTGCAAATGCGCCCAACACCCAAGGGTTTTGCAAAGCGGCGGCCAGGCCTTCGCCAGCCAAACCGGCGGCAATGCCAAACGCGGCGTAAACCAGCGCCATCCCCAATGAATACGCAAAGGCCAGGCCCAGACCTTTACTGCGGCTCACAGGCCCGGATTGACCGGCAATGAGCGAGGAAAGAATGGGCACCATGGGCAGCACGCAGGGCGTGAACGAGAGCAACAGCCCAGCCAGTGCAAATACGCCAATCGCTTTGAGCAAGCTGCCCGATGCCAGTGTTTGTGCAATCGTGTTCAGGGGGCTGTTGTCGTTGGCGGTTCGTGTTGCAGCAAGTGCTGCAGCCTGAGGCGCGGAGGCGACAGCGGCTGGTGCGCTGGCTTCGGGGGTGTCAACGGGCGCAAGAACGGTGACGGCATTTTCAGTCGCTCCCCGCCCATTGAGCGCAATCTGCACCTCTCGGGAATCGGGGGAGTAGCACAGACCGTCGTCTGAGCACCCTTGCCAACCCACGGTCACTTTCACCAAGGCGCCGCCTTGCGTCATTTGCAAGGGCACATCCACTGCAGTGCGGTACACCCAAACGTTCTTATTGAAGGTGGCGTCGAACTCCTGCTTGCCGGGCGGCAACTGCAGCGGCTTCCATGCCACTGCAGGCGATTCTGCGCCCACCGTGATTCGGTCACGGTACAGGTGGTAGCCCGGCGCAATATCCCAGTGCAAGCGCACCGTGTTGGCGTCCACCGCCTTGACAGAAAACGCAAACGCATTGTCCGGCGTCAAAAAATTCTGGGCGTGCGCCAGCGAAAGCCAGACGCCCAGCAGGGGGGCGAGCAAAGCGGCGAGGGTCAGTCGCCATAACAGGGGCGATCGAGCGTTCATCGTGGGAGCTCCAAACGTGAAAAACAGAAACGAATCATAACTTAGGGAAATTTTCCCAAAATTACAAAATTCAACATAACCCGATTTGCGCTATATTTTTAAAAAAGCCCCCTTTAAGAAACGCCATGACAATCACCGTCTCCACCCTGATTGCCGCGCCCCTTACCGAAGTCTGGCGCGCCTACACCTCACCCGAAGACATCAAACAGTGGAACGCCGCTTCTGCCGACTGGCACACCACAGCGGCTGCCGTTGATTTGCGGGTGGGCGGCAAGTTCTCCTCGCGCATGGAAGCCCGCGACGGCTCGTTTGGCTTTGACTTTGAGGGCGAATACACCCACGTGGACGCGCCCCGTCGGCTGGAGTACCGCTTTGGCGAACGGGGCGCGGTGGTGGAGTTTTCGCAAGGTGCTGCCGGTGTCACGGTAACCGTCACTTTTGACGCTGAGTCCGAGCACCCCGAAGAGGCGCAGCGCGCCGGCTGGCAGTCGATTCTGGACAACTTTGCGCGCCACGTGCTGGCGCTTCAAAGCGCCAAATAAGGCGCTGGCGCAGGGGCTAAGGCTTTTGCGCTAAGGTCGCCCCATGAAGCAATCTTTTTGGCGCCTTGGCTGGCGCACTTTGTGGCGCGATGTGCGCTCGGGCGAGCTGCGGCTCCTGGTGGTGGCGGTGACCTTGGCGGTGGCCTCGCTCACGGCGGTGGGTTTTTTTGCCGACCGGCTGCAGGGAGGCTTGCAGCGCGATGCCCGCCAGTTGCTCGGTGGCGACGCCGTAGTGGCCACCGACCGACCGGCACCGGCCGTGTTTGCCCAAGAGGCCAAGCGCCTTGGACTGGCGCAGGCGCAAACCCTGGGCTTTCAGACCATGGCGCGTGCGCCTGAGACGCTGGGCGGCGCCACCAAGCTGGTGTCGCTCAAGGCGGTTGAGGCGGGTTATCCGCTGCGCGGCACGCTGCGCATCAACACCAGCATCGGCGCGCCTGAGCAGCCCGCTCCCGGCATTCCGCCCGCTGGCGCGGTGTGGGTGGACGCCCAGTTGCTCGACGCGCTGGGCCTGCGTGTGGGCGACGCGCTCATGCTGGGCAGCGCGCAATTCAAAATTGCCGCGCTCATTGCCAGCGAGCCCGACCGGGGTGCGGGCTTTATGAATTTTGCCCCGCGCGTGATGGTCAACGCCGCCGACATTGCCGCCACCGCATTGGTGCAACCCGCCAGCCGCGTCAATTACCGCCTGGCCCTGGCCGGTGACGACGCCGCCGTGGCGCGCTTTGTGGCCTGGGGCAACGCGCAAATCAAGGGCCAAGCCGGAGGCGGGGTCAACTCTTCAGGGGCGGCCAAAGACGCACCCGCCCAGGCCGAACCGCTGCGCGGCGTGCGCATCGAATCCACCCAGTCGGGCCGCCCCGAGCTGAGCCAGACGCTGGAGCGGGCCGAAAAGTTCTTGAGCCTGGTGGCGCTCTTGGCCGCCTTGCTCAGCGCCGTGGCCGTGGCCCTGGCGGCGCGTGCGTTTGCCGCCAAGCACCTGGACGACTGCGCCATGCTGCGTGTGCTGGGCCTGAGCCAGCGCGCTATTGCCGCGTCGTACGCCTGGGAATTTGCGCTGGTGGGTGTGTTTGCCAGCAGCTTGGGCGTGGCGCTGGGTTATGGCGTGCATTACGTCTTTGTGGTGTTGCTGGCCGGCTTGGTGGACGCCAGCTTACCTGCAGCCACGCTGGCGCCAGTAGGTCTGGGCCTTGGCATGGGGCTGACGCTCTTGTGCGCCTTTGGCCTGCCGCCGGTGCTGCAGTTGGCGCAGGTACCGCCACAGCGCGTGATTCGGCGTGACGTGGGCAATTTGCGCCCCGCCTCAATTGGCGTATTGGCGCTGGGCGTGCTGGGTTTTGCTGCGCTGCTGCTGGCGGTCAGCAGCGACCTGAAGCTCGGGCTGATCGCCGTGGGCGGATTTGCTGGGGCGGTGTTGCTGTTTGCCGCCCTGAGCTGGTTGGCCATTCGCCTGTTGCGCACCAGCGTGAACGAGGCCACCGCGCCGCGCGCACTGGTGCTGGCCACCCGGCAAATATCCGCGCGTCCGGCCTACACGGTGGTGCAGGTAAGCGCCTTGGCCGTGGGACTGCTGGCGCTGGTGCTGCTGGTGTTGCTGCGCACCGACCTGATCGCCAGTTGGCGCAAGGCCACGCCGGCCGACGCGCCCAACCGCTTTGTGATCAACGTGATGCCCGAGCAGGCCAGCGGCTTTGTCGATGCTTTGCACAGCGCAGGCGTGGCCAAGATGGACTGGTACCCCATGATCCGGGGGCGTCTGGTGGCGGTCAATGGCCGCTCGGTGTCGTCGGACGACTACGCCGACGAGCGCGCCCGGCGCCTGGTGGACCGCGAGTTCAACCTCAGCCACAGCGCCACGCGGCCTGACAACAACCAGGTGGTGGGCGGCGCTTGGACGCCAGAGGAGGCTGGCGCCATCAGCATGGAAGAGGGCATTGCCACTACCTTGAACCTGAAGCTGGGCGACACGCTGCGCTTTGACATGGCCGGTGTGCAAATGGACTCCAAAGTGACCTCGCTGCGCAAAGTGGACTGGACGTCCATGCGCGCCAACTTCTTTGCCATGTACCCGGTGAGCCGCCTCGACGGCGTGCCTGCCAGTTATATGGGCGCATTTCGCGCACCCGCCACGGCGGGCTTTGACAATGCGCTGGTGCGCCAGTTTCCCAATGTGACTGCCGTGGACATGAGCGCCACCATCAACCAGATCCAGCGCATCCTGGACCAGGTGGTGCGCGCGGTGGAGTTTTTGTTTGGCTTTACCCTGGCCGCTGGGTTGGTGGTGCTGTTTGCGGCGGTCAGCGCCACGCGCGAGGAGCGCGCACGTGAATTCGCCATCATGCGCGCCGTGGGCGCGCAAAGCCGCCTGCTGCGCCAGGTGCAGCGCATTGAGCTGGCTGGTGTGGGGCTGCTGGCGGGCTTTTTGGCATCCGTCGTGGCCAGCGCCGTGGGCTGGGCACTGGCGCGCTATGTGTTTGATTTCTCGTGGACCGTCTCGCTCTGGGTCCCCTTGTTGGGATCGCTGGCTGGCGCGCTGCTGGCGCTGGCGGCGGGATGGTGGGGCCTGCGCGATGTGCTGCGCCGCCCGGTGGTGGAAACCCTGCGCCGCGCAGCCGCCTGACAATCACAGGCTATGACAAGTATTGAAAACTCTACCCATGCGGCGCCAGATGACGAAGAACCCCCCAGCAACCTGATTGCGCTGTTGGGCGGTGAGGCCGTACTGCAGGCCCTGGTCGAGCGCTTTTACGACCTGATGGAGCTGGAACCCGGCTACGCGGCCCTGCGCGCGGCGCACGGCGCGCTGCTCACACAGGCGCGGCAAAAGCTGTTTTGGTTTTTGAGCGGCTGGATGGGCGGGCCGCAGTACTACATCGAACGCTTTGGCCACCCCCGGTTGCGTATGCGCCACATGCCGTTCTCGATTGGCATTCTGGAACGCGACCAGTGGCTGGCCTGTATGGACCAGGCCATGGGCGAACTGCAGATAGACGCGGCGCTGCGATCGCGCCTGGGCGCATCGTTTTTTCAGACGGCGGACTGGATGCGCAACCGCTAAACATCGGTGCGGGCACCGCAGCCTTTGCGGCGGCGGCCTCGACTACGATCTCCCCTACATATGACCACGCTCACCCAAAGCGCCAGCACCGCGCTGCAACTCGTTGTGTCGCTCGATCCCCAGTTGATGGGCATCGTGGCGCGTTCGCTGGCGGTCAGCGCTTGCGCCTGCGCGCTGGCTTGCAGCGTGGGGCTGGGCTTGGGCGCGTGGCTGGGCGTGGCGCAGTTTGCCGGGCGCGGCGCGGTGCTGACTTTGCTCAACACCAGCCTGGCCATTCCTTCGGTGGTGGTGGGGCTGCTGGTGTATTTGCTGCTGTCGCGCTCGGGGCCGTTGGGCTATTTGGGCTGGCTGTTCAGCTTCAAGGCCATGGTGCTGGCGCAGGCGGTGCTGGTGCTGCCGATCGTCACCGCGCTCACGCGCCAAACCGTGCAAGACGCCGAACAATTGCACGGCGAACAACTGCGTTCGCTGGGTGCGGGCGCTGCGCTGCGCGCTGGCCTGCTGGCCTGGGACGAACGCCATGCGCTCTTGGTGGTGCTGATCGCTGCCTTTGGCCGCGCCATATCCGAGGTGGGCGCGGTGATGATTGTGGGCGGCAATATTGACGGCTTTACCCGAGTGATGACCACGGCCATTGCGCTGGAAACGTCCAAGGGCGACCTGCCGCTGGCGCTGGGCTTGGGGATGGTGCTGCTGGGCGTGGTGCTGGCGCTCAATCTGCTGGTGGCGCTGTTGCGGCGCTGGCGCTTGCGCGCCGAGGGCGCTGGCCTGGCGCTGAACCGGGGCCTGGCGCTGTGAGCACACTCATCCGCCTGCGCGACGCCAGCGTGCAAATCGGTGCCGATGGCCGCAGCCTGCGCCGTGCGCGGCCCGACCTGGCCAGTGCGCTGTGCCAGATTTCTTTGCACCTGCAGGCGGGTGAGCGCGTGGCGCTGGTGGGCGCCAACGGCTCGGGCAAAAGTACGCTGCTGCGCCTCTTGCACGGTTTGCTGGCCCCCACGCTGGGCGAGCGCGCTGCTGTGCCCGCGCTGCGCCAGGCCATGCTGTTTCAAAGGCCGCACATGCTGCGCACCACGGTGCAGCGTTCGGTGGCGCTGGCCTTGTGGCTGCGCGGCACGCCCTGGGGTCAGGCGCAAGTGCAGGCGCTCGCAGCTCTGCGCGCGGCCGGTTTGCAAGAGCTCGCCGGGCGCAGCGCACGCACGCTCTCGCTGGGTCAGCAGCAGCAGGTGGCATTGGCGCGTGCCTGGGCGCTGGCGCCGCAGTTGCTGCTGCTGGACGAACCCACGGCCAGCCTGGATCCGCATGCCAAGGCCGAGGTCGAATCGCTCATGCAGCGCTTTGCCGACAGCCGCGCCGACGCCACCTTGGTGTTTGCCAGCCACAACCTGGGCCAGGTCAAGCGCCTGGCGCAGCGCGTGATTTACCTCGAGCGCGGCCAGTTGCTGGCCGATTTGCCCGTGGCCCAGTTTTTTGATGCCGCCGTGCTGCAAGCGCATTGCCCGGCGGCCCATCTTTTTGTCAAAGGAGAGCTTTTGTGAAATCCCGTTTTTGCGCCCTCGTGGCGCTGGCCCTGGCCGCTGGCATGCTTACTGTCCGGGCCGAGCCCATCGTCATGGCGTCCACCACGTCCACCGAACAGTCGGGCCTGTTTGCGCACCTGCTGCCCGCGTTCACCCAGGCCACAGGCGTACAGGTCAAAGTGGTGGCCCTGGGCACCGGCCAGGCCATTGACATGGGCCGCCGGGGCGACGCCGACGTGCTGTTTGTGCATGACCAGGTGGCGGAAGAAAAAATCGTGGCCGAGGGCTTTGCGCTCAAGCGCTTTGCTGTGATGTACAACGACTTTGTGCTGGTGGGGCCGGCCGCCGATCCCGCCAAGACACGCGGCAAGGACATTGCTGCGGCCTTGGCCAAACTCAGCGCCGCCAACGCCGCTTTTGTGTCGCGCGGCGACAAAAGCGGCACCCACGCCGCCGAACTGCGCTTTTGGAAGCTCACGCCCGCGCCTGATGCGCGCGGCACCGGTTACAAGGAATGCGGCTGCGGCATGGGCCCGGCGCTCAATATGGCGTCCGCCACCGGCGCCTATGTGCTCACCGACCGGGGTACCTGGCTGAGCTTCAAAAACCGGGGCGACTTGCAGGTGCTGGTCGAAGGCGATAGCCGCCTGTTTAACCAGTACGGCGTGATGGTCGTCAACCCCGCGCGCCACCCGCACACCAAGGCGGCGGACGCGCAAAAGTTTGTGGACTGGGTGACATCGGCCCCCGGCCAGGCCACTATTGCCGCCTACAAGATTGACGGCCAGCAACTGTTCTTCCCGAACGCGGCCAAGTAAGTGGGGCGCGCGGCGCCTTAGGCCGCTGCGGGCGCGCCCCGGCGCACCGGTTGCAGCAGCACCACCAGCGCGCCGGCGCCGCCCTGGGCGGGTTGGGCTTGTACAAAGGCCACCACTTCGGCTTTTTGCACCAGCCAGCGGTGCACCTTGTCTTTAAGCACCGGCGCTTTGCCCGGAGAACCCAGGCCTTTGCCGTGCACCACGCGCACGCAGCGAATACCTTGTTTGTGTGATTCGCGGATAAAACTGCCCAGCGCGTCACGCGCCTCGTCGCTGCGCAGGCCGTG
>CANCJD010000029.1 GCA_947378275.1 Comamonadaceae bacterium
CAGCCCGACGACTTGCTGCGCCTGAGCGTGCTCAATGCGCGCGGCCAGTCGGTGCCGTTCTCGGCCTTTGCCAGCACGCGCTGGATCAAGGGCGCCATGCAAACCATCCGCTACAACGGCTACCCCGCCATGCGCATAGGCGGCAGCGCCGCGCCCGGCTTTAGCACCGGTGACGCCATGGCCGAGATGGAAAAGCTCGCCGCCCAGTTGCCCGCGGGCTTTGGCTTTGAATGGACGGGTTTGTCGCGCGAGGAAAAGCTGGCCGGTTCGCAGTCCATCATTCTGTACAGCTTTGCGATTTTGGCGGTGTTTTTGTGCCTGGCTGCCTTGTACGAGAGCTGGTCCATTCCGTTGGCGGTGGTGCTGGTGGTGCCGCTGGGTGTACTGGGTGTGTTGCTGGCCACGCTGCTGCGCGGCTATGCCAACGACGTGTATTTCCAGGTCGGGCTGATCACCATCATTGGCCTGTCGGCCAAGAACGCGATTTTGATCATCGAGTTTGCCAAAGACCTGCAAGCCCAGGGCAAGGGCCTGATCGAGTCGGCGCTGGCCGCAGCACACCTGCGCTTTCGGCCCATTGTGATGACGTCCATGGCGTTTACGCTGGGCGTCTTGCCGCTGGCCTTGTCCACCGGCGCGGGCTCGGCCAGCCAGCGGGTGATTGGCACCGGCGTGATGGGTGGCATTTTGACGGGCACTACGCTGGCCGTCGTCTTCGTTCCGATCTTCTTCGTGGTGGTGCGCGGCCTGTTCAAGGGCAGCCAACGCCAGCACGACGTCCATGCCGCCCAAGCGGCGCACATGGGAGTGCACAGCGATGAATAAATACCTACACACCGCCGCCCAGCGCGGCCTGCGCCTGGGCCTGCTGGCTGGCGCAATAACGGGTGCCTTGGCCTTGTCGGCCTGCAGCACGCCCAACCTGTTCAAGCGCCCGGCCGCGCCCATTGCGCCGCAGTGGCCCGCAAGCGCCCAGGCACCTGCGGCCGCTCCGGCGGGCGACTTGCTGCCCTGGCACACGTTTTTTACCGACCCGGCGCTGCAAACGCTGATCCATCAGGCGCTGGAACACAACCGCGACCTGCGGGTGGCCGCACTCAATATGGCGCAGGCCCGCGCCCAACTTGGCCTGCGCAGCGCCGACCTGTTGCCCACGGTCAACGCCGGGCTTGGCCTGAGCCGCGCGCCCAACACCGCGGGCAATATGGCCACCAGCTTTACTGGGGGCCTGCTGATGAGCAGCTACGAGCTGGACTTTTTTGGCCGCGTGGCCAGCCTCAAGGAGCAGGCACTGGCGCAGTACCTAGCGTCGGAAGAAGCGCAGCGCACCGCGCAGATCAGTCTGATTGCCACGGTGGCGCAGGCCTGGATGGGCCTGGGCGCGGACGAGCGCTCGCTGCGCCTGGCGCAAGACACGCTGACGTCGCGCGAGGCGTCATTGCAACTGGTGGCGCTGCGCCTAGAGCATGGCGCCGCGTCCGAGCTCGATGTGCGCCTGGCGCAATCTTTGGTGCAAGGCGCCCGTGTGAGCCTGGCGCAACTGCAGCGCCAGCGCGCCCAAGACGAAAACGCCCTGGTGTTGCTGCTGGGCCAACCGTTGGCGCCCGCGCAAGCCGCGCTCTTGGGTGCTGAGGCGCCCGCCATCAGCTTGCCCGCGCTGCCCGCCGGTGTGCCGTCCGAACTGCTCACACGCCGGGCCGACATTCGCCAGGCCGAGCAGCAGCTCGCTGCGGCCAACGCCAATATTGGCGCTGCGCGCGCCGCGTTCTTTCCGCGCATTGCGCTCACCGCCAGCGCAGGCAGCGCCAGCAGCGAGCTGGGTTCGCTGTTCAAGGACGGATCGTGGAGCTACACCTTTGTGCCGCAGTTGCTGCTGCCCCTGTTTGACGGTGGGCGCAACGAGGCCAACCTGGCGTCTGCCAAGGTGGGCTTTGACATCGCCGTGGCGCAGTACGAAAAAGCGGTCCAAAACGCCTTTCGCGAAGTGGCCGACGCCCTGGCCGCGCGCAGTAGCTGGGAGCGCCAATTGCAAGCCCAAACCGCGTTGGTACAGGCCGACAGCGAGCGCCTGACACTGACCCGTTTGCGCCTGGACAACGGTGCGGCCAGCCAGCTTGACTGGCTGGACGCCCAACGTACGGCCTTTGCCAGTGAGCAGGCTTTGATCAATGTGCAACTGGCCGCTCTGCAAAGCCAGGTAACGCTGTACAAGGTGCTGGGGGGCGGGGCGCAAGAGCCCTAAAACCTAAGGCGCCCAGCAGCGCACCGGCCCCTTTTTGTTTCTACCCGACCGCGCGCTGTTGCCGGTCGGGAGCACTGTTTTGAAAGACGCATCCTGCATGATTGCCCGGTTTTCTAGCGCCTTTCCGCTCCTGTTTGTCGTCCTCTGGTCTACCGGTTTTATTGGCGCGCGCCTGGGGCTGCCGCACACCGAGCCGCTGACCTTTTTGTTTGTGCGCTATGCCGCTGTAGTGGTGCTCATGCTCGTGATTGCGCTGGCCACCCGGGCGCCCTGGCCCAAGGGCGCCCGGGCCTGGTTCCACATTGGCGTGGCCGGCTTGCTGCTGCATGGGGTGTATTTGGGTGGTGTGTTTATCGCTATCTCACTGGGCCTGCCTGCCGGCGTAGCGGCCTTGGTGGTGGGGGTGCAACCGCTGCTCACCGCCATTGGCGCGGGCTGGCTGCTGGGTGAGACGGTGCTGCGTCGCCAGTGGTTAGGCCTGATGCTGGGTCTGGCTGGCGTGGCACTGGTGGTAGCCAACAAGCTCGGTGCGGGCTTTGGGCTGCAGGCGCTGCTGCCTGCCGTGGTGGCGCTCTTGGCCATCACCGCAGGCACGCTCTACCAAAAGCGCTTTTGCCCAGCGTTTGACTGGCGCAGCGGCGCGGTTGCCCAGTTTGTGCCCACGGCGCTGGCCACGGGTCTATGCGCCTGGCTGTTTGAGACCGGGCGCATGGACCTGACCGGTGAGATGGTGTTCGCCCTGGTCTGGCTGGTGCTGGTGCTGTCGGTGGGCGCGGTCAGCCTGCTTAATTGGCTGATTCGCCAAAGCAGCGCAGTCAATATCGCCAGTCTGTTTTACCTGGTGCCACCGTGCACGGCTGTTGTGGCCTGGGCGCTGTTTGGTGAATCGTTTTCGCAGCTTGCGCTGGCAGGCATGGCGCTGGTGGTGGGCGGGGTGTATCTGGCGCGGAAGTAACTGAAGGTTAAGGTGCAGGCCGTCCAGCCAATAAGTCGGTCAATGCCCTGATAACCTGTGGTGAGCGAAATGCACTGTTGTGACTTTCATCGGGCAAGAGTGCAAAGCGTGCTTCCACCCCGCGCGCTTGCAAGGCATTGACGTAGCCACGGGCCAAATCAGGCTGCGTGTTGTCATCTTTGGCGCCGGTAAGTGCGATGACTTGGCTCGCGGTGCTTACCTTGTCGGCCCAGGCGCGCGGGTTTTCGCTGCTGGTCCATTGGCGCGCCCCAGGTCGGTTCGCCCGCCAAGCCACAAGCTCGCACGGGCAGGCCACCAGCACCGCGGCATCCAACAAGCCAGGCTTCATGCCCAGCAACACGGCGGCGGTAGCAGCGCCGCCCGAATGGCCTACTGCGACGACAAACTTCGGCTTGAAGTGCGCGCGCAAGCGCTCGATGGCCACACCCACCTCTTCCAGATTTTCAAGGGTGTAATGGTCGGTGCGGCCACCACTCAGTGGCGCCACTGTTGAAGACTCACCGCTGCCATCCGGATAGCCCGGGCGCACCAGCGCAATGGACACAACACGTGCACTTGCAAAGTGTGCTGCGGCCGATTGGGCCACGGCGAAGTGGTAATTGGCGGGCCCGCCAGAGGACACGTCCCCGTGGAGCCAGACCACCATGGTTTCGGGCTCGGTCAGTCCAAAGCGGCGCATCAAAAGACATTGGCTGCTGCCGCTGACGTGAGACTCAAAGTCTTCTGGCGTGCAAGGAGCGCAAAAGGCGTTTGGCACAGCCACCAAAAGACACAGTGATACCAATAGTTTGAACATGCGCATGCAAGAACCCTCTTACCGATTAACTTCAAATGACCGAGGACGGGCACATTGCCGCAAAGGCGCAGGAATGAGGCACGTTAGCGGCAGGCGTCCACCCACACCCCGCCGGTGACCTGCGCCATCAGCGCCGGGCTGATGCGCACCGCGCTGTTGACTGAGCCCGCGGCCGGCAGCACTTCGTCGAAGGCGCGCAGGCTGTGGTCCAGATACACCGGCAGCGGGTTGGCCAGGCCAAAGGGGCAGACGCCGCCGACCGGGTGGCCGGTCAGGTCTTGCACCTCATGGGCGGGCAGCATCTTGCCTTTGCCAAAGGCGGTTTTGAACTTGGCGTTGTCAATGCGCGCGTGGCCGCTGGCCACCAGCAGCACCACGCGGCCGTCGCCCAGGCGAAAGGCCAGGGTTTTGGCAATGCGCCCGGGCTCCACGCCATGGGCCAGCGCCGCCGACTCCACGGTGGGCGTCAGCGCCTCGGTTTCCAGAATAGGCAGATCAAGCTGGTGTTGCGCAAAAAACGCGCGTACCGACTGCAGGCTCATGGCGATGGGCCCGGTTCAGGTGCCGCCCACATAGGGGTTGCGCACGCGTTCCACGCCAAAGCTGCTCTCGGGGCCGTGGCCGGGGATAAACACCGTGTCGTTGCCCATGGGCCACAGGCGCTGGGTGATGCTGTTGATCAGCGTGGCGTGATCGCCCTGCGGAAAATCGGTGCGGCCAATGCTGCCGGCAAACAGCACGTCGCCTACAAAGGCGCGGCCAATATCAGGCGAATAAAACACCACGTGGCCGGGCGTGTGGCCGGGGCAGTGGCGCACTTGCAGGGTGTAGGGCCCCAGGGTGACGGTGTCGCCATCGTGCAACCAGCGCGTGGGTGTGAAGGTACGCGAGGGCGGAAAGCCATAGGCCGCCGCCGCCATGGGCATGCCGTCAATCCAGAATTGGTCCGCCGGGTGCGGGCCGATGATGGGCAAGTGCAGCAGCTCGGCCAGATCAGCCGTGGCCCCGGCGTGGTCCAAGTGGCCGTGGGTGATCCAGATTTGCTCGAGATTCACGCCCAGGCGCTTGACGGTGGCCAGCAGCAACTCCATGTCGCCACCCGGGTCGATGATGGCCGCGCGCCGCTCTTCATCGCACCAAACGATGGAGCAGTTTTGTTGGAAGGCGGTGACGGGGACGGTTTCGTAATGCAGCATGGACGCATTTTAGGTTTGTGATCACCAAGTCCCGCAGTGATTTCGGGCGCAGCTACCTGCACACGCCGGTACGCAGCCCTCAGCCCCTGCGCAACCAATCCCCCAAGCGCTCCACGCCCTGCGTCAACCTTCCGAGGTCTTTGGACGCAAAACACCAGCGCAGCCAGCCTGCCGCCTCAGGCGCAAAGGCGCTGCCGGGGGCCAAGCCCAAGCCAGCCTCAGTGACCAGGCGTTTGGCGGTGGCCAACGAGTCGTTGTGGCCAGGTAGCTGAAAGAAGGCGTACATGCCGCCCAAGGGCAGCGCCACCTGCACGTCGGGCAAGGTGCGCAGCGCCGGGATCAGGGTGTCGCGGCAGGTTTTGAGGTGCGCCACCACGCGGGGCGTGACCTCGTCTCGGCGCTCCAGCGCCACGATGCCTGCGCGCTGGGTAAACACGCTGGCGCACGACGTGTTGAACTCGACCAGCTTGCCCATGGCCGACGTCATGGATGGCGGCATCACCAGCCAGCCCAGGCGCCAGCCGGTCATGAGATAGCTTTTGGAAAAGCTGTGCACCACCACGAGCCGGTCTTCGGGCGCGGCAATGTCCAGAAAGCTGGGCGCGCAGGCATTGGCGCTGGGGGCGTAGTACAGGTTCTCATACACCTCGTCGGCCAGTATCCAGGTGCCGGTGCGGCGGCAGTGCGCCAGGATGGCGGTCTGCTCGTCGCGGCTCAGGGTCCAGCCGGTGGGGTTGTTGGGGGCGTTCAATATCAGCAGCTTGGTGCCGGGGGTGATGCTCTCCAGCAGCCGGGGCAAGTCCAGCGTCCAGGCGCCAGCATCTGGCCCGGTGCTTTGCGGCGTGAGTGCCACGGTGCGCAGCTTGGCGCCCATGATCAGCGCTTGCGCCGTCAGGTTGGGCCACACTGGCGTTACGGCCACCACTTCGTCGCCCGCGTCCACCAGCGCCTGCACCGCCAGCATCAGCGCGTTGACGCCGCCGGTGGTCACGGCAATGCGCTCCATGGCAATGGGAGTGGCGCCGGGCTGGCTGGCGTGCTTGGCCGTCATGGCGCTGGCAATGGCCTGGCGCAGCTCGGGCAGGCCCAGGTTGTGGGCATAAAAGGTCTCGCCGCGCTGCAGCGATTCAATGGCGGCTTGGCGGATGAAGTCGGGCGTTACTTCGTCGCTCTCACCAAACCAAAAGGCCAGCACGTCGCTGCGGCCCAGACCGGCATTGGCCACTTCGCGGATTTGCGATTCTTCGAGGTTCTGGATGGTTTGGCGCATGGGCAACAGGCTTGGATAAATCAGGAAAACAGCGCTTGGTATTGCGCGCGCAGCAGGTTTTTTTGTACCTTGCCCATGGCGTTGCGCGGCAGCTCGGCCACCACCACGCAGTGCTTGGGGATTTTGAAATTGGCCAGCTGTGTTTTTAGCGCGGCCACGATGGCGCTGGTCTGCGGTTGCGCGCCGGGCTTGGCAATCACCACTGCCACGCCCACTTCGCCAAAGTCCGGGTGCGGCACGCCCACCAGGGCGCTCTCGGCCACGCCGGGCAGCTCGTTGATATAGCCCTCAATCTCTGCCGGGTAGACGTTGTAGCCGCCGCTGATGATCAGGTCTTTGCTGCGCCCCACGATGTGCACATAGCCGCGCTCGTCCACTTTGCCCACATCGCCGGTTCTGAAAAAGCCGTCGGCGGTAAATTCCTCGGCCGTCTTCTCAGGCATGCGCCAGTAGCCGGCAAACACATTGGGGCCGCGCACCTGGATACCACCAATCTCGCCCACCGCCAGCGGGGCGTCGCCCTCACCTGCCACGCGCAATTCGACGCCTGGCAGCGGAAAGCCTACGGTGGCGCCCCGGCGCTCGCTTTGCTTTTTGAACCGGGCGTCTGCCGTGTACGGGTTGGACGTGAGCATCACCGTCTCGCTCATGCCGTAGCGCTCCAAAATCGTGTGGCCGGTGCGCGCGGTCCAGTCCTTGAACGTTTCCAGCAGCAGCGGCGCCGACCCGGCAATAAACAGGCGCATGTGGCGGGTGGCCGCCGCTGTGAGCCCCGGCTCAGCCAGCAGCCGCACATACAACGTGGGCACGCCCATGAAAACGGTCGCTTGGGCCATGTGCGCCAGCACCGCCTTGGGCTCAAACTTGGACAGCCAAATCATCTTGCTGCCGTTCAAGAGTGCGCCATGAATAGCCACAAACAAACCGTGCACATGGAAGATGGGCAAGGCGTGGATCAGCACGTCGCCTGCTTTCCAGCCCCAGTAGTCCTTGAGGACCTGCGCGTTACTTAGCAAATTGCCGTGGCTGAGCATGGCGCCCTTGCTGCGCCCGGTGGTGCCGCTGGTGTACACAATGGCCGCCAGGTCATTGGCTTGGCGAGGCGCCACTGCGTGCACGTCGCTTTGCATGGCGGCGCGCTCGAGCAAACTGCCGCTGCGGTCTTCGTCCAGGGTAAACACATACTGCGTGCCGGCCTTGAACGCGATCTTGCTCACCCAGCCAAAGTTGCGGCTGGCGCACACCACCACGGCGGGCTCGGCGTTGCCAATAAAGTATTCGACCTCGGCACTTTGGTAGGCGGTGTTAAGCGGCAAATAGACATAGCCCGCGCGCAATGTGGCCAAGTACAAGACCATGGCTTCGACCGACTTTTCGGTGTGCGCGGCAATGCGGCTGCCCGAAGGCAAATCGAGTGACTGCAACAAATTGGCCACCATGGCGGTAGCGCGGTCCAGGTCGCGCCAGGAATACAGCAGGCCGCTGTCGGTTTCTACCGCTGTGGCGTCCAGGTTTGCGGGAAAGGCCGCGCGCAGGGCGGCAAAAATATTGTGTTGGGCCATGGATGAACTCTGGGTGGTACAGCGAATTGGTGGTCTGCGCTGGGCGCAGGCCACCTTGCCATGGTACAGGCCCTGGCGCGGCGCGGCCAAGCGCTTAAAAGCGCGGCAAATCCGGGTGCTTGAGCTGCCCGCCGCGCACCAGCATCTTGCCGTACTCGGCGCAGCGGTGCAGGGTGGGAATTACCTTGCCGGGGTTGAGCAGGCCTTGCGGGTCAAACGCACGCTTGATGGCGAACATCTGTTCGTTTTCCTCTGCGCTGAACTGCACGCACATGCTGTTGAGTTTTTCCACGCCCACGCCGTGTTCGCCGGTAACCGTGCCGCCCATGGCCACGCTGGTTTCCAGAATGTCGGCGCCAAACAGCTCGCAGCGGTGCAACTGGTCCGGGTCATTGGCATCAAACAAAATCAAGGGATGCAAATTGCCGTCGCCCGCGTGGAACACATTGGCGCAGCGCAACTGGTATTTCTTTTCCATCTCAGCGATGGCCAGCAAGATGTCAGCCAGGCGCTTGCGCGGAATGGTGCTGTCCATGCACATGTAGTCGGGGCTGATGCGCCCGCTCGCCGGAAAAGCGTTTTTGCGTCCGCTCCAAAAGCGCAGGCGCTCGGCCTCGCTTTGGCTCACTGCAATGGCCGTTGCGCCAAAGTTGCGCAGCACTTCGCTCATGCGGGCAATTTCTTCTTCCACTTCTTCGACAGTACCGTCGCTCTCGCACAACAAAATGGCTGCCGCGCTCAGGTCGTAGCCTGCGTGAACAAAGTCTTCTACCGCCGCCGTCATGGGCTTGTCCATCATTTCCAGCCCGGCCGGAATGATGCCTGCGGCTATCACCCCCGCCACCGCCTCACCGGCTTTGCGCACATCGTCAAAGCTGGCCATGATGCAGCGCGCGATTTGCGGCTTGGGCACGAGTTTGACCAGCACTTCCAGCGTGACGGCGAGCATGCCTTCGCTGCCCACCACCACGCTCATCAGGTCGTAGCCCGACGCGTCCAGCGCTTGGGCGCCAAAGGTGATGGGCTCGCCCTCAATGGTCAGACCGCGCACCTGCAGCACGTTGTGCAAGGTCAGGCCATATTTCAGGCAGTGCACGCCGCCCGAGTTTTCAGCGACATTGCCGCCGATGGTGCAGGCGATCTGGCTCGACGGGTCGGGCGCGTAGTACAGACCGTGGGGCGCAGCGGCCTCGCTGATGGCCAGGTTGCGCACGCCGCACTGCACGCGCGCGGTGCGGCTGTACGGGTTGACTTCCAAAATTTTGTTGAACTTGGCCAGCGATAGGGTCACGCCCAGGGCGTGGGGCATGGCGCCACCCGACAGACCCGTGCCCGCGCCGCGCGCCACCACCGGCACGCCCAGCGCGTGGCAACTGCGCAGCACCGCTTGCACTTGCGCCTCGGTCTCGGGCAGGGCCACCACCAGCGGGCGCAGGCGGTAGGCTGTCAGGCCGTCGCACTCGTAGGGCGTGGTGTCCTCGGTCTGGTACAGCAGCGCGTGCGGGGGCAGGTGTTGGGACAGCCCCTGGACGATGCGCGCTTGCAGGTCGGCGCGGTGCAGCAATTCTTCGGTGTTTGCGTTTAACGGTGCGTTCATGCGATGGACTGTAAGGGAACTGGGCGGCTCCGCGCGTGAAGAAACTTGCAGTGCGGCGTGAATTTACCCCCCCCCTTGTTCCATCCGCCTCATTTCCAGCCATCGTTTTTTTTGCCCGCCTATCCCCCCAGCCCCCTTTCCTCCCCGGCGGGGAGGAAAGGGGGAGCGAACAGCCACATTTGAGTTTGTCGCTTCGGCTACGGCACCACTGGCCGCTGCCCGCTGCTCTTTGCCGGAGCTGCAGCTTGCCGCGAGAGCTGCCCGGCGCAAGCGCTATTCGATAGGAGCGGCGAGGCGCCGCGAATCTCCGCTGCTGCCGCAACGCCCAAACCCCGAAAGCCGTCGCGGCGACGGCGCCGTTCCTGAGTGTCGCAGGCAGACCCACAGGCGCATCGCCAGTAGTAGGCTAGCCGAAGCGAAAAACCAAATGTGGCTGTTAGCCCCCCTCTCTCGCCCGCCGGGCGAGAGAGGGGTTGGGGGAGAGAGTGGGCAAAAAAGCTGAAATCCAGGGCTAGGCCAGCACCTGCTTGAGCCACTCGGCAAAAGCGGCGCATTCCCAGCGGTCCATCATGCCGGTGCGCCAGCACAGGTAGTGCGCATGAGGGCTGGGCACGTTGCCCACAAAGGTGTCGCTGCTGCCCAGGCGCACCAGCGAGCCGTTTTCCAGCCAGGGCGCGCCCAGCTTCAGGCGCACCAGTGCAATGCCCATGCCCGCGGCCGCGCCGTCGCACATCAGGCCAATGTCGTTGAACTGCGAGCCGTCTACCGGTTCGGGCCAGTCCAGATGGTGGGCGGCAAACCAGGTGCGCCAGGGCTCTAGCGGGCTGCGCAGCAGGGGCATGTTCAGCAAGTCTTGCGCCTCCACAAACGGTCCGTGCTCACGCACAAAGGCGGGCGAGGCCAGGGGCGTGACCACATCTTTGGTCAGGCAAACGTGCTCCAAGTCGGCATAACGTCCGGCGCCAAAGCGCACCGTCAGGTCGGCGTCCTCGGCCACTACGTCCAAGAGCGGAATCGACACCTGCATGGTTACGTCGATTTCGGGGTAGGCCTCGGTAAATTCGCGCAGGCGCGGAATGACGATGGAGCGGGCAAACGTGGGCGTGACCGCCAGGCGCAGCTTGCGCTTGCCGGGTGCTGCGCTGGCGCTGGGGAACTTTTGCAAAATGGCCAGGCCTTCGCGCACATGGGCCAGGTATTCGCTGCCCTCGGTGGTGAGCGAGAAGTCGGCGCGGCCAAACAGCTTCGTGCCGATGATTTGCTCCAACTGGCGCACGCGATGGCTTACTGCGCTGGGGGTGACGCAGAGTTCTTCAGACGCTTGGGTGACGCTGCGCAGGCGCGCCAGGGCCTCAAAAGTCAACAGGCACTGGATGGGGGGGATGCGAGCGGTACTCATAGGGCGCAACTATAGGCCACTCTTTATAATTTCCGCTGCTCCTGGCCCACCTGCTTTTTGGTGCGGTGGGACCCGATTTCCCCCACCGGAGCCGCTGTGTCTGATCGTTTATCGGTATTGCCCCAATACCTGCTGCCCAAGAAGGCGCTCACTTATTTTGCCGGCTGGGTTGCCAGCCGCCGCTGGGGCAGCCTGACCACCCGCCTGATTGCCTGGTTTGTGCAGCGCTACCAGGTCAACATTGCCGAGGCGGCCAACCCGGACTTGGCCAGCTACGCCTGCTTTAACGACTTCTTTACCCGCGCGCTGCATCCAGACGCCCGCCCACTGGCAGCCAGCACCTGGGTGTGCCCGGTGGACGGCGCCATCAGCCAGTTTGGCGCCATAGCGCACGACCAGATTTTCCAGGCCAAGGGCCATTCCTACAGCAGCACTGCGCTGGTGGGTGGCGACGCGGCGCTGGCCGCGCAGTTTGACGACGGCGCCTTTGCCACGATTTACCTCAGCCCGCGCGACTACCACCGCATCCACATGCCTTGCGATGGACGCCTGACCCGCATGATTTATGTGCCGGGCGATTTGTTTTCGGTCAACCCCACCACGGCGCGCGGCGTGCCCGGGCTGTTTGCGCGCAACGAGCGTGTCGTGTGCGTGTTTGACACCGACTTTGGTCCCATGGTGCTCACGCTGGTGGGCGCCACCATTGTGGGAAGCATGGCCACCGTGTGGCACGGGGTGGTCAACCCGCCGCGCCTGCCGCAAGTCACCGAGTGGCATTACGACGAAGGCGTTGTCACTCTGCGCCAGGGCGATGAGATGGGGCGCTTTTTGCTGGGATCGACCGTGGTGCTGCTGTGGCCGCGCGCCACATTGGACTGGAACCCGGGCTGGCAGCCCGGCGCGCCAGTGCGCCTGGGCGATGCCATGGGGCAAGGCGCCCGCGCTTAAATCACCACTTAAACCGCAGGCGCACCGGGCACGGCGCAAGATGGGTCTGTAAACCCGGCCTTCACGCCGGCGTTTTTGACTTGCACGATCTCCGCCAATATCGACACTGCAATCTCGGCCGGCGTTTTGGCGCCCAGGCGCAAGCCCACGGGGCCGTGCAGGCGGTCAAGTTCGGCCTCGGTCATGTCAAAGTGTTCGGCCAGGCGCTGCTTGCGCGCGGCCTGCGTGCGGCCCGAGCCCAGCGCGCCCACATAAAAGGCCTCGGACTTGAGCGCCTCTAAAAGCGCCATGTCGTCAAGCTTGGCGTCATGCGTGAGCGCCACGATGGCGGTGTGCGGGTCGGGCAGCATGTCGCGCACCACGTCGTCAGGCATGCCCGAGAGGCGCTGCACTGCGCGCAGGTCTAGCGTGGCGGCGTAGTCTTCGCGCGGGTCGCACACCAGCACTTCAAAGTCCAGCATGCCCGCCATCTGCGCCACCGCTTGCGAGAGCTGGCCCGCGCCAATCAAGAGCAGGCGCCACTTGGGGCCGAACACCGTGGTCAGTGTTTGGCCGTCATACGCAATGTCTTGGCCGCGCTGCGCGCCACCCAGCGTTACCGTGCCGGTGGCCATGTTCAGGCTGCGTGACACCAGTTGGTGCGCGGCGGTGCGCGCCAGCAGCTCGCTGATCCACTGTGCGTTGTGCAGGGGCTCGTGCACCAGTCGCAGGGTGCCGCCGCAGGGCAGGCCAAAGCGGGCTGCTTCTTCTTTGCTCACGCCATAGACGATTTCGCTGGGCAAGGTGTGTGACGGGGCGGGCGCCGCCGTCGAGGCCGAGTGCGCGACCAGCTCGGTAAACGCCGCCTTGGTGCGGGCGATCAGGTCGTCCTCTACGCAGCCGCCTGACACCGAGCCGCTGACCAGACCGTCGTCCCGCACCGCCAAGAGCGCACCAGGCGGGCGCGGCGCGCTGCCCCAGGTTTGCACCACAGTGACCAGGGTGACGGCGTGTCCGGCCGTGCGCCAGGCCAGCGCGTCTGACAAGACCCGAATATCCAAACTGTCCATTACGTTTCCTTGGCAGGGGGGCGATTGCGCAGTGCGAAAAATGCGCAGGCTAGAACCACACGGCTACGATCGCCGTAGCAATGCACTTGATCACACCGCCACGCCGTTGGCATAACTCTGATACACGCGCGTACCGCCGCCCGGCAGCACCAGCAGCACATCAAACGGGTCTTTGCGACCCTGGTAGACGGCGCCGTCCATGCCGGGCGAACCCACGGGCATGCCGGGCACGGCCAGCCCCACTGCCTGGGGTTTTTCACGCAACAGGCGCTGCACGTCTTTGGCCGGCACATGGCCTTCGAGCGCATAGCCACCCACACTCGCGGTGTGGCAGGACCCTAAGGCGGCGGGAATGCCCAGACGCTTGCGCGCCGCCTCGTTGCCACTGCCGTTGACGCGCACGGCAAAGCCGGACTTTTCCATGTGCAGGACCCAGTCCTCGCAGCAGCCGCAGGCCGGGTCTTTCCAGACCTCCACCTGGGGTTTGGTGGGCGCGGCCTGCGCCGCAGCCACGGCAGCGGCGAAGGACAACAGCGCGATGTGTTGCAAACTTTCGCGCCGGTTCAGTGTGTTAGTGGGCATGTTCGTCTCCGGTGTGGGTCGCCTTGGCGGCAGTTATTTGCACTTGGCCTTTCATGCCCGCCTCATAGTGTCCGGGCTGCAGGCAGGCAAAGTTCACCACGCCGGCCTTGCCGAACTTCCACACCAGCTCGCCCGAGTGGCCGGCGGACAGCGTCAGCGTGTTGGGATCGGCGTGCGCCATTTCGGGCGATTTTTTCATCATCTCCAAGTGGGCTTTGAGGTCTTTTACGCTTCCCAACACCATCTCATGCGTGAGCTGGCCCGTGTTTTTGACGACGATGCGCACCGTCTCGCCCTGTCTTACCGATAACTTGGACGGTACGAACTGCATACTGTCGCGCATTTCCACCTGCACGGTACGCGTGGCC
This sequence comes from Comamonadaceae bacterium, assembly GCA_947378275.1. GTDB lineage: Bacteria > Pseudomonadota > Gammaproteobacteria > Burkholderiales > Burkholderiaceae_C > Allorhodoferax. The sequence continues at coordinate 13,986 of CANCJD010000029.1, forward strand.
TGTTTGGATTGGCCGGCCTCACCAATGGATGCCGTGGGCTGTTCGTGGTGGTGCATCTCGGCACTGCCCGTGGCAAAGGCGGGCGAAGCGGCTAATAGCGTGGCGCTGGCCAGAGCCAGCAAGGTGTATTGAAATTTCATCGGGCTTTCCTAAACGTGGGAAGGTTTGAAATCCAGCCCGGATGGTTTGCGGCTTTGCCTCTTTTAGGCCGCGCGGCCAGCGCGCTCGCACTGGGCTTTTGGGTGCGCCCCGGAAATCAGTGCACTACCACCGGGTTTTGCGCCAGCTCGGCGTATTGCTCCAGCGTTTCTTCGACTTCTTCCTGGGTCGGCATATTTACCTGCCAGGCGACGATGTGCTGCTGAAACAATTCGGCCCAGGAGCCGTCTAGGTAAACCTCTTTGCCCGAGCGCTTGTCCACGATCTCAAAACCATGGCGCGCCAGCATGGGCACGCCCTGGGGGTATTGCGCGGTTTTGATTTCGCTCAGGGCGGTGTTGCCTGGTCCGTTGGCCGATGCCGGGCTCATGTCCTGTGCTTGCGCGTTGGCCAGCATGTGGGTCACGGTGAAGGTTTCGGAGTCGTAGAGCGTGTGCATGCGGTGCTTTTTGGTGCGGATTGGTTTCTAGGTTAACAGGATTTGTGGGTTTTACCGGTTTTTGCAATACTGCGGCTCAAGGTTTTTCGGACCGGCTCCAGAGCATATCGACCTCGTCGCCATTGCTTTGCGTCAGGCGGATGCGCGCGGGCAAGTAGTCGAGTGCGGGCGCCAGCCACAGCTCCACCCGCGTGTCGTAGTCGCCCGAGCGCTCGCGCGTGAGCTTGGTGGCGGGTAATTCACGTCCGTCGATCTTGAGCCGCTCGGGCGCTCCCACCAGAAATGTCCAGTTTTCCGAGGTGCGCGGCCCGACAGCCTGAAATGGCAGTTGCAGGCCCGGGGCAAAACGCCCGGGGTTGGCGCCCCACATGGCCGCGAGTTGCACAAAAATGCTGAGCTGGTCTTGCGCCAATGGCATCAGCGGCACGTCGGGCGTGTTGGCGCTGAACGTAACCAAGCCTTTGCCGCGCTGAAAGTGCGCCGCCACTTCGCTGCGCACTTTGTCCCCGAACCGCAGGGGCTCCAGGCCCAGCGGCGTCAAAGCCCCTTTGCTGGTTTGCACCCGCGAGCCGAGCAAAAAGTGGCTGATTTCCAGCCGCGCGTCGTAGGTTTTGCCATCTTGCAACCACAGCAGCTCGCCCGAGACGTAGTAGCGAAAGCCCTTGACCAGGCCCGACACGTCGTACTTCAGCCGGGTAGAGCCAGGTACGCGGTAGTCATACACCGGCAAGGCCGGGGCGTCGGCGCTACCCGCGCCTGCCGCCGCAGGTGAAGTTGCTGGCGCCACGGCCTGAGCCGGAGGCGGGATCGGTGCCTGGATCGCTGCGACCGATGCCGCAGGCACTGCAGCGGGTGCCGATGCTGCCTCTGCCGGGCCCAAAGTCGCTGGTGCCCTGGCGGCATCCGCCACGGCCGCGCTGTCCTCTGGGGCCGTTGCAGTCGGGGAATTGGAGCCCGCTGCCGCCGCAATAGGTACGGGCTCTGAAGCCGGGGGCTCGGGCGCCACCAAAAACGCCGCCCCTGCGGGCTTGCGCGCGGCTTTGGGCGCGGGCGGCGGCGCAATGGTAGGCGCAGCGGGGGTGGCAGCCGCCTTTTCGGCGCCATTGTCAAACTGCACGGTTCGGGTGATAAAGGCGCGGGTCACGGGTGAATTGCTGGCTCCATTGCCCAGTCCGGGCAACGCCTGCGCAAGCCCCTCCAGCGCCAGCGCATGCAGCCACAGCACCACCAGAGCCGCGAAGGTCAGCGCCAGCACCCCTGCGGGCCAGCGAGCGGCGCGTGCCACAGACTGTTGCGCGGGCGTACCAGGCTTTAGGTCGCCAGGCATTTCAGGCCGCCGCGTCCTCGGCGGCGAACACGGGCATGTCCCAGTCGAGCAGCTCGGCCAGGCGGCACATCACCCAGCGCGCCTCGGGTACGTCCAGCACCGCGTCGGCGCCGGTAATGGCTTGCAGGCATTGCGCAAGCACCGCCGAGGTGTGCAAATCGCGCGCAAGCTGCATTTGGCTGGCCGTGGGCGCCAGGGTAAGCGCCAGGTCTTCGCACAGCTCGTAACGTGCGGCTACCACCTCGCGCGCGGTGTGCGGCCGGGTTTTGCCCGGCGCCACGAACAGCGCCACAAAAGACGGCGGGACCTCGATTTGCGAAGCGTCAGACATGGGCAATGCGTGCTGCGACCTTAAACCACAGCGCTGGTGGCCGCAGCGGTGGCCGGTGGGGTTGGGCTGTCGCCATTGGCTGCAGCCGCAGCGCGCAGCTTGTCTTTTTTGCTCGGGCGCTTGCCCTTGACGCCGCCGTTGCCGCTCATATCCACCAAGCCTTGTGCTGGGTGGGCGGCCACCTCGGTCGGCTCAAAGCCTTCTACGGCTTCGAGCACCAGATCCAGACCTTGGCGTTTTTCAATCAGGCGCCAATGCGCCTCGGTATCAGCGCTGACAAAGCTCACTGCCAGACCGGCCTGCCCCGCGCGCCCGGTGCGGCCAATGCGGTGGGTGTAGTCCTCGGCCGAGCGCGGCAGGTCGTAGTTCACCACCACCGGCAGCTCCACCACGTCGATGCCGCGTGCGGCCAGGTCAGTGGCCACCACCACGGCAATGCGCGAAGCCTTGAAGTCGTCCAGCACCTGGCTGCGCTTGCCCTGGCTGAGCTGGCCGTGCAGCGGCTCGGCGTCCAAGCCGGCGCGGCGCAGCTTGTCGGCCACCACTTCGGCCGAATATTTGGTGGCCACAAACACCAGGGTGCGGCTCCATCCGTATTGCTGGATCAGGTGGCGCAGCAACTGGGTGCGTGAGCGGGTATCTACGGCAATGGCGCTTTGGGCTATGTCGGGCAGGGTGTCGGAGGCGTCGGCCACTTCCACGCGCACCGGGTCGCGCAGCAGGCCTTGGGCCAGCGCGCTGACCTGCGGGCCAAAGGTGGCCGAGAAAAACAGGCTCTGGCGCTGGGTGTTCAGCAGGCCCACAATGCGCCCGAGTTCTTCGCTAAAACCCTGGTCCAACAGGCGGTCGGCTTCGTCGAGCACCAGGGTGTGCACATCATTCAGGTGCACCGCGTTGTGGTCGACCAAATCCAGCAGGCGCCCGGGCGTGGCCACCACGATGTCGGTGCCGCCGCGCAGACCCAGCATTTGCGGGTTGATGGATACGCCGCCAAAGACAACGCTGATCTTGGGCGCAGGCACCAGGCCGCTGGCCAAGCCTTTGAGCACGTCGCCCACCTGCACCGCCAGCTCGCGTGTAGGCACCAGCACCAAAGCCTGCACCCTGCGCGGGCCACTGCGGGCGGTGCCCGTGGGCACTAGCAATTGCAGCAGTGGCAGGGCAAAAGCTGCCGTTTTGCCCGAGCCGGTCTGGGCCCGCACGAGCAGGTCGCGGCCTTGCAGGACGGCGGCAATCGCGCCTGTCTGTACTGGCGTAGGCGCCGTAAAACCGGCCGCATGCGCTGCGGCGCACATGGCGCTGGAAAGACCGAGGGGAGAAAAAGGCATCGTGAGACTAGAAATAGTGAACCGGCAACAAGCGACGGGAGGCTCCCGCGTTGGCCCCCTGATTTTGCGCCCAAGAAAAAACCACCGCCGAGCCCAGTAAATAACCGGACCCTGCGGTGGTCAGTGCGGCATGGGCCGCAGGGGGATTAGCCCTTTTTGGCGTAAGCGCTGCACCAGCCGGTGCTGGCCACTTGCTTGCCTGCAAACAGCGGGCAGTTACCGGCGGCGTCACCGGCCTTGCCTTGGAACAAGGCGCAGCTGCCGCAATTTTGGCCTGCTGCAAATTTGGGGAACTTGGTTTTGTCGACTTTGGAGGCGTCGGCCTTGTAGCCCAGGCTGCTGGCGGTAGCGTCCGACTCGGCAACCATGGGAGCGGCAGCAAAAACAGCGCCGCCTACCAAGGCGCTGGCGCCCAGACCGAGTTTCACCACAAATTCACGACGATTTGACATGTTGTATTCCATTCAATGGGTAGTAGGCGGCCCAATAGCCGCGCTAGGGGGGATTGTCGCGGAGCCGCCCTTACATCTGCTTGACACAAGGCAAAGACCCACGCTGACACTCAGCTTAACGCCCTGGCACCAGCGTTGGCCGACACCAGGCTAAAAAAGCGCGGACTCAGGCGCCCGCGCGCCGGCCCAAAATCTCGAACGCGGGCAGGGTTTTGCCCTCCAGCACCTCCAAAAAGGCACCACCGCCGGTGGAGATATAGCCAATCTGCGCCTCAATGCCGTACTTGGCGATGGCTGCGAGTGTGTCGCCGCCCCCGGCAATGCTAAAGGCGGTGGACGCGGCAATCGCCTGGGCCACCACCTTGGTGCCGTTCTCGAAGGCGGCAAATTCAAACACGCCCAGTGGGCCGTTCCAGACAATGGTGCCCGCGCGCATGAGTTGCGCGGCCAGCGCCTGGGCGGTTTGCGGGCCGATGTCCAGAATCAGGTCGTCGTCGGCCACGTCGGTGGCGGCTTTGACGGTGGCTACGGCATCAGCAGCAAAGGTTTTGGCGGTGACCACGTCGGTCGGAATCGGCACGGCGGCGCCGCGCGCCTGCATGGCCTCAATCACCGCCTTGGCCTGGTCCAGCAAATCGGGTTCGGCCAGGCTTTTGCCGATGTTCAGGCCGGCCGCCAGCATGAAGGTGTTGGCAATGCCGCCGCCCACGATGAGCTGGTCCACGTTGGCGGCCAGGCTTTTGAGGATGGTGAGCTTGGTAGACACCTTGGAGCCCGCCACGATCGCCACCAGCGGGCGCTTCGGTGCGAGCAGGGCTTTGGCAATGGCGTCCATTTCTGCCGCCAAGAGTGGGCCGGCGCAGGCCACGGGCGCGTATTCGGCGATGCCGTAGGTGCTGGCCTCGGCGCGGTGGGCGGTGCCAAAGGCGTCGTGCACAAAGATGTCGCACAGTGCGGCCATCTTGCGCGCCAGGGCCGGGTCGTTCTTTTTCTCGCCGGGGTTGACGCGGCAGTTCTCCAGCATCACCACCTGACCCGGGGCCACGGTCACGCCGTCCACCCAGTCGGACACCAGCGGCACGGCGCGCCCGAGCAGCTCGCCCAGGCGCTGCGCCACCGGCGCGAGCGAATCGGCCGGCTTGAAAGCGCCCTCGGTGGGGCGCCCCAGGTGAGACGTCACCATCACGGCCGCACCGGCGTCCAGCGCCATCTGGATGCAGGGCACGCTGGCGCGGATGCGGGTGTCTTCAGTGATGGCGCCCTGGGCGTC
>CANCJD010000030.1 GCA_947378275.1 Comamonadaceae bacterium
GGCAGCGAGTGGATCGAGATCGGCAACCGCCGCCAGCACGTCAAAAGCTACCTGGGCGACTTTTTGTTTTCGCCTGCGCGCGCCAACTCACCGGTGCGCAGTTTGAGCGGTGGCGAGCGCAACCGCCTGCTGCTCGCCCGCCTGTTTGCCCGCCCGGCCAATGTGCTGGTGCTCGACGAGCCGACCAACGACTTGGACATCGACACGCTGGAGCTGCTCGAAGACCTGTTGCAAAACTACGACGGCACCGTGTTTTTGGTCAGCCATGACCGAACCTTTTTGGACAACGTGGTCACCAGCACCATTGCCTATGAGGGCGACGCCCGCTGGCGCGAGTACGAAGGCGGTGTGAGCGACTGGCTTACCCAAAGCAAGCGCGCCAACGACATTGCCCAGGCCAAGGGCCAAAAAGGCGCGTCTCCCTTCAACTACGGGCGCGACCAGGCCGCCAAACCGACGGCTGCCGCAGTGGCCGTGCCCGCCGCGCCGGTGGCGACTGCAGCACCGGTCAAAACCCGCAAACTGAGCTTCAAGGAACAGCGCGAACTCGACGGCCTACCCGAAAAGATTGCCGCCCTGGAGGCGGAACAAGCCGGCATCAACGCCTTGCTGGCCGACGGCACCTTGTATGCCCGCGACAACCCGCGCGCCCTGCAGCTGGCCACCCGCAACACGGCGATTGAGTCCGAACTGCTGGACGCGCTGGAACGCTGGGAATTGCTCGGCGCCTGAGCCGGAGAATTGGGTTTACGACGGCGCCACCAGCGCCAGCGTGGGAAAGTAGCTGCGGTAACGCGCCGCATCGCGCGTGAGCAACTGCAGTTGCCCCACCAGCGCGTGCGCGCCAATGTAGAAGTCCGGCATGGGCGACGTTTTCAGGCCCTGCGACTGGCGGTAAACCTTGAAAGCTTGGCCTGCCAAAAACGCTGCGTCCCACGGGAGCGCGGCCTTGACCAGCGGCAGGCCCGCGAGCGCCACCTCCAAGTCACTGGCCCTCTCAAAGCGCGGGCTGATTTCGGCCAAGATCAATGGGTTGATCAGCAAGGGGCCAAGCGCGGCGCAGCGCTCCAACTGGCCTAGCGACCAATCGGCCCAAGTGGGGTCGTCGGCCAGCACGTCGATCAATACGCAGCTGTCCACCAAGGTGCCGCGTGGCAGGGCGTTCACCAGGTAGCGCGCATCCGCTTCGCGCACCTCAGGCGCCATAGACGCGACTGATTCGGAGGGCGTGGCCATTTAGCCGCGCAAAAAAGCCATGAACTCGTCGGTGCCCATGCCCTTGAACTGGGCGGCGTTGGCGCTGCCGCGCACGCGCTCAAAGGCGCTGCGCGCGGTGGTGGTGGGGGCGCTTACGGCGCGGATCACCACGTCGCCGTTCTCGCGCACCTCAAACTCCACCTCGCTGTGTGGGTGCAAACCCGCTTGCTCACGCACCGACTGCGGAATGGTGACCTGGCCCTTGCTGGTGATTTTCATAAAAATCCTTACTTCTGAAGTAAGAATCTTACCCAACAATACCAGTGGCGCGCAAGTGGGCCAAAGCCTGGGCGTCGAGCCCGAGCTCCGCTAGTACCTCGTTGGTGTGCTCGCCCAGCGCAGGCGGGGCGCGGTGCAGTACTGGGGGCGTGTCTTGCAGGCGCAGCGGACTGGCCACCGACGCGATGGACGCAATGCCGGTTTGTGCCGCCACTGCGCTCGCCACGGGCTGCTGCACCACCAAATGGCGGGCCTGCACCTGGGCGTCGTCAAAAGCCTGGGCCACGGTGTTGATGGGGCCGCAGGGCACAGCGCGGTGTTCCAGCAAGGCCACCCATTGCGCGGTGGTGCGCTTGCGGGTTTCAGCTTCGATCAGAGGAATGAGTGCGTCGCGGTGGCGCACCCGGTCGGTGTTGGTGGCAAATCGCAGGTCGGCGGCCCAGTGTGCTTGTTCTGCGGCTTGGGCAAAACGGGCGAACTGGCCGTCGTTGCCCACGGCCAGCAGCATGGCGCCGTCGGCGGTGGCAAAGTCTTGGTAGGGCACCAGGCTGGGGTGGCTGTTGCCTTGGCGTACCGGATTGGCACCGGTATTCAAAAAGCCGGCGGCTTGGTTGGCCAATATCGCCATGCCCACATCGAGCAGGCTCATGTCGATGTGCTGGCCCACGCCGGTACGGTGGCGCACTTCCACGGCGGCCAAGATCGCGCTGCAGGCGTAGACCCCGGTAAACACATCGGTCAGCGCCACGCCCACGCGCTGCGGCGTGCCGCCGGGCGTGCCCTCGGTTTTTCCGGTGATGCTCATCATGCCGCTCATGGCCTGGACCATCAGGTCGTAGCCGGCGCGTTCGGCATAGGGCCCGTCTTGGCCAAAGCCGGTGACCGAGCAGTAAATGAGGCGGGGGTTGAGCGCATGCAGACTGGCGTAGTCCAGCCCGTAGTGCGCCAAGCCGCCGACCTTGAAGTTTTCCACAAGGATGTCGCTGCGCAGCGCCATTTGCCGGATCAGCGCCTGGCCTTCAGGCTGGGCGATGTCAATGGCGATCGAGCGTTTGTTGCGGTTGCAGGCCGCGTAATAGCTCGCGTGCGTGGTGTCATTACCCTGCGCGTCCTTCAGGAAGGGCGGGCCCCAGTGGCGGGTGTCGTCGCCCGCGCCCGGGCGCTCCACCTTGACCACGTCCGCGCCGAGGTCGGCGAGCATTTGCGTGCACCACGGCCCGGCCAGCACGCGGGAGAGATCGAGCACTTTGAGGTGGGGCAAGGCGGCTTGGGGCGTAGTCATGGTTTGGGGATGTTCGGGTTGGTGTTGGGTGCTTCGGGCAAGCAAGCGCCCAGGCATTGCATGTAAGCGCTGTTGCATTTGTCGTCGTTTTCGCCACGCACGCGCTTGGCGGCGTCTGCCGCGCGTTGTTTGGCGTCGAGCAATTCGCGCATGTCGCGCTTGGCGTCGGTGGCCTCGGTGCCTGCAAAGGCCTTGGGCTGGCCGATGATCAGGCCCAGCAGCCCCACGGCCCCGGCGGTGGAGGCTGCGTCTGCCGGCCCCCCGCTGGTGCGGCATTGTTGCTTCTGGCTGTCGCACAGACTGCGGCACATGCCGCGGTCGGGCAGTTCAGCGGACTGGGTGGATTGGGCCAGCGAATCGAGCGCCGTAAGCCCCATGGACAGACCCACCGCGAGCAAACCCAGCAGTCGCCTAGCCGGGCCTCCCAATGCCAGCCGCATGTGTACTTAGTTGGAAAACGCCGCAATCCCTGTCATGGCGCGGCCCAAAATCAGCGCGTGGATGTCGTGCGTGCCCTCATACGTGTTGACCACTTCCAGGTTCACCAGGTGGCGGGCCACGCCAAACTCGTCGCTGATGCCGTTGCCGCCCATCATGTCGCGCGCCATACGGGCAATGTCGAGCGATTTGCCACACGAGTTGCGCTTGAGGATGGAGGTGATTTCGACCGACGCCGTGCCTTCGTCCTTCATGCGGCCCAGGCGCAGGCAGCCTTGCAGGCCCAGGGCGATTTCGGTTTGCATATCGGCCAGTTTTTTCTGGATGAGCTGATTGGCGGCCAGCGGGCGGCCGAACTGTTTGCGGTCCAGCGTGTACTGGCGCGCGCGCATCCAGCAGTCTTCGGCCGCACCCAAAGCGCCCCAGGCGATGCCGTAGCGCGCGCTGTTCAGACACGTGAACGGGCCCTTCAAGCCTTGCACTTCCGGAAACGCGTTTTCTTCGGGGCAAAACACACCGTCCATCACGATTTCGCCGGTAATGCTGGCGCGCAGACCCACCTTGCTGTGGATGGCCGGAGCACTCAAACCGGCCATGGCCTTTTCCAGAATAAAGCCGCGGATTGGACCTACGGCGCCGCTCTCGGACACCTCTTTGGCCCAGACCACAAACACGTCCGCAATCGGACTGTTGCTGATCCACATCTTGGAGCCGCTGAGTTTGTAGCCGCCGGGCACCTTGTGGGCGCGGGTGGCCATGGAGGCGGGGTCGGAGCCGTGGTCGGGCTCGGTCAGGCCGAAGCAGCCAATCCACTCGCCGGTGGCGAGCTTGGGCAGGTATTTCTGGCGCTGGCCTTCGGTGCCGAATTCAAAAATCGGCACCATCACCAGGCTGCTTTGCACGCTCATCATGGAGCGGTAGCCGCTGTCCACGCGTTCGACTTCACGGGCGATCAGGCCGTAGCTCACGTAATTGAGCGCCGGGCCGCCGTAGGCCTCGGGGATGGTGGGCCCCAAGAGGCCCAGTTCGCCCATCTCGCGAAAAATCGCGGGGTCGGTCGTGCCGTCACGAAAAGCCAGCGTCACGCGCGGCAGTAGTTTGTCTTGGCAGTAGGCGGCCGCGGCGTCGCGCACCATGCGTTCGTCGTCGGTGAGTTGGGCGTCGAGCAAGAACGGGTCTTGCCAATTGAATGCGGCGTGGGCCATAGGGCGGGTCTCCAGATTGCGATAAACCCCAATAGTAGCCATTGCGCCGGGGCGGTCCGCAGCCCCTGCTGCATACCCGTCAACGCCACTCAGTGCAGGGCGATAGGGCCATACCAGGCCACGGCGTTGCTGTGGGTGTTGTCGCTGTCGCTCATCAGGCCAATAGCAACCAGCGCACCGGGCGCTTCGCCAAAGGCGCGCACATAGTCCGCTCGGATGTCGCGCTCGTAGTTGTGCCACTGTTGCAGGCCTTGCGCACCCGACTCAACCACAATTTTGCGAATGCGGTCAGTGCGCGGGCTGTGGATTACGCTGCCCACCGGGCGCTGGTTGCACCAGACGTACATCAGCGTGGCGTAGGGCATTTCCTCGCCGGTCACTAGGCGCGCTAGCTCATTGAGCATGGCGTTTTTGGGAGAAAACTTGCTGCGGTCGCCCTCAAACGCCAGGATCAGGCGCACTGGTGAGTCGTCGCTGTCGCGCTGGGCCATGTCGGCGTTAGCGATAAGTTGGGGCACCAGCCAGGAGAAATCGACCCGGCCCAGTGCCTCGGGTTCAATGCGCACCGGCGCGCGCAGCATGCTGGCTGAAGAGTGGGCGTCGGCCTTGAGCGCCGTGCGCTGGCCCCGTGCACCGTTGGGAGCGTGCTCGTCTAGTCGGTACACGGTGGGCGTTTTGCCGGGCAGTTGCACTTCTTGCCAGGCCGCCTGCGCCAAGGCGTTCCAGGTTTGTGCGCCTTGCGTCGGCGCCACTGTGGACGAGGCTTGCGGCGCGGCGCACCCTATCAACAGGCTAGCGAGCAGACCTGCCAAAGGCAGCAACAGCCGCCGTGCACAAAGCGCCTTGGAAGGCATCGAAAATTTCATGGCGGCGAGCGTAGGTGCGCCATGTGACGACCGTATTAACCAAATCCCTCAATCAACAGACATATAAATCGCTTTAAATATTAAATTTAACACTTTTGGTTTGAAGGGGAGGCTGCAACAGTCCTCGGGTTGGGCGCTATCTCGGCATTTGGATGGCAGATGTCTGTGGTTCCATACAGTAATATTGGCCATGGCCAAAGAAAAAACTGTTTTTACCTGCTCCGAATGCGGCGGCTCCAGCCCCAAGTGGCTGGGCAAATGCCCGAGTTGCAATGCCTGGAACACGCTGATCGAGTCGCTGCCCCAGGCCGCAGAGAGTGCGGTCAAAAACCGCTTTGCCTCGCTGGCCAAAACCGCCGAGGTGGCGGTGCTGTCCGACATTGAGGCCAGCGACTTTGAACGCACGGCTACGGGCCACGCCGAACTCGACCGGGTGCTGGGCGGCGGCATTGTTGAAGGCGGGGTGGTGCTCATTGGCGGCGACCCGGGCATTGGCAAATCCACCTTGCTGCTGCAGGCGCTCGATTCGCTGCAGCGCAGTGGCAAAAAAACCTTGTACGTGACGGGTGAAGAAAGCGGCGCCCAAGTGGCGCTGCGAGCGCGCCGCCTGGGACTGGACGGCTCGCAGGTGCGGGTGCTGCCCGAAATTGGGCTGGAAAAAATCCTGGCCACGCTGACTGAGCAGCAGCCCGACGTGGCGGTGATCGACTCGATTCAGACCGTGTATTCGGACCAGCTCACCAGCGCGCCGGGTTCGGTGGCCCAGGTGCGTGAATGTGCTGCGCACCTGACGCGCGCGGCCAAGGCCAGCGGCGTGTGCATCGTGCTGGTCGGCCACGTGACCAAAGAGGGTGCGCTGGCCGGGCCGCGCGTGCTCGAGCACATGGTTGACACGGTGCTGTACTTCGAGGGCGACACGCACAGCCAGTTTCGGCTGGTGCGCGCCATCAAGAACCGTTTCGGCGCGGTCAACGAGATCGGCGTGTTTGCCATGACCGAAAAGGGCCTCAAGGGCGTCTCCAACCCCAGCGCCATCTTTCTGAGCCAGCACGCCGAGCCGGTGCCCGGCAGCTGCGTGATGGTGACGCTTGAAGGCACGCGCCCTCTGTTGGTGGAAATCCAGGCACTGGTGGACAGCGGCGGCCCCAGCCCGCGGCGCCTGAGCGTGGGACTGGACAAGGACCGATTGGCCATGTTGCTGGCCGTGTTGCACCGCCACGCGGGGGTGGCTTGCATGGACCAGGACGTGTTCATCAACGCCGTGGGCGGAGTGCGTATTGGCGAACCGGCGGCTGATTTGGCGGTGATGCTGGCCATCACCTCGTCGCTGCGCGGCAAGCCGCTGCCCAAAGGATTTCTCGCCTTTGGCGAGGTGGGGCTGGCCGGCGAAGTGCGCCCGGCGCCGCGCGGCCAAGAGCGCCTGAAAGAGGCGGCCAAACTCGGTTTTACCGTGGCCGTGGTACCCAAGGCCAACGCGCCCAAGAAGCCGATTGAGGGCATGACCATTCACGCCGTGGAGCGGGTGGAGGAAGCCATGGGCATCGTGCGCGGCCTGGCCTGAGTTTTTAAAGAAAAACCAAGGGTTAACCCTTGAATTTCGCCATCATTTGGCCTCATTGAAAATTTTTGACTTAGGCGGTGAAAAATCATCAGGATCGGCGACCCATAATGCGCCACCCACGGGTTTTTCCGTAAGTCTGTGTAAGTGACTTTCGATTAGATTAGTCGACCAGAGGGTGTGCCTTGGACTTCTTCCTTGGCTGATCCCGCAACACTGCGATTCGGCGCATCACACGCCACCTATTTTTAACTGGAGACACCATGACAATTCGTTTTGCAAAACTGGCCTCACAAGTGGCCATTGCCGCTGCAGTACTGGCCTATACCGGAGTGGCTTCTGCTGCAGAGGCCATCAAGATCGGCGTGTCGGGTCCCTTCACTGGCGGCTCATCCTCGATGGGTGTGAGCATGCGCGACGGCGTCAAGCTTGCAATTGACGAGATCAACAAGGCCGGTGGTGTGATCGGCCGCCAACTGCAAATTATTGAGCGCGATGACGAAGCCAAGAACGAGCGCGGCGTGCAAATCGCCCAAGAGCTGATTAACAAGGAAAAAGTCACCGCCACCGTGGGCTTTATCAACACCGGTGTGGCCTTGGCCTCTCAGCGCTTCTACCAAGAAGCCAAGATTCCGGTCATGAACAACGTGGCTACCGGCTCCGTTATCACCCACCAGTTTGACGACCAGCCCGAGAACTACATCTTCCGCAACGCGGCGCACGACAGCATTCAGGCTCCCATGATTGTGGAAGAAGCCATTACCCGCCGCAAGTTCAAGAAAGTTGCCATCCTGGCCGACTCCACCAACTACGGCCAACTCGGTCGTTCCGACCTGGAAAAAGCACTTGAGCTCAAGGGCATCAAGGCTGTGGCGGTTGAGAAGTTCAACATCAAGGATGTGGACATGACCGCGCAGCTGCTCAAGGCCAAGGAAGCCGGCGCCGAAGTGGTGCTGACCTATGCGATTGGACCTGAGCTGGCACAAATCGCCAACGGCATGACCAAGCTGGGCTGGAAAGTACCCATGATTGGTAGCTGGACCCTGTCAATGGCCAACTTCATTGACAACGCCGGTCCTGGCGGAGAAGGCGCGCGCATGCCGCAAACCTTTATTCAGCAGCCCACCACGCCCAAGCGTCAGGCCTTCATCATCAACTACCTGCGTACCTTCAATCCGAAGAACGCACGCATTGATTCGCCCGTATCTGCCGCGCAAGGTTATGACTCCATCTACCTGCTTGCCGCTGCCATCAAGCAAGCCAACTCCACCGATGGCCCCAAGATCAAGGCTGCTCTGGAAGATCTGAAGACGCCCGTGGACGGCGTAGTTACCACTTACAACAAGCCTTTCACTGCCAAGGACCACGACGCAATTACCGCCAACATTCCGGTGTTCGGCGAAGTGAAGGGCGAGAAAGTGGTTTACGCCTATGAAGAAGACCAGAAAAAGGCTTCTGAAGTTCGCGTGAAAGATGTCAACGCCAAGGGCGCTTTGGCCGTCAAAAAATAAGCGGGCCTTGCGCCCAAGCTAGCGCAATGAAACTCGCCAGCCTTTTGGGGCTGGCGAGTTTCTTTCATAGGCGACCTGCGTCGCCACGGACCCTGGTGCAAGGGGTGGTTGGTTTGATTATTGGGTGAAAAAGAAAATATGGATATCCTGCTTCAACTGGTCTACAGCGGCGTTGCGCTGGGCATGATTTACGCGGTGATCGCGTTTGGTTACCAGCTCACGTTCCAGACTTCGGACACCCTGAACTTTGGCCAGGGCGACGCGCTGATGCTAGGCGCCATGGTCGGCCTGACCTTGGTGAACAAGGGCGTCAATTACTGGGCGATGTTGCCCCTGGTGATTGTGTTTGGCATGGTGCAAGGTTCGGTGGTGGAGCGCATTGGCGTGCAGCCGGCCATCAAAATTAAGAGCGAGTTTGGTTGGATCATGTCCACCATTGCGCTGGGCATCATTTTCAAGAATGTGGCCGAGAACATCTGGGGTCGCGACGACCTGAAGTTCCCCTCGCCCTTGCCGGAGGCTCCCATGAAAGTGCTGGGCGCCAACGTGCTGCCCATGGAGATTTTGGTGGTGTTTGGCGCCGTGGCAATGATGTTGGCGGTGGAGTTTTTCAACCGCAAAACGATTTACGGCAAAGCCGTGGTGGCCACGTTTAATGACCGCGACGCGGCCAAACTGATGGGCATCAACACCGGTCTGGTGATTACTTTTTCTTACGCCCTGTCGTCGGCCACCGCCGCGTTTGCCGGCGCGCTGATTGCGCCTTTGACGCTGACCGGTGCAACCATGGGCGCGGTGCTGGGTCTCAAAGCCTTTGCCGTGGCCATCATTGGCGGACTGACCAGCGGTCTGGGCATTATTGTGGGTGGCATTATTTTGGGTGTGGCAGAAACCACCACCGGCTTCTATCTGTCCACCGGCTACAAAGACGTGCCCGGCTTGGTGCTTTTGTTGTTGGTGCTGGCATTCAAGCCCGCCGGTCTGTTTGGCAAAACCGCCATCAAGAAAGTTTGAAGATGAATCGCAAGACTCTTTCCGTGGCTGTAGCCGCTCTGGCGCTCTTGGGCGCCGCGCCGCTGTACCTTGACAACCCTTACTACATCCACATGATCGGCACGATCATGATTTACGCCATCCTGCTGTTCGGCCTGGACATCGTGGTGGGCTACACCGGCCAGGTGTCGCTTGGCCACGCGGGCCTGTTCGGCGTGGGCTCGTACACCGCGGGCGTTCTGTTCATGAAGCTCGGCGCGCCACTGTGGCTCATCATTCCCGCCAGCATTGGCATTACTGCTGGCTTTGGCGCCTTGCTGGCGCTGCCCGCGCTGCGCGTGACCGGGCCCTACTTGGCGATGGTGACCTTAGCGTTTGGCACCATCATCCAGATTCTGATCAACGAGATGGACTTCCTGACCGAAGGCCCCTTGGGCATCAAGGTACCCAAGCCCGACCTGTTTGGCGCCAAGCTCGACGAGCATGGCTTTTACTGGATGGTGTTTGGCCTGATGGTGCTGTCTTTGGTGGTGGTAGATCGGATTCTGAAATCGCAACTCGGTCGCGCTTTTGAAGCCCTGCGCGGCAGCCCGGTGGCATCCGACTGCATGGGCGTGTCCGTGTACCGCTACAAGGTTTACGCCTTTGTGATCAGCGCCGGTTTTGCCGGTCTGGCGGGTTGCCTGTATTCGTATTCAGAGCAGTACATCTCGCCCAACACCTACAACTTCGAGTTGACGGTCTTGTTTCTGCTGGCTGTGATCATGGGTGGGCGCAAATCCCGCACGGGCTCCTTGCTCGGTGCGGCCATCATTGTGATTTTGCCCAAGCTGCTCGATGACCTGGAAATGTTCCGCCAAGTGTCGTCCATGCTGGCGGTGCTGATGCTGATTGGCGCTGTGATTGGTGTGGTCAAGAAGACCACCACCCCGCGCGCCATGGCGATTCCAGTGCTCGGCACGATGGCGCTGGCGGCATTTTCGTTCTGGCTGCAGTCGATCACCGACTGGCGTCTGTCGATCTTTGGCCTGATGATTTTGTTCGTGGTGTATTACCTGCAAGACGGCATCGTCGGATTTTTCCGCAAGCTGTTCTTCCGCCGCGCCGCGCTCGGTGGCGACTACCAGGGCATGGACCTGGGCAAGGACGCAATCACCGTGGCATCCAACGCCGCACACAGCGCTGCTGGCAGCGACTTGCTGGTGGCCAAAGGCGTGCTGATGCAGTTTGGCGGCCTCAAGGCGCTCAACAACGTGGACTTGCGCATCAAGCGCGGCACCATCCACGGCCTGATCGGCCCCAACGGCTCGGGCAAGAGCACCATGATGAACGTGCTGACCGGCATTTACGTGCCCACGGCCGGCGCCATTGAGTTTGCTGGTCGTGCGGTGGTGGGGCGCACTTCGTCGGACATCGCTTTGTCCGGCATTGCGCGCACCTTCCAGAACGTGCAGCTCTTTGGCGAGATGACGGCGCTGCAAAACGTGCAGGTCGGTTTGCACCACACCTTTGAGAGCAACCTGATCGACGTGGCCTTGCACACGCCACGCTACAAGCGCGAAGACCAGGCCGGCATTGAGCGCGGTATGGGCTTGCTGCACTTTGTGGGCCTGGGCGACCTGGCCAGCGAAGAAGCGCGCAATCTGCCTTACGGCAAGCAGCGTCTGCTGGAAATTGCACGCGCCCTGGCGCTCGATCCGCAATTGCTGCTGCTTGACGAGCCCGCCGCTGGCTTGACCGCGCCCGACATTAAAGAGCTGATCACCATCATCCGCAAGATCCGCGACCATGGCATCACCGTGATCCTGATCGAGCACCACATGGACGTGGTGATGAGCATTTGCGACAACGTGTCGGTGCTCGACTTCGGACAAAAGATTGCCGAAGGCAAGCCCGCCGACGTACAGGCCGATGAAAAAGTGATTGAGGCCTATCTGGGCGCTCCAGCCGCTTGAACGTACAGGACAACCGCATATGTTGAGTATCAAAAACCTAGAAGCCGGTTACGGCAAAGTGCAAGTCTTGCATGGCATTTCCATGGAAGTGCCCAAGGGCAAAGTGGTTACGCTGATTGGCTCCAATGGCGCTGGCAAAACCACCACCATGCGCGCCATCTCCGGCATGATCGCGCCCACCGCTGGTCAAATCACCCTGAACGGCACGCGCACCGACGGCATGGAGTCGTACACCATCGCCAAGCTGGGGCTGGCGCATTCGCCCGAAGGCCGACGCGTGTTTGCCACCATGTCTGTTACCGATAACCTGATCCTGGGCGCCTTTCCGCGCCTGACGGGCAGCCGCCCCAAGGGCGACGTGCAGGGCGATTTGGAGCGCGCCATGGAGCTGTTCCCCCGCCTCAAAGAACGCCGCAATCAGCTCGCTGGCACCTTGTCGGGTGGCGAGCAGCAAATGCTGGCCATGGCCCGCGCGGTCATGCTCAACCCCGAGATCGTGTTGCTGGACGAGCCCTCCATGGGTCTGGCGCCTATCCTGGTGGAAGAAGTGTTCCGCATCATCAGCGACCTCAAGTCGCGCGGTGTGACCATGCTCTTGGTGGAGCAATTCGCCGCTGCCGCCCTGAAAGTGGCCGACTACGGCTATGTGCTGGAAAACGGCCGCATCTCGGTGCACGGCGAAGCGTCCAAGTTGCAAGACGACCCGGCGGTCAAGGCCGCGTACCTGGGCGGCGGCCACTAAGCCCTGGCCCGCACCGCTGTAGGGCGGCGTCTTGTCCCAACAAGGGTGCGAAGTGCATGCGTGCATTTCGCACCCTTGTTTGCTTTTTGGGGTGGCGAAGGGCTTTACATGTCCTTAATCTGCGTGTGCGACTATCGCGGTCAAGGAGTTTCTATGCCACTTTTTTCCTTTTCCTCTTTTGTTTCTCATGGGTACCTACTTCGCATGAAGGGCTTTGCATTGCGCAGCGCAGGCGTGGTGCTAGCACTGGCCGCAGGCGCCGCTACGCTGCCCGCGCATGCGCTCAACGCCACCGAGCAAGTCGCCAGCTACGCCGCGCAGTCGGGTCAAACGCCGCAGCCCACGCGCGGCCAAGAGTTCTTCACCTCCAAGCATGGGCACGAGTGGTCTTGTTCCTCTTGCCACACGGCCAAACCCACCGTGGATGGCAAGCACGCCAGCACCGGTAAGGCCATCCGGCCCATGGCGCCCGCCGCCAACCCCGAACGCTTTGCCGACGCCGCCAAAACCGAAAAATGGTTTCGCCGCAACTGCAATGACGTGGTCGGCCGCGAATGCAGCGCCAGTGAAAAGGCCGACGTGATCGCCTGGTTGCTCACGCTCAAACCCTAGTTTAAGAAAGGTAACCCATGACAAACCACAGCACTTCTGCGCGCCTGCGCACTGCCTTGTTGACCGCCTTGGCCGCCCTGGGCTTTGCCAGCGCCGCCCAGGCGGACTTTGGCCGCTCCAACCCGGCGCCCCTGCCTTTGTACAAAACCGAGTGCGCCGCCTGCCACATCGCCTACCCGGCGGGCATGCTGCCAGCGAAGTCGTGGCAGCAGCTCATGGCCCATTTGCCCAAGCACTTTGGGACTGACGCGTCGCTTGACGCCACTGCGACCCAGCAAATCAGCACCTGGTTGCAGGCCAACGCGGGCACCGGGCGGCGCTTTAGCGAGGCGCCGCCGGATAACCGCATCAGCAAGTCAAGCTGGTTTGTGCGTCAGCATGATGAGATGAGCGCCAGTGTGTTTAAGCGCGCCTCGGTAGGTGGTGCTTCCAACTGCGGCGCCTGCCACGGCCACGCCGCCGAGGGCAACTTCAACGAGCACGAAGTGCGCATTCCCAAATAAGCCACGTCCAAGCCACTACCGGCCACCGAACCCAAGACCACCATGACACCTTCTGACTCCAAAATCCTCGTCTGGGACGCCCCCGTGCGCACCTTCCACTGGCTGTTGGCGCTGTGTTTTGCCGGCGCCTATATCAGCGCCGAGAGCGAAAGCTGGCGCCTGTTGCACGTCACTCTGGGTTACACCATGGGCGGGCTGATCGCCTTTCGGCTGGTCTGGGGCGTGTTGGGCACGCGCTATGCGCGCTTTGGCAGCTTTGTGCGTGGGCCGTCTGCGGTGCGCAGCTACGTCAAAGGCCTGGTAGCGGGGCGCCCGGCGCACTACATCGGCCACAACCCGGCAGGCGCCGTGGCGATTGTGCTGATGCTGATGGTGGGCGCGGCCATCGTGGCCAGCGGCTACGCGGTGTACAACGAACTCGGCGGCGACTGGCTGGGCGAGGTGCATGAATTCGCGGGCAACGCCATGCTGGTGCTGGTGGGCGTGCATCTTGCCGGCGTGGCGGTTGCCAGCGTACTGCACCGCGAAAACCTGCCGCGCGCCATGGTGACCGGCGTCAAGCAAGGCAAGCCTTCTGAGGGCATTGCGCGGGCTTGGTGGTCGGTGGCGGTGGTGCTGCTGTTGGCGGTGGCTGCCTTTTGGGTCCTGCAATGGCGCGACGCGCCGCAGGTGCTCGATGCGGCGCAGGCCAGCAGCGCATCACAATAGGGATGCGGCCGCTTTGGCCGCGCTACCGGTCTATCCCGTGCCTGCCACCGAAATCACCGTCCAAGCCGCTGGCGCCGTCGCCGGTAAAACCCTGCTAGTCCCCACGGGCGTGCCTGGTCACACCTATGCGCATGTCCAAGACTGGCTGACCGAAAAGCGCAAAACCAAGGCCGTTGTCAAAGACGTCAGCCAGCAAATGCTGGTCAAAGGCATCAAACAATGGGCGGTATTTGAAGAAAAACGCGGCACCGCGGTGTTGCGCACGGTGTTCAAGATTACGTAAAACGGGGCCGCTTGTTGGTGACATAAGCGCGCAGCACCTGGGAGGACCGCGCCACGTGAACCGCTCTTTCATAAAGCGATTCAAGCAGCTTGGGCAAAGTTGGCTGACCCATTGCGCTTGGCTCTGCGGATAACGCAGCCGCCGAATTAGCTTCGGCCCAACAAATGCCGCAGCGCAAAGCCGGCATCCGCCGCCTGCTCGGTCAGCTCATGGCGCTTGACCATGGCGTACAGCCCGATAAAACCGGCGCCAAACACTTCGCCTAGGAGCGGGCAGTTTTCCAAGGCTTCCAGCGCTTCGTCCAGGTTCTGGGGCAGGGGCGCGCTACCTGAATTTGTGTCTGAACTGCCGCGCGCCGGGCTGGGTGCCCGCTGCTGCTGCAGGCCGATCAGGCCGGTGCCCAGCATCAGCGCCAGCGCGAGATAGGGGTTGGCATCGCCCCCGGGCAGGCGGTGTTCCAGGCGCCGATTGGCCGGGTCGGATTGGGGAATGCGAAAAGCCACGGTGCGGTCATCAAAGCCCCAGTCGGCGTTGGCCGGGGACGCGTCGGGGCGGGCGATGCGCAAATAGGAATGCGCATAGGGCGCCAAGAGTGCCATGGCGCCAGGGGCGGACGCCTGCCAGCCGCCAATAAAGTGCGCCATGCGTAGATGCGCGCTGTCGTCTGCAGCGGTGAATGCGTTGTGGCCGTGCGCGTCGCTCAGGCTCACGTGCCAGTGCATGCCGGTGCCGGGTTCGTTCAGGTAGGGTTTGGCCATGAAGGTGGCCAGGCAACCATGGCGCCGGGCGATTTCGCGCGCCAGGCGCTTGAAGCGAAACACCGCGTCGGCCTGCGCCAGCGGTTCGCCCGGACGCAAATTCACTTCGTACTGCCCGGTCGCCGACTCATGGCCGTAGCCCGAGATGGGAATGCCCTGCGTGTCGCAGGCCGCCCACAGGTCGTCAAAAAAGGGCGCAAAGGTTTGCGCCGTCTCGGCGGAGGCCAGGTCATGCGAACTCTCGATGTGCGGCACTTGTCCCGACATGCCGCGCGCCACCTGCAAGCTGCCTTGGGCGTCGAGCGCGGGGTGCACCAAAAAAAACTCCAGCTCAGGCGCTACCAGCGCCCGGTAGCCCGCGGCCTGCAACCGCGCCAGGGTGCGCGCCAGCAGTTGCCGGGGTGATAGATCGGCCACGTCATAGTCGGCGTGGCCGTCGGCAGCGCTGAAACGGGCGTCCAGATTGCAAATCACCGTGGCCGTGGGCACGGTGGAGAGCGGGCAGCGCACCAGCGTGCGCCAGTCGGGCTGCAGCGCCATGTCCGGGAAGCTGGGCGGGAAGATGCGCTTGAACACGTCGGGCGGCTCGCCGCCGGTTACGGTCAGGCCCAGCAGCAGCGTGGGCAACTTGGCGCCCAGGGCCTGGACAAAACTCGCCGTGTCCATCACCTTGCCGCGCGCCACGCTGGTCAGGTCGGCAAACACCACTTCCACCCGGGCAATGCCTTGGGCGCTGAGCCAGGCGACTGCGTCACCGGCGTTGGAAACCGCAGCGTTCATGCCCAGTCGTAGTCAATGGTGATGGGCGCGTGGTCCGAGAACTTCACGTCCTTGTAGATCGCATGCGTCCGTGCGCCAGCGGCCAGCGCGGGTGTGGCCAAGTGGTAGTCCAAGCGCCAGCCCACATTTTTGGCGTAGGCCTGGCCGCGGTTGCTCCACCAGGTATAGGCGGCGTCGGTGGCGGTGGGCTCTAGCTGGCGGTAGACGTCCACCAGGCCAGCGTCGTTCAGCAACTGCGTCATCCAGGCGCGTTCTTCGGGCAAAAAGCCGGAGTTCTTTTTGTTGCCCTTGAAGTTTTTCAGGTCGATTTCCTGGTGCGCGATGTTGATGTCGCCGCACAGCACAAATTCGCGCTGGCCTTTGAGCGCGCTCAGGTGCGGGTACAACTCGGCCAGAAAGCGGTATTTGGCCTGCTGGCGCTCTTCGCCCGACGAGCCACTGGGAAAGTACGCGCTGATGATGGAGCGCTTGCGCGCGGGCGTGTCAAAGCGCAGTTCCACGTAGCGGCCTTCGGCGTCAAACTCGCCCGAGCCGTAGCCCACCACCACGTCGCTGGGTGCATGGCGGGTGTAGACGCCCACGCCGGAATAGCCTTTTTTCTCGGCAAACTGAAAGTAGCCGTTCAAGTCGGCCAGCGTTTCAAACTTACCTGCCACGTCGTCGGCCTGGGCTTTGACTTCTTGCACGCAAATACAATCCGGCTGCAGTTGGGCCAGCCAAGGCTCCAGCCCTTTGCTGGTGGCCGAACGGATGCCGTTGAGGTTAAGGCTGCTTAATTTGAACAAGGAATTCCCCATGGTTGACAGTGGCCAAAACATCTCTCAAAACACCAGCGAGGCTGCACCTGCGGGCCCCGGTCTGGCGCAAGAGTTTGTGGCGTTTGCGGTGGCGTGTGGCGTGTTGCGCTTTGGTGAATTCACCACCAAGGCCGGCCGCCAAAGCCCGTATTTTTTCAACGCCGGCCTGTTTGACGACGGTGCCAAACTCGGGCGGCTGGCGCAATTTTATGCCCAGCGCCTAGTGGAAAGTGGCATTGAATTCGACATGATTTTTGGCCCCGCCTACAAGGGCATTCCGCTGGGTGCGGCCGTGGCCATTGAGCTGGCGCGCCTGGGCCGCAACGTGCCTTTTGCCTACAACCGCAAGGAAGCCAAAGACCATGGCGAAGGCGGCAGCCTGGTGGGCGCGCCGCTCAAAGGCCGGGTGCTGATCATTGACGATGTGATGAGCGCGGGCACCGCCGCGCGCGAGTCGATTGCGCTGATCAAGGCCGCAGGCGCCACGCCCCACGCAGTGGCCATTGCCCTGGACCGCCAGGAAATGGCCACCGAAAAGCAGCCCGACGGCTCGACCCGGGACGTGCCCTACAGCGCCGTGCAATACGTGCGCAGCCACGAGGGCCTTCAGGTGTGCGCCATTGCCGAACTCTCGGACTTGCTGGGCTACCTGGGCGCCCAAACCGACAACGCTATGGGCGAGCATCTGGCGCGGGTGCAGGCGTACCGGGAGCGCTACGGGGTCTAATCAGGGCGCGGTTTAAACCCCGTAATACCGGTCCGCCCGGTGGTTGACACCAATCACCAGGTTCACGGCCACTGCGCCCAGTAGCGAGAGCAGCGCCTTGCGCGGGTCGGTGGCGGCTAAGGCGGCGAGCAAAATCACCAGGTCCACCGCCATTTGCACATTGCCTGCGCGCCAGCCACGCGTTTTTTGCAAATAAATGGCCGTGATCGTCACGCCACCCAGGCTGGCGCCGTGGCGGATCAAAATCAGAATTCCGGTGCCCGCCAGCAGCCCGGCCATCACGGCGGCAAAGGCGGCGTTCAGGTGGCTAAAGCCGATCCAGTGCGGCAGCACCTCCACGTACACCGACAGCAAGGCCACGGCGGCAAAGGTCTTGAGCGTAAACACCCGCCCAAGCCGGCGCCAGCCAAACACGTAAAACGGCAGGTTGATCACAAACAGCACCACCCCCAGCGGGTAGCCCGCCAGGTAGTGGACCAAAAATGCGATGCCCGTGGTGCCGCCGGTAAACAGGCCCGCTTCCCGAAACAGGCACACGGCCAGTGCCACCATCAAGCAGCCGATCAGCAGGCCTTGGGCGTCTTCAATGGCGCTGTGCGGGGCGGGTCCAGGCCCGCTGCTGTTGGCGTTCAACCGAGCTTCTGCTTGAGCATGTCGTTGACCTGCGCCGGGTTGGCCTTGCCTTTGCTGGCCTTCATGGCTTGGCCGACCAGGGCGTTAAAGGCTTTGGCGTTGCCGGCCTTGAACTCTTCAACGTTCTTGGCGTTGGCCGCCAGCACCTCGTCGATGATGGCTTCTAGCGCGCTGCTGTCGTTCATTTGGCGCAGGCCTTTGGCGTCGATGATGGCGTCCACTTCGTCGCCGTCAGTCCACAAGGCGTCAAACACCTGCTTGGCCGCGTTGTTAGAAATCGTGCCGTCGGCAATCCGGCCAATCAGGGCGGCGAGTTGGGTGCTGCCAACGGGCAGTTGTGCAAACGCCAGTTCGCCGCTGTTCAGGCGCCGCGACACCTCACCCATGATCCAGTTGCTGGCCAGCTTGGGCTGGCCGCAGGCCTTGGCGGTGGCTTCAAAATACGCCGCCATCGCCATGCTTTGGGTGAGCGTGGCCGCGTCATATTCCGGCAGCCCATAGTCCGCACAAAACCGCGCCGCCATCACCCAGGGCAACTCCACCATTTCCGCGCGCACGCGCTCCACCCAGTCGCGGCTAATCACCAGCGGGGGCAGGTCGGGGTCGGGAAAGTAGCGGTAGTCGGCGGCGTCTTCCTTGGTGCGCATGGCGCGGGTCTCGCCGGTGTCGGGGTTGAACAGCACGGTGGCTTGCTGGATTTCGCGGCCGTCCTCGATCTCTTCAATCTGCCAGCGCACTTCATAGTCAATCGCCTGCTGCATGAACTTGAAGCTGTTCAAGTTCTTGATCTCGCGCCGCGTGCCTAAAGCCGCACCGGGCTTGCGCACCGACACATTGGCGTCGCAGCGAAAGCTGCCCTCTTGCATATTGCCGTCGCAAATCCCAATCCAGGTGACGATCTCGTGCAGCTTTTTGGCATAGGCCACGGCCTCGTCGCTGCTTCGCATGTCGGGTTCGGTCACGATTTCCAGCAGCGGCGTGCCGGCGCGGTTCAGGTCAATGCCGCTTTGACCAATAAAGTCTTCGTGCAGCGATTTGCCCGCGTCTTCTTCCAGGTGCGCGCGCACCAGGCGCACGGTTTTTTTCTCGTCGCCCAGCACAAAGCTGACCTCGCCGCCCTGCACCACCGGAATCTCAAACTGGCTGATCTGGTAGCCCTTGGGCAGGTCGGGGTAGAAGTAGTTTTTGCGCGCGAACACGCTGCGCTCGGCAATGTGCGAACCCAGCGCCAGGCCGAGTTCAATGGCGCGCTCCACCGCGCCCAGGT
>CANCJD010000031.1 GCA_947378275.1 Comamonadaceae bacterium
CAGCCGGGCGTGGTCAGCGCCGCCGGGGGCGCCACCGTGGTGTGGGTGGATTTTCCGAGCCAAAAGGCGGTGGAATTGCCGCAGAGAATGCGCGACATAGCCACGCTTTAGCCCCTGGAGTCGCCGCTTTAAACGGCAGATGCGGTCAGTTCTTCCAAAGAAGCCAGCAGATCCCCGAAGCGCTCGCCCTGCACCACGATGTGGCCGTGCAGCGCCGCTGATGCGGCTTGCGAGTCGCCGCTGGTAATGGCCTGAACAATGGCGGCATGCTCGGTATAGGAGCTTCCCATGCGGTCGCGCACCCGCAGCTGCAGCCGCCGGTAGGGCCGCAGACGGCGATGCAATTGCTGGGCTTGCTCGCTGAGGAACTGGTTGTGGCTGCCGACGTAAATGGCAGCGTGAAACTGCTCGTTGGCATAAAAATAGGCGTCTGGGTCTTGTGCGGCGCGCGCTTTTTCGCAGTCTTCGTGGGCCTTTGCCAGCATTTTGTGCTCACCCACGCTCATGCGGCGGGCCGCCAGCCGGCCGCACATGGACTCCAGTTCGGCCATTACTTCAAACATTTCAATCAGGCGCCCGGGGCCAATGCTGGTGACGACCGCGCCATGGCGTGGCCGCATCTCGATCAGTCCCTCTGCCGCAAGTTGAATCAGGGCCTCACGCACCGGCGTGCGCGACACGCCATGGGCTTCCACCAGCGCGGCTTCGTCCAGCGTACTGCCGGGTGGCAGTTCACCGGTGGCGATTTGTTCTTCGATTTTTTCACGCAGCACGTCAGAAATTTTCATGGCGCAAGTATAGCCAAGGGTATTCAATGATTCCCTTAAGGGTATTCCCTAATTCAAACAAAAAATACATTAAATAGAATCGGCGCATACAAGAAGGATGCCTCAGAGCGTCTGCTCCAACCCACGCTGCGCCAAGACTGCTGCGCAAGACGTGCTCTTTTGTTTGCCAGACCTGAGGAGACTATCCATGAAAAGACGCAATCTGCTACAAGCCGCCGGTGCCCTGACGCTCGGCGCCCTGCCTTTTTCGGCCGTTCAGGCCCAAACCGCCACGCTGAAAATTTCGCACCAGTTCCCCGGTGGAACCTTGACCGAGGGCGATTTCCGTGACCGCTTGGTGCGTAAATTCGCCGCTGAAGTGGAAAAACGCACCAAGGGCGCGTTGAAGTTTGAGATTTACCCCGGCTCTTCGCTGATGAAGACCAACGCGCAGTTTTCTTCCATGCGCAAAGGCGCGCTGGACATGGCGCTGATTCCGCTGTCCTACGCCGGGGGCGAAATTCCCGAAGTCAACATTGGCCTTATGCCCGGGCTGGTGACGTCTTACGCCCAGGCCTATGGTTGGAAAACCAAGCCCGTGGGAGCTGAACTGAGCCATGTGCTGCAGGAAAAAGGCATTGTGCTCATCAGCTGGATCTGGCAGGCCGGTGGCGTGGCCTCGCGCGGCAAGCCCATCGTGAACCCCGAAGACGCCAAAGGCATGAAAGTGCGCGGCGGCTCGCGTGAAGTGGACATGATTCTCAAAGAAGCTGGTGCCTCGGTGGTGAGTCTGCCGTCCAATGAAATTTATGCCGCCATGCAAACCGGCGCCATGGATGCGGCCATGACATCGAGCACGTCCTTTATCTCCTTCCGCCTGGAAGAAGTGGCCAAGGCGCTGACCACGGGGCGCAACGGTGCCTATTGGTTCATGTTTGAGCCGCTCATGATGTCCAAGCAAATTTTTGACGCCCTGCCCCAGGCCCAGCGCGACGCCATCATGGCCGTGGGCGCCGAGATGGAAAAGTTTGCGCAGGACGAAGCCAAAAAAGACGACGTGGAAGTAGCCAATGTCTACAAAAAGGCTGGCGCCACCGTGGTCGATTTGAATCCCGCTGCTATTAAAAAATGGCAAGACCTGGCGCGCGAAACCGCCTGGAAAGACTACGCCGCCAAAAACGCGGGCAGCGCCAAGCTGCTGGCACTGGCTGAGCAGACGCTGTGAGCCACGGTTTCGAACTCGAGGGCGCGGCCAAGCCCGGCGAATGGGTGCCGCGTAACGCGGCGCTGGCGTTTTTCAGCGCGGCCCTGGACGCGCTCAACCGCTTGGTGCTGCGCGTGTCCATGGTGGCGCTACTCATCACCGCAGCGGTGCTGACCTATTCGGTGGTCACGCGCTACTTTCTGAAATCTTCGACCGATTGGCAGGACGAGGCTTCGGTCTTCATGCTGGTGGGCGCCACTTTTATGACGGCGGCTTATGTGCAGTCGCTGCGCGGCCACGTCGGCATTGAAGCGCTGGCTACTCTGTTGCCTGCGGGCGTGAACCGGGTGCGTCTGGTGCTGGTGGACGTGGTGTCTGCCTTGTTTTGCAGCTTTTATTCCTGGAAATCATGGGCCCTGTTCCATGAGGCCTGGACCGAAGGCCAAACCACTTCGAGCAGCTTTGCACCGCCCTTGTGGATTCCCTATTCGCTGATGGCTGCGGGCATGAGCCTGCTGGCCATCCAACTTATTCTCCAATCTGCCGTGCGCCTGAGCGGCGGTGAAGTTCAGAAAGCTGCAGCATGAGCGAACTCGGAATCGGCCTGTCCTACGGTGCGGCCACCCTCTTGGTGATGTTCTCTGGCATGCCGATTGCCTTTGCGCTGGGCACGGTGGCCGTCACATTTATGTATTTCTTCATGCCGGCCTCGTCTTTGGACACGGTGGCGCAAAACGTGTACGAAGAAATGGCCTCCATCACCCTCTTGTCCATTCCGCTCTTCATCATGAAGGGCGCTGCCATTGGCAAATCGCGTGCGGGCCAGGATTTGTATTCGGCCATTCACGCCTGGTTGCACAAGGTGCCCGGCGGCTTGGGCATTGCCAATGTGTTTGCCTGTGCGCTGTTTGCGGCCATGGCCGGATCATCTCCAGCCACCTGTTCGGCCATTGGTTCGGCGGGCATTCCGGAGATGCGTCGGCGCGGTTACTCGCCGGGTTTTGCGGCGGGCATCATCGCAGCGGGCGGCACGCTGGGCATTTTGCTGCCGCCTTCGATCGTGATGATTCTGTACGCCGTGGCGGCCGAACAATCCTTGGGTCGCCTGTTTCTGGCCGGCATTGGCCCGGGCATGTTGCTGGTGGGTCTGTTTGCGGGCTACGCCGTGGCACGTGCCCGCAAGGAATACAAGCAGGCGTTGGCGGTGTACGAGGGCGGTGGCCCCAAGTCCGCCTACCTTGAAGTCGAGCATTTCACGCTGGCGCAAAAAGTTGAGATGCTGCCACGCGTGCTGCCCTTTTTGGTCTTGCTGCTGGGCGTGATGGTGGCCTTGTACGGTGGCTTTGCCACCCCGTCCGAGACAGCCGGCCTGGGTGGCCTGATGGCGCTGGGGCTGGTGGCCGTGGTCTATGGCCTGTGGCGCCCGAAGGACGTGGCACCGCTCCTGTCGAGCACGCTCAAAGAGTCAACCATGCTGATGCTCATCATCGGCATGTCGCTGCTCTACAGCTACGTCATGAGCCATTTGCACATCAGCCAGGGCGCGGCGCAGTGGATCGTGGGCATGCAGTTGTCCAAGTGGGTCTTGCTGGCCGTGATTTTGCTAATGGTCATCGTGCTGGGATTTTTCTTGCCGCCCGTGTCCATCATTCTCATGACCGCGCCCATCATCCTGCCGCCCCTCAAAGCTGCCGGCTTCGATTTGATCTGGTTTGGCGTGGTGATGACCATCGTCATGGAAATGGGACTGATCCATCCGCCCGTGGGATTGAACATTTTCGTCATCAAAAACGTCGCGCCCGACATTCCGCTCAAGGACGTGATCTGGGGCGTCATGCCTTTTGTCGCCCTGATGTTTGTGGCTGTGTTTTTGCTGTGCGCGTTCCCTGGCATTGCCACGGGTCTGCCCAATATGGTGATGGGAGTCAAGTGAGATGAATGCACTCATGGGTCTGTGGAACCTGCAGGCGCAGGGCCGCGCGCGGCGCAAGGCCCGTGCGCTGGCCAGCCTGGGGCCGCAATTGCGCGGCAAGCGGGTAGACACGGCAAGTGCGGTGCAATTGCTCAGCGCCGTGATCGAGTCCGGCGACCGGGTGTGTCTGGAAGGCAACAACCAGAAGCAGGCCGACTTTTTGGCCCGCACCCTGACGCAGCTCGACCCCCACCAGGTGCACGATTTGCACATGGTGCAGTCGGTCATCGCCCTGCCCGAACACCTGGACGTGTTTGAAAGCGGCATTGCTTCCAAGCTTGATTTTTCTTTTTCGGGCCCGCAAAGCGCACGTTTGGCCAAGATGGTGTCGGCCGGGCAAATCCAGATTGGTGCGATCCACACCTACCTTGAGCTCTTTGCCCGCTATTTTGTCGATCTGACGCCCCAGGTATCCCTGGTGTGCGCCCAGGCGGCAGACGCCCAGGGCAATCTGTACACCGGCGCCAACACCGAAGACACACCGGCCATCGTCGAAGCCACGGCGTTCAAGAGTGGCATTGTGGTGGTGCAGGTCAACGAAGTGCTCGACACCTTGCCCCGCGTGGACATTCCTGGCGATTGGGTGGACTACGTGATTCTTGCGCCCAAGCCCAACCAGATTGAGCCACTGTTCACCCGCGACCCGGCGCAGATCTCCGAGATTCAGGTGCTCATGGCCATGATGGCCATCAAGGGCATTTACGCCGAATACGGCGTGCAGCGCCTGAACCACGGCATCGGTTTTGACACCGCCGCCATCGAACTGTTGCTGCCCACCTACGCCGAGTCACTGGGCCTAAAGGGTAAGATTTGCAAGCACTGGGCGCTCAATCCGCACCCGGCCATGATTCCGGCGATTGAAGCCGGTTGGGTGGAATCCATCCACTCCTTTGGTTCTGAGTTGGGCATGGAAAAGTACGTCAGCGCCCGCCCTGATGTGTTTTTTACCGGTGCCGACGGCAGCCTGCGCAGCAATCGCGCCATGAGCCAGGCCGCAGGCCACTACGCCTGCGACATGTTCATCGGCTCCACGCTGCAAATTGATTTGAACGGCCACAGCTCCACGGCCACTGCCGGGCGCATTGCCGGCTTTGGCGGCGCACCCAATATGGGTGCCGACGCACGCGGCAGGCGCCACGCCTCGCCCGCCTGGCTCAAGGCCGGGGCGCAAGCGCGTGCCGGGAGAGGCGGCGTGCACGCCATGCCGCGCGGCCAGAAGCTGGTGGTGCAAATGGTGGAAACCTTTCGCGAACACATGCAGCCGGCCTTTGTGGAAACGCTGGACGCCTGGAAGCTGGCCGAACAGGCCAAGATGGAAATCCCGCCAGTGATGATTTACGGCGACGACGTGACCCACATCCTGACCGAAGAAGGCATCGCCAATTTGCTGCTGTGCCGCACCGACGAAGAGCGCGAGCAGGCGATTCGCGGCGTGGCCGGTTACACGCCCATCGGCCTGGGCCGTGACCGCGCCATGGTGGAAAACCTGCGCGACCGCGGCATCATCCAGCGCGCCGAAGACCTGGGCATCGACAAACGCGACGCCACGCGCAGCCTGCTGGCCGCGCGCTCCATGCGCGATCTGGTGCGCGCCTCGGGCGGCCTGTACGACCCGCCCAAGCGCTTTCGCAACTGGTAATTCCCGACCTTTTACTTGCAGCCTATTTGGAGTGCCCCTGCGCGCCGCCACCCTATGACCGACAACACCAGTATGGAGATGCTCCATTTTGAATTTGAGGGCGCGCACGCGCGCGCCGCATTTGCGCCGATTTTGGTCGGCGTGGTCGGCTCGGGCAACCTCGAAGTGCTGATCGAGCCAGCGGCGCACAGCCGCTGCCAGATCGACATCACCACCTCGGCCCGGGGCTTTGGCCCGATTTGGGAGGCGGTGGCGCGCGACTTTCACAGCCGCCATGGTCTGGCGGGCGTGGCTGTTTCCATCAACGACATGGGAGCCACGCCGGCCGTGGTCAGCCTGCGCCTGGACCAGGCCGCAGCCAGCTTGCCCGGAACACAGGACCCCCAGCCATGAACCGCAGCTTTGCCGAATCCACCGCGCGCGAGCGCGTGCAGCACTTGTTTGATGCCGACAGCTTCCAGGAAATTTTGGGGCCTGGCGCGCGCATGGTCAGCCCGCATCTGGCTTTGCTGGGCGTGCCCTCGTCGTTTGACGACGGGGTGGTGGTGGGCCGCGCCCGCCTGGGCGGCCAGGCGGTGCTGGTGGCTGCGCAAGAGGGAGCCTTCATGGGCGGCGGCGTGGGCGAGGTGCACGGCGCCAAACTGGTCGGATTGTTCCAGCGCGCGTTGACAGAAAAGCCTGCCGCCGTTGTGGTGCTGGCCGAGTCCGGTGGTGTGCGCCTGCACGAAGCCAATGCCGGTTTGATCGCGGTGTCTGAAGTCATGCGCGCTTTGCTGGACGTGCGCGCCGTGGGCATTCCGGTGCTCATGCTCATTGGCGGCGCCAACGGCTGCTTTGGCGGCATGGGCCTGATCGCCCGCTGCGCCGACGGCGTGGTGATGAGCGACATCGGGCGCCTGTCCATGTCCGGCCCCGAGGTGATCGAGTCGTCTTATGGCGTGGAAGAGTTTGACGCGCGCGACCGCGCCTTGGTGTGGCGCACCACCGGCGGCAAACACCGCTACCTGACGGGCGACTGCGACGTGCTGGTGGACGACGACATAGACGCCTTTCGGGCCGCTGCGCTGGCCGCGCTGCCCTGCCACCGCACCCTGACGCTGGAGGCCATGGAGCAAGAGCACGCGCTGCTGGCCGACCGGCTGGTCCGTTTTGGCGAATGCACCGACGGCGCCCAAGTCTGGCAAGCCCTGGGTATTGCAAACCCGCTGGCTGTTCCCGAGCTCGACGCCCGTGGCGTGCGCGCCCTTCAAACCCACGAATCGGAAGTACCGGCATGAACTGGCAAAACCTGGTTAGCGCATTTTTTGGCGAAGCGCACACGGTGGTGCGTACCGGCGACCTGCTCAGCGGCAGCGGCACCGTGGGTGGACAGACGGTCGCGGTGGTCGGCACCACCGACCACGCACCCATTGGGGTGGAGCTTGCCTTGGCGCAGGCGCGCTGCGTGCTCGATACCGTCAAGAACTTTCCGGGTCGCCCGATCTTGTTGCTGGTGGACACCCAAGGCCAGCGCCTGCGCTACCGCGACGAGATGCTGGGCATCAACCGCTACATGGCGCACCTGGGTTGCTGCATTGCGCTGGCGCGAGAGCGTGGCCACCGCGTGGTCGGGCTGGTCTATGACCAGGCGCTTTCGGGGGGCTTCATCACCTCCGGCCTGATGGCCGACGCCTGCTACGCCTTGCCCGACGCCGAAATCCGCGTCATGCGCCTGCCGGCCATGGCGCGTGTGACCAAGATCAGCGAAGAGCGGCTGCAGCAGCTGTCCGAGTCCAACCCGGTGTTTGCGCCGGGCGTGCAAAATTTTGTGGCCATGGGCGGCATCCACAGCCTGTGGCATGGCGACTTGCAAGCGCAGTTGCTTACCGCCTTGGCTGCCGTTCCTCAGGGCGACGCCCGTGCGGCGGACGGTGCGCTGCGCGGCGGGCGCAAGCTTGCCGCTGCCGTGGCACAACGCGTACGCACCGAAGCTGTTCCGGCCTGATTTGCGCCGGGAGCCGAATTGACCGACTTGCAGCGCAACACCCTGGTCTGGCTCACGCCGCAGGCCTGGCGCGTGGTGCACGACCAGGCGTGGGACGTTCTGGCCCAAGACCTGCTGCGCTACTGGCAAACCTGCCATTTCCCTTGGGTGGTGGCGCGCCAGCGCCCGGGCGTGGCGGCAGATGCGGTGTGCCTGGGCCTGCCCGCCCCACAGCATTGGGGCCGCCGGCGCCTGGGCACCGAGGTGGCCTTGGACGGCATTGCCAGACAGGGCCAGTTTCCTTTGTTGCACGAGGTTGCGCAGTCCAGCCTGTGGGGCATTACGGCAGCGCCCTGGTTGGCGCAAGGTGCCGGTCTGGCGGCGCAGGTGCGGGTGTTTGGCTCCTACGGCTGGCAGTTCATGACGGGCATGCCCTATGTCCGCCCCGGCTCGGACCTGGACCTGAGCGTGCACGTGGCCGACCTGCCCGCCGCCGTGCGCGCGCTGGAATGGCTGGCGCAAACGGGCGACACCGGGGATAAGGGCATTCATGGCAATGGGGGAGACGCCAAGCGCGATGCGCCCTTGTTGCCCTTGCGCGTGGACGGCGAAATCGTGTTTGCGCAGGGCCAGGCGCTGGCCTGGCGCGAAATGCTCCTGCTGCGCCAGGGCCGGGCGCGCCAAGCCTTGGTGAAAGACCGCCTCGACCTGCGCCTGCTGGACTGGCCTGGCGTAGTGGCGCTGGCCAAAGCAGCCGCGGAACCTTCGCTTCTGGCTGCGCCGGTGCAGCGCCTTGCGGCCTGGGCCTGAGCCCGCAAGCCATGCGCCAGCCACACATCAACAGCCACTCGCCCCTCGTGGCGCACCACCTGGCCCGTGCGGCGGTGCGTGCCTTGTATGTCGAGGTGGCGCTCGAGCCCAAGCCCGGCTTGGTGTCCCTGCGCGACCGTGGCAGCCACGAGGACATGGATGCGTCCACCTTTGTGCGCAGCCTGTTTGCCCTGCGCCACTACTTTGGCCGCGCGGCGGTGGCGGGCGGGCAGGGTGTTGATCTGGTGGGCCTGCAAACCCTGGGGCTGGCCGCCGAGGCGCGCATGCTGGCCGCCACCCAGGGCGTCAACACCCATAAAGGGGCGATCTTTGGACTGGGCCTGTTGTGCGCGGCGGCGGGGCGCCTGTGCGCTCAGGGCCAGGCGCTGCATGCGCCCGCCCTGCGCGCTGCCTTGCTAGCGGGCTGGGGTGCGGAATTGGGTGAGCGCGCCGCCCTGGTGCGCGCTGCGGCGCCGGTGACCAACGGCCAAAAAGCGGCGCGCGCCCACGGCCTGCGCAGCGCGCTGGAAGAGGCCGCGCTGGGCTTTCCTGCCGTATTTGATGTCGCTTTGCCTGCCCTGCAAGCCGCGCTTTTGGCCGGTGTGGGCGAGCGCGCCGCGCGGGTGCAGGCGCTGTTTGCCACCATGGCCGTGCTGGACGACACCAACCTGGTGCACCGTGGCGGCTTGGCCGGTTTGCACTGGATGCAGGCGCAAGCGCAAGAATTTTTGGCCGCAGGCGGCGTTGCCCAAGCGCATTGGCAGCAGCAGGCCCGCGCCTTGCACCGGGCAGCCGTGCAGCGCCGCCTGTCACCGGGCGGCAGTGCGGACGTGCTGGCCAGCGCCTGCTGGTTGGCGGCGCTGCAGCCTGCGGCAGCTGGCACGGCATCGCCGGTTGGCCATTTGAGGCCCGCGCCTGCACGCGCCCTGGCGCACCCCTAGCTCTGCGGCCATGGCCTACGTGCTTTTGTTTTCTGGCCAGGCCAACCAGCATGCGGACATGCTGCCGTGGCTGGAGTCTGCACCTTCGGCTGCACCAGTGCTGCGCCAGATGGAGGCGCACATTGGCAGCGATTGGCGCGCCGCGCTGGCCGATCCGCTGCGGCGCGCTGACAACGGTTTTGCCCAAGTGGTGATTACCGGCACCGCGCTGGCCGCCTGGGCGGCCTTGCAAGCGGCGGGGCTCAGTGCGCCACTGGCGGTGGCGGGTTACAGCGTGGGCGAACTCGCCGCCTTTGCCGCCGCCGGTGCTTTGTCGGCTGAATCAGCCATGGCGCTGGCGCAAGTGCGCGCACGCTGCATGGACCAGGCCGTGGCCGGTCTGGCAACAGGCTTGTTGTCGGTCACCGGCATGGCGCGCACCCGCACCCAGGCCCTGTGCCCCGCGCTGGAATGCGCGATTGATCTGGGACCCGAACAGGCCGTGTTTGCAGGTCTGGACGCAGACTTGGACGCCGCTTTGCTGCGATTGCAAGCCCAGGGCGCCCAATGCGCGCGGCTCGGTGTGCGGGTGGCCTCGCATTCAAGCTGGATGCGCCCGGCGCTGGCGCCATTTGACGCGGCGCTGGATGCCTTTGCGTGGAGCGTACCCGTTTGCCCGCTGGCGCTCAATGCCACCGGCGGCATGGGCCGACAGCCGCAGGCGCTACGCAGCGCGCTGGTCGCACAAGTGGCGAGCACGGTGCAATGGGAGTCGTGCATGCAAGCGCTGGCGGAGCGCCAACCGCATTGCGTGCTGGAAATTGGCGCCGGCGCAGCCCTGGCCCGGCTGTGGAACGCTCGCTATCCCGCGGTTCCTGCCCGCTCCATGGACGAGTTCAAAGACCTGCAAGGCGTCTTGGACTGGCTGCACCGGAACGCTGCTGCGGACTGACTTGTCTGACGGGTGTTAGGGCGAACCCGGCGCGCCACAGGGGCTGAGGCGAACGCTACTGCAGCGGCCGGTCCAGCGCCAGCGCGTTGGCCTCGGCGGCGCAGTCGCGGTTGGGCTGGCTGCCTTGGGCGCGCGCCTGGGCAATCTCGGCGCGGGCGGCACCCAGTTGCGCCAGAAAATCGGCGTTGCCATGCAGTTTGGCCACGGTCGCCGCGCCCATGAGCTGGCCGGCATCAATATCGCTCTTCCAGTGCACGGCGCAGACCGCGCGGCTTTGGCCAAAGGCATAGGCGCGTTCCAGCAGGGCCTGGCTGCGCTCGGGCGCCAGCTCGGTCAGGATCAGGCCCCAGGCCCAGCCCACGGCCGCGTGGCCGCTGGGGTAGGAACCGTCGCGCGTCAGCGCCGCTTCGTCTGCCGGTGAGCACGTGGTCTGCGCCAGTTTGACAAACGGACGCTGGGCCTGGTACTTGTCTTTGGCGGCATAAGTGGACAGGCCGGCGTCGGCCAGACTGCGGCGCAGCAGCATGTTCAGGTGCGGCGTGGCCTCTTGCGAGATGGAAACACCCAGCGCGCAAGAAAACGTGGATGCCACCGCTGGAAACTTCAGCACAGCATCTTGCGCGGCCAGCTCCCAGCGCAAACCGCTGCGCTGGCCCTGGAGCTGCTGGTGAAAGGCGAGGTCCGCCGCAGCAGCAGCTGAACCGTTCACTGATGGAGCGGGCAGCAGTTGCAGGCTGTTGGGCAAGTCTTTGCGCGGCAAGTAGCCAATCAGGTAGCCGCTGCCTGCGCGCAGCTCAGGAATCTTGGCCGGGTCGGTGGACGGCAGCGTGGGCGCGGCTGCGTCGGGCGCGGTTTGGGCGTGGGCCAGACCGCAGGCCAGACTGGCAGCGACCAGGGTACGAAGAATCAGGGTTGGGCAATGCATCTGACAAAAGCTCCTGCGCCGCAGCGCCAAAACTGAGCATTATGCGAACCTGGGCAGGTTTGGGTAGATAGGTTTACCATACTGTATTTATAAACAGTAAAAATAACAAAATCCCCTTATCCATTGGGCTAAGCCTCGGTTTTGTTGTTGACTTCGTATGGAATCCCTGCCTTTATCGCCTGCCACTGCGCGAGCGCCAGCCCCGCTACCGCCAGAGTACGCCGAGCTGCATTGTTTGTCGGCGTTTAGCTTTCAGCGCGGCGCCTCGCTGCCTGAAGAGCTGGTGCAGCGCGCCCACGCCCTGGGCTATGCGGCGCTGGCGCTGACCGACGAGTGCTCGGTGGCCGGCATGGTGCGCGCGCACCTGGAGGCCAAGCGCCTGGGTCTGCATTTGCTTGCGGGCGCCGAGTTTGGCGTGGCGCCGCCTGCGGGCGGGTCGCACGAAGCCAAGGGCGGCGGCGCGCCAGAGGTGATGTTTCGTTTCGTGGCGCTGGCGCATGACTTGCAGGGCTGGGGCAATCTGTGCGAGTTCATCACCAGCGCCCGCCGCGCTGCGCCCAAGGGGGAATACGCGCTGCGCTGGGATCCGCAGTCAGAGGGCGGCGCAGGTGGTTTTTCCGCCTGGCCCGTGCTCGATGACACCGAAATCATCTTGCTGCTGCCGCCTACCGTGTCCATTGAACAGGCCTGCGCCATTGCCGCATCGGCCAAGGCGCGCTATGGCGCGGCGGTCTGGCTAGGGATGGCGCGCAGCCTGGGCGTGCAAGACGCGCTGCACGCGCTGCGCCTGCAGCAGATTGCGCAGTTCAGCGGCGTGCCGCTGGTGGCCACTGGCGGGGTGCGCATGCACCTGCGCTCGCGCAAGCCCTTGCACGACGTGCTGACCGCCGTGCGCCTAGGGCTGCCGGTGGCGCAGTGCGGGCGTGGCTTGCAAGCCAATGCCGAGCGCCATTTGCGCAGCCGCGCGCGCCTGGGCGCCTTGTTTGATGCGCCGGCGCTGGCCCACACGCTAGAGATCGCCCGGCGCTGCAACTTTTCTCTGGACAGCCTGCGCTACCACTACCCGCTGGAGGCCGTGTTGCCCGGCCACACCCCGGCGCAAACCCTGCGCCAGTACACGCAAGAGGGCGCGCTCGTACGCTACCCCGGCGGCATGCCCGAGAGCGTGCGTGCGCAGGTGGAGCACGAGCTGGCGCTGATTGCCGAGCTGAAGTACGAGATGTATTTTTTGACGGTGCACGACATCGTGCGCTTTGCCCGCAGCCGAAACATCCTGTGCCAGGGGCGCGGCTCGGCGGCCAATTCGGCGGTGTGCTATTGCCTGGGCGTGACCGAGGTGGACCCGGCGCGCATGAGAGTGCTGTTTGAGCGCTTTATCTCGCGTGAGCGCGACGAGCCGCCCGATATTGACGTGGACTTTGAACACCAGCGGCGCGAAGAAGTGATCCAGTACATCTACGCCAAATACGGCCGCGAACGCGCCGCCATTACCGCCGTGGTCACCAGCTACCGGCCGCGCAGCGCGCTGCGTGACGTGGGGCGGGCACTCGACATTCCCGAAGCCCTGATTACCGCCATGTCCAAAGAACACCCCGGCATGTACAGCCGCACGGTGCTGGCCGAGCGGCTGCAAAGCGCGATTGAACGAGTCGCTGAAGCCTCAGGTTCTACGGGTGCAGAAAGCCTGGGCGGCAGAGCGCCCAGCGCAGGTAAAGGAGGAGCCCGCGCAGCGGGCGGGGGACACGGAGCTGGGCGCTCTGCCGCCCAGGCTCACGTCGGAGAAAGCGCATCAGAGCGCTCTGATGCCAAGGCTTTGGCCGAAGGAGATGGAGCTGAGCGCCTTGCCGCTGTGGCGCCCGGCGCGCAGAACGACTTCACCCTTCCATCACCGCGCCGCCTGCAACAGTGGCTTGATCTGGCCACGCAGTTGCAGCGCTTTCCGCGTCACCTCAGCCAGCACGTGGGTGGCTTTGTCCTTACGCAAGGGCCGCTGACCCGCATCGTGCCGGTAGAAAACGCCGCCATGCCCGAGCGCAGCATCATCCAGTGGGACAAGGACGATCTGGACGCCGTGGGCCTTTTGAAAGTGGACGTGCTGGCCCTGGGCATGCTCAGCGCCATCCACCGCTGCCTGGATTTGGTAGGCCAGCGGCGCGGCAGGCCGCTGCGCCTGCAAGACATTCCGGCCGAAGACCCGGCCACTTACGACATGATCTGCCGCGCCGACACGGTGGGCGTGTTCCAGATCGAGAGCCGCGCGCAAATGAGCATGCTGCCGCGCCTCAAGCCCCGCTGCTTTTACGACCTGGTGGTGCAAGTGGCGATCGTGCGGCCCGGCCCGATTCAGGGCGGCATGGTGCATCCGTACTTGCAGGCACGCGCCAACCCCGGCGCCGTGCAATACGCCAGCCCAGCGCTGGAAGACGTGCTCAAACGCACCCTGGGCGTGCCGATTTTTCAGGAACAGGTGATGCAAATCGCCATGGCGGCGGCCAACTTTAGTGGTGGCGAAGCCGACAGCCTGCGCCGCTCCATGGCGGCCTGGAAGCGCAAGGGCGGCGTGCAGCACTTTTACGACCGCCTGGTGGGTGCCATGGTGGCCAATGGCTACACGCAGGAATTTGCCGATGCCTTGTTCAAGCAGATTGAAGGCTTTGGCGAATACGGCTTCCCCGAGAGCCACGCCGCCAGTTTTGCGCTTTTGGTCTACGTGAGTTGCTGGCTCAAGCACCACGAGCCAGCGTGCTTTCTGGCTGCCATGCTCAACAGCCAGCCCCTGGGCTTTTACGCCCCCAGCCAACTCGTCCAAGACGCCCGCCGCCACGGCGTCCAAGTGCGACCCATTGACGTGAACCACAGCGACTGGGATTGCACGCTGGAAAAACTGGGTCCAGCGCAAACGGCAGCAGAGAAAATGGGGGCAGAGCAAATGGGGTCAGATCCCGATTCAGGACAGCAACCGATTCGGAGCGCGCGGCCTGTAACGAAATCGGGCTCTGACCCCATTGGCGGCCACGCGCAAACCCCGTCGCGCGGCCAAGCGCAAACCCCCTCACCACAAGCCCCCGCGCCCCCCCACCCCGCCGTCCGCCTGGGTCTGCGCATGGTCAGCGGGCTGCGCCAGGAAGTGGCGCAGCGCATCGCGCAGGAACGCGCCCACGCGCCGTTTGCCAGCACGGCTGATCTGGCGCACCGCTGTGCGTTAGATGCGGGCGACCTCAAGGCGCTGGCCAGTGCGGATGCGCTGCGCGCCTTGAGCGGCCACCGCCGCCAGCAGGTCTGGGACGCCTCTGCTCTGCACGCGGCGCCCGCGCTGTTTTGCGGCGTGCCGGTGATGGAAGACGCGCTGGCGCTGCCCGCGGCGCACGAGGTGGAAGAAGTGGTGTTTGACTACGCCGCCACGGGCTTGAGCCTGCGCAGCCACCCGGTGGCTTTTTTGCGCCCCCAGCTCAGTGCACAAAAGCTGCTCAGCGCTGACCAGTTGCGCGACTTTCCGCACGGCCGCTTGGCGCGTGCCTGCGGCATCGTCACCATGCGCCAGCAGCCGCAAACCGCCAAGGGCGTTATTTTTGTGACGCTAGAGGACGAGACCGGCAGCGTCAACGTGATTGTCTGGAAGGCAGTGAAAGAGGCTTTTCGCCCCGCGCTGTACCGCGCGCGCCTGCTGGCGGTTTATGGCGTCTGGCAGCGCGACGAGAGCAGCGGTGGCCAGGTGCGCCACCTGGTGGCCAAGCGGCTGGTGGACCTGACGCATTGGCTGGGAACCTTGGCGCCGGGAAGCCGGGACTTTCATTAAACCGCCCGCATGCCGCGATACTCCAGGGGTGGGGGCGCCGCAGACTGTAGGCGCGCCGCGTATTTGCGTCGGGAGCCTGTGTGAAATTAAATCTGAAAATTGCCGTGCCACTGTTGGTGGTGGCTCTGGTCGTGGCGGTGGGCGCACTGGCCGTGCCGTGGTACAGCTCGCGCCAGTTTGAGTCTGAGATCCAGGCCCTGGCGGGCCAGCCTGGGCAAGGCCCCTGGGCGCTGCGCAATGTAGTCCACCATGCGGGGCTTTTCTCGTCCCAGGGCTCGGCCCAGGTGCGCATGCGTGCAACGTGCGGGAAAGATGCGTCCCAGGCACCCTCGGACCTGGCGCTGCACTACCGCATCAGCCACCTGCCCACGTACAACAGCCTGAGCCATTTTTCTTGGACGCTGGAGTCCAACGGTGTTTCAAGCGGGGAGCCTTCGGGCGAGTCCGTCATCCTGAGCGCCAGCGGCGAAGTCGGCTTTGACGGCGCCCTGCAAACTGACATGGCGCTGCCCGCCTGGGGCGGCGGCGCGGACGCTCCGGGCCTGAACATAGCGGCGTCCAAAGCCCGCTTGCGCCTGGACGGCAAGGCCATGGCTTTGCATTGGAGCGCGGACGACATTGCCCTTCAGGGCAAGGGTGCGCCGCTGAACCTGCACGGTGCCCGCATCCACCTTGCCATGGCAGACCGGGACCGGGGCATGGGCAGCGTGGAGTTGGAGGTGGACTCGGCTGGCTCCGGCGCCACGTCTTTGCAGGGCTTGCGCCTGCGCAGCGAAATGCGGGAAGCCGCCGACCGCTTGAACTACCAGCAAAGCCTGTCGGTGCGCAGCCTCTTGTGGATGGGCCACACGCTGAGCGACGTGGTGCTGGAGAGCGCCGTGACCGGCCTGCACGCCAAAAGCGCGCAGACGCTGGTCACGCTTTTCAGCGCGAACTGCGGCTACGCCGATCTGAGCGAGGCGCAGGCGACCGTAGCGCGCCAAGCCCTGAAAACCCTGGTGAGCACCGGATTTTCGGTGGGCATTGCGAGCCTGAAAGCGCGCGACGCCGACGCCAGCGTGGACGCTCACCTTCTGGTGGAGCTGCGACCTTCACCCAGTGGCGAAGTGGCACTGGCCCAGCAGCTTCAGTCGTCTGGCGAGATCGTGGTCAAGGGCGGCATGCTGACGGCGGAACAAGCCCAAATGGCCCTGCAAGGCGGCTACGTGCAAGAGGTGCCCGGCGGTCTGAAGATGGGCTACCGTTACGCCGCAGGGGCGCTGACGGTGGGCGATAAATCGCTGGACGCCAGCCTGGTGCCCGTGTTGCTGAGCCGCTTGGACCAGAGCATGAACGAACTGCTGTCGCCCGATGGCAAGGCCCAGCGCGTCTTGGCCACTGAGGCCGCCAGCAGCCCCTGACCCGCCACCGCGCAGCAATCAACGAGAACTCCATCCATGGCAAACATCGCAGTCATAGGCGCAGGTTTTGTGGGCTTGTCCAGCGCATGGCATCTGATGCGCGAGGGCCACGCTGTCACGCTGTACGACCCGGTGGGCGCCGCCGGAGGTGCCTCTTTTGGCAACGCCGGTACCTTTGCAAGCTACGCCTGCATTCCGGTCAACAACCCGTCGGTGTTTCGCGACATTCCGCACTTTTTGCTCGACGCAAGCAGCCCGTTTCGCCTGCGCCTGGGCTATTTGCCGCAGCTCGCGCCCTGGCTTGCGCGCTTCTTGTTTCACTCGACAGCAAAGCGTTCAGAGCACACGTCCCGGGCGCTGGCGCAGTTGCTGGGCCGCGCGCAAGCGGGGTACGACGCCCTGTTGCAGACGCCCGGTCTGGCGCAGTTTGTGCGCCCGCGCGAATGCCTGTATTTGTATTCCAGCACCCAGGCGTTTGCGCAGTCGCAGGCTGACCTGGCGCTGCGCCAAACGCTGGGCGTGGCGCTCGATGTGCTGGGGCGTGACGCGGTGCAGGCGCTGGAGCCGAACTTAAGCCCGATGTTCGAGCGTGGCGTGCTGTTTCGCGGTTCCTGGCATTTGTCCGACCCCGGCGCGTTTTTGCACACCTTGCAGGCCGATTTGCAGCAGCAGGGTTTGCGCGTGGTGCAAAGCGCGGTCGCCCACTTGCGCCCTGGGCCGCACGAGGTGGTGGTGCAGTGCGCTGACGGTGCGCAGGCCTATGACCAGGTGGCGCTGTGCGCCGGGGCCTATTCCCGGGCGCTGGCGGCGCAGTGCAGCGACGCCATTCCGCTGGACACCGAGCGCGGCTACCACGTGCTGTATCCGGGCAGCAGCAGCCTGATCTCACGCCCGGTGGGTTGGGCTGAACGTGGCTTTTATATGACGCCCATGGCGCGCGGCATCCGCGTGGCGGGCAGTGTGGAACTGGCCGGGCTCAAGCCTGAGAAGCACGCCGGCTTGCTCAAGCTGTTAGAGCATTCCTCGCAGCGCGCCTTGCCCGGGCTGCCTGCGGCCACCGAGCCCTGGCTGGGTTTTCGGCCCACGCTGCCCGATGGGCTGCCGGTGATCGGGCGCTCGCGGGCGTCGGCGCGCGTGGTCTACGCTTTTGGCCACCAGCACATTGGCCTGACCTTGGGCGGTGTGAGCGGCAGTCTGGTGGCAGACCTGGTGGCCGGGCGCGCCCCGGCGCTGGACCTAGCACCGTTCGCGCCCGGGCGCTTTCGGTAACCGTGGCCTGCCCCGCACGCAAACGCTGCCGCCGGTTTTGCTTTAATTGGGCTTGCTTTTTTTACCTTGAGGAGTTTTTTCATGGCCTGTTTTTTCAATGTAAGTCGGCGCCATTCGCTGCGCGCCACAGCGGCGCTGCTGGGATTTTTCTTAGTGGCGGGTGCGGCAATGGCCCAAACCAGCACCATCAAGGTGTTGGTGGGCTTTCCGCCGGGCGGCGGCACCGACGCGATTGCGCGCATCCTGTCCGACAAACTCAAAGACCAGCTTGGCGTGCCGGTGATCGTGGAAAACCGCGCGGGTGCCGGCGGCCTGATTGCAGCGCAAGCGTTGAAAGCCGCCGCGCCTGACGGCAACACCTTCTTTTTGTCGCATGACCACACGATCTCCATCTTGCCCCTGGT
>CANCJD010000032.1 GCA_947378275.1 Comamonadaceae bacterium
GCAAAGGCCAGCAAAGCGCGCAGGGTCCAGACGCCGTCTTGTTGCTGCGCCAAGGCTGAGACGCTGGCGCCATCCCTCTCCAGCGCGCGCGCCTGGGTGGCAAACGCGGCGCCCGCGGGCGTGGCCAGTGCAGGCTGGGCTTGCAGCTCCTGCATCCAGCGCAGGCTGCCCAGGGCGTAGTGCTGGCCGTCCACCAGGCCTTCGGTGCCGCGGCCGGCCACACCTCGCGCATCGGCCAAAGGTAGCAGCGCCAAGCCTTGGGCGCTGGCGCTCTCCACCACCGCGTGGGCCAGCGGGTGTTCGCTGCCGCTTTGCAGGCTGGCGCATATCTGCAATAAAACGGGGTCTATGCTTGCGGGGGCTGGCGCCGCTTTGGCGTCGGACGCCAGCAGCGCCTTGAGCTGCGGTCGGCCCACGGTCAGGGTGCCGGTCTTGTCAAAGGCCACCACGTTCACCTTGTGCGCCAGCTCCAGCGCCTGCGCGTCCTTGATCAAAATGCCGTACTTGGCGGCCACGCCCGTGCCCGCCATGATGGCCACCGGCGTGGCCAGGCCCAGCGCGCAAGGGCAGGCAATCACCAGCACCGCCACGGCGCGGATCAGTGCCAGCTCAAAACTGTGGCCGGTAAGCCACCAGCCCAAAAGCGTGGACAGGGCAATCAGCAAGACCACCGGCACAAACACGGCGCTCACCTGGTCCACCATGCGCTGGATAGGCGCCTTGGCCGCCTGCGCGTCTTCCACCAGTCGAATGATGTGAGACAGCATGGTCTGCGCGCCCACGGCGGTAACCTTCACCAGCACCCGGCCCTCGCCGTTGATGGAGCCGCCCGTCACCCGCGCACCCGCCTCTTTGGCCACCGGCAGCGATTCGCCGGTGAGCATGGATTCGTCCACCTGGGTGGCGCCGTCGGTCACCAGGCCGTCCACGGCAAAACGCTCGCCAGGTTTGGCCACCAGCGTGTCGCCCACCAGCACTTCGGCCACAGGCACGTCCACCTCGCCCTCAGGGCGCAGCAAGTGCGCCCGCTCGGGCCGCAGCGCGTGCAGGGCGCGAATGGCCGAGGTCGTTTGCCGCTTGGCCCGCACTTCCAGCCATTTGCCCAGCAGCACCAGGCTGATCACCAGGGCCGAACCTTCAAAGTACAAATGCACCATGGCCCCGGCCGGGGCGCTCAGCCACAGCCAAACCGACAAGGCCCAGCCCGCCGTGGTACCCAAAGACACCAGCAAATCCATATTGCCGCTGCCGTTTTTCAGGGCGTGCCAACCGGCAATATAAAAGCGCGCACCCAGCAAAAACTGCACCGGCGTGGCCAGCGCAAACTGCCACAGCGGCGAGAGCATCCAGTGCTGGCCCAACACGTCGCCCAGCATCGGCATCACCAGCGGCACACACAGCGCCAAGCCCCAGGCCACCGGCGCAAACCCGACCCAGGCGCCGGCGTCTGGCGTGTCAATGGCCGCATCCGCCGCCTTGGGCTCGT
The DNA here is from genome assembly GCA_947378275.1 of Comamonadaceae bacterium. Classification (GTDB taxonomy): domain Bacteria; phylum Pseudomonadota; class Gammaproteobacteria; order Burkholderiales; family Burkholderiaceae_C; genus Allorhodoferax. The sequence continues at coordinate 1,487 of CANCJD010000032.1, forward strand.
AGCCCGCGTCGCGCACCGCGCGGCGCAACAAAGCCTCCATCTGCGCGGCCTGCGCCACGTCCGCCGGAAACGCAATGCGCGCCGACTCGGTGGCCAGGTTCACATTGGCGCTTTGCACGCCGGGCACGCGCTTGAGCGCTTTTTCTACCCGGCCAACGCAGGAGGCGCAGGTCATGCCGCCAATGCCGATGTCCAGGGAACACACTTCAGGGGGCGCGGCGCTGCTCATGGGCTGATGGTCTTTCGGGGTGGGGTTGAAAAAGAGGGCCTTGGGTGCAAGGTTAAGCTTACGGCCACTGCTTTAGACGTCTTTGGCCCGATAACTTTATTCTTGAAAGCGCACCATGAACCACCTCTTTACCGTCACCGGCATGACCTGCGGCCACTGCGAAAAAGCCGTGACTGCGGCAATTGTGCGGCTGGACCCGCAAGCCAAAGTTGAGATTGAGCGCAGTGCCAATAAGGTGCAGGTGTTGTCAGAGAAAAGTCACGAGGCGCTTGCCCACGCGATTGTCGAGGAAGGGTATGTGGTGACGGGCTGATCTGGGTCAAATCCCCTGGATTTTTCGCCGTGTTGCCTCGGCCGAGGCCGGCTTTTTTTCCCCGCCTATCCCCCCGACCCCCTTTCCTCCCCAGCGGGGAGGAAAGGGGGAGCGGACAGCCACATTTGGTTTCGTCGCTTCGGCTACGGCACCACTGGCCGCTGCCCAGCACCAGCGGTATTTGGTAAGAGCGGCGCCTCGCCGCGAATTTCCGCTGCGGCTGCGACCAAACCCCGAAAGCCGTCGCGGCGGCGGCGCCGTTCATAAGTGTCGTAGGCAGACTCACAGGCCTTACAGCAGTAGAAGCCTAGCCGAAGCGACAAAACCAAATGTGGCTGTTCGCCCCCCTCTTTCGCCCGGCGGGGCGAGAGAGGGGCTGGGGGAGTGAGTGGGGGCTACAAAAGCCTCAATAAAAATAACACCCAGCGCGAAATCAGCCCAGCGCCATCTCCCCACCCAAAGCCTCAAACAAATCGGGCAACAAACGCACTAACTCGCCCGTGGCAATCACCACATCCGCGTCAAAGTGGTCATCCGAGCGGTCGCTGGCCGCAGAGGGCGCCTCGTCGGCCACCACATCCAAAAATGCCACTTTTTTGAGTTGCAAAGCCTCGGTCAACACAAAAGACACGCGGTCGTTCCAAGTCAGGGCCAGGCGGGTGGGGACCTTTCCGTTGGCAATGTGCTGGCTCACTTCGTCGGTGTCCAGGGCGTGGCGGGTGTAGCGCACCACCGCCTTAGATTCATCTGCGGCCTTGAGCTCACATTCGCGGTCCACGCTAAAGCCTTGGGGCGCCTCTTGGGTGCCCAACCAGTGGGCCATGGCGGTAGCAGGTGCGGTTTGGGTGTTGACCAGGCCAAAGGCCAGGCCGTCTACCGCCTTGACCAGGCTGGTCAGCACTTCATCGGCTTTGGACTGGCTGCCGGCGTCCAACACCAAGAGTTGGGCCTTGGGGTCGATCCAAATCGTGACGCTGCCCTGTTTGGTAAACGCCATGGGCAAGAGCGCAAGACGAGCGTCGTCGCTCAAGGTGCGGATTTCTTTTTTGCCGGGTTTGCGTCCGGTGGTGGCTTCAATCTGCGCCACTTGTTCTTGCACCTTGCGTTTGACCACCGAGCCGGGCACGCTTTTGACTTCCATCATCCACTTCAAAATCCACTGCCCGGCCATCACCTCCACGCAAGCACCGTGGGCCTGGCCGCGGGGTTCGATCCAACCGACCGATTTTTCTTGCGACGCGCCACATTCCACAAAGTGCGCTTCTTGCAGCGCAGCCTCGACTTGCGCTACGGTGGCAGTCCAAGGCGCAGTCAATCGGTAAACCATCAAATTTTTAAACACAGCCAACTTTCTTTATTCAATAAAACCAAACTCGGCCCATCGCCAACTTTACAAAGTCTTGCATTAGCGCAATCGCGCACTTACACACCACTCGCACACTCGCTTCACTGCCTGGCGATTTCCGCAACGGCGCAGCCACTGAAAGATACCGCTATGAAAACACCTTGGAAAACCCTTCTTGTTGCCGGCAGCCTGGCTGCCTTTGGTCTGAGCGCGATGGCCCAAATGGAGCCTCCCATGGCTGGACATGAAGGCATGTTCGGCATGCACCACGGACAAACCATGACGCCTGAGCACATGCAGGCACGCGTCACCAAGCACTTGGAAGAACTCAAACGCAAGCTGCACATTAACGCGTCCCAAGAACCCGCGTGGGCTGCGTTTACTGCCGCCATGAAACCGCCGGCCGTCCCACCTGTTGCCATGCCAGACCGCGCCGAACTCGACAAGCTGACCACGCCTGAACGCATTGACAAAATGCGCCAGATGCGCACCCAGCACCAAGAAGCGATGAAACCCTTCATGGACCAGCGGGACGAAGCAATCAAGACCCTTTATGCGACCTTAGACACCACCCAAAAGAAAAGCTTTGATGCCGAACACGCGCACATGATGCGCCGTGGACCTTGGCACAACTAAGGTTTCGTCAGGCCAGCGTTTTCTTGAGTTCACCGCTGGCAATCAGCGCCTGAACGTCACTGGCGCCGCCCACAAGTGTGCCTTTGACAAATACCATGGGAAATGTGGGCCAGCCGGTCCACATTTTCAAGGCGTTGCGCTTACGCCAGGTGTTGAAGTAGCTGCCGTATTCGAGGTATTCGTGGGCAATACCGGCTTGTGCAAGTGCGGCGCGGGCCTTTTTGGGCATAGGGTTCATTGCCATGCCAACCACGACCACCGGGTGGGCAGCAACTGCAGCCTTGACCTCATCCACCACCTCGTGGTGATGGTTTGCCACCAGTTGTCGAATTGCCGGGTGAATGTCTGATTCGTTCAGTATTGCTCTTGCCATGGTTGTTTCCCTCTACAAAATGCCATTATGAATGGCGCTAGAACCTAAAGCGGTGGACGCTGAGCCCGCAGGTCCAACACAGCGGGTGCGAGGCAACACGCTTTTCTACTTACACTTCTTGTATGAATCCATCACCTCTCCAGCCTCTGTCGATTCGCGAAGTGAGCATCGGGCAGACGCTAGGCTGGCTGGTACTGGGCATGCGCGATCTGGTCAAGCTGCGCTGGATCAGCCTGGCCCATGGCTTGGTGCTAACTGCGGTGGGCGGCTTTATCACCCTGGTCGCACACGACCGGTTCTGGTTGCTCGCAGGCGCTTTGTCCGGCTTTTTGTTCATCGCCCCCGTCTTGGCTGCCAGTTTGTACGCGTTGAGCCGCGAACTGGAAAATCAACAAGCGACACGCTGGAGCACCGTTTGGCGCACTTGGACGAATTGGCAAGCCAGCCACCACGACAAGCTGGGCAACGACTACTGGTGCATGGTGCAGTTTGGTCTTTTACTCGCAGTCGCGGCCACCGGCTGGGTGTTGACGTCTGCTGCGTTGATCACGCTGCTCTCGCCCGTTCCTATCCAAACTCCGGTGGACTTTTTGCGCTTGATCGTCGGCGCGAAGGAGGGCTGGCTCTTCGAAATATGGCTGGCGCTTGGAGGTGTCATGGCGGCGCCTATTTTTGCGTCCAGTGTTGTCACCATGCCGCTCATGCTGGACCGGCGCATCTCACTTTGGCAAGCAGTACTACTGAGCTGGGGCGTGGTCTTGAAAAACCCGGTCCCCATGGCAGCATGGGCAGCCATTATTCTGCTCATGAGCTTGCTGGGCTTGGGTTCTTTGTTGTTGGGCTTGGTGTTCGTCATTCCCCTTCTGGGGCATGCAAGCTGGCACGCCTACCGCGACCTGATCGACGCCAATCACCTGCCCCTGCGCCAAGTTCCGTCCCCTACAACGGAAGCACGCTGATGTGGGGCTATACCGAAGAGCAGATCGCGAGCTTTGGACTCACCTTTGGTGTGGGCGCCTTCATGCTCTACATGCTGTTCATCATTGGACAGTTGGCTTGGGAAGCCAAGGCCGGCAAATTTGGCACTTTTGTGCTTTTCTTGGGCTTGGCTTTTGGTATGGTGGGCTTTGTCGCCAAAATGGCTATCCAATGGTGGTTCAACATGTAGGCGATGACTGGCGCATCGGGTCGGCCACCAAACGGTTCTAGGCAATCAAACGCACGCCAATCAAAATGCCGTGCAACCATCCCAGAATGACCAGCCACAGCAAAAGGCCCAGGCCTGCGGTAATGGCCGTCGGCACCCACTCCCCCACCGGGTATTGAATGTCCAAGGCCTTATCACGCTGGCGTGATGCCCTAAACACCAGCACGCTCCAGAGCAAGAATCCGCCAAACAACACCAGATGGACCAGCGTTCCATTGACCAACAAATGCGCCAGCGCCCACACCTTGACGGACAAAACCATGGGATGGTGCAAGCGGGCGCGTATGGAATTGCGTGGCACATAGGCAGCCACCATCAGCACCATGGCAATTAGCATAAGTAGAAAAGTCAGGTGGCGCATTCCTGCAGGCGGCGTCCACAACAGCACAGGCGTTTCGCGTGCCACCCCAAAGCCGTAAACCACCAGTAAAAAACCCACAACAGACAGCAGGGAGTACGCTGTCTTGAACCGGCCTTCGCCCAAACTGGCACGCAAGGCGTTACGCCGCGCATCACCGCCTATCCGCAAGGAATGCGTACCCAAGAACACCACCAAACCCAAAACCAGATAAAGCATCGCTTTTCCCCCATGTATTTCAATAAAATTTTCAAATTTAAAGGTACCACAGTAGTTCGATAAGCGTGCGCAAAAGGCTGTGGATAAAAAGAGAACAAGCCGACACTTATGCACAGGCACAAGTTTTTTAGAAAGTTATCCCTTTTCACGCGACACCAAAAAACGCGCTCTTGCACATGCAATGCAGAGCCTTAAGTCCATGATTCTTAAAAAGAAAAAACACTTGTTCACAGAATTGCCCAGACCCTATCTACTACTACTATTCTTTAAATAAAGAAATAAGAGATAAGACAGGAACAAGCCAAAGCCTGAATCCGGGCTTGGTTTGCCTGTCCAGCCAATGGCTTTGCAGCAGCAGTGCATACAGTAAAATTGCGGTTTGCCCATTCCAACACCACGCCCCATGACGGTTCCTCCCGCCACTGTTTCATCTGGTGCTGTGCCAGCTGCTTTTGAACTCAAGAGCGCCCAACTGACCCTGGTGGCCTTAGTGGTGAAAACCCATGATCTGGCCATTGTGGCCGCCGAACTGGCCCGAAGCTTTGGCCCCAAAGGCGAAAGCCCCGACTTCTTCGACACCGACGGCGTGGTGATCGACTTCACCCAAACCGACATCGTCTTGCCCCATCCGCAATGGGAATTGTTGATGAAGGCCTTTGACGCCTGCAAACTCGTGCCCATGGCGGTGCGTGGTCTGGACCCTGCCAGTCTGGCTGTCGCCCAGCGCCTGGGCCTGACGGAAGCGCCGCCAGAGCCGCGTCGCGTGGTGGTTCCGGGTGCCAAAGCAGCGTCCCCTGCGTCCGCACCGGTTGTGCCGGTCGTCGCACCCGCAGCGCGCACCGCGCCTGCCCCAGCTCCGGTTGCGCCAGTGCGTGAAGCCGCACCCGTCCCCACCATGGTGGTAACCAAGCCCCTGCGTTCTGGTCAAAAAATTTATGCCCGTGGGGGCGATCTGGTGGTGCTGGCCATGGTCAACCGCGGCGCTGAGGTAATTGCTGACGGCAACATTCACGTCTACGCCCCCTTGCGTGGCAAAGCCATGGCCGGAGCACGCGGTAACACCAGCGCGCGTATTTTTTCGCTCTGCCTGGAGCCAGAACTGGTGTCGATTGCGGGTATCTACCGCACCACCGAAAAAGAACTGGCAGGCGATGTGCTGGGCAAACCGGCACAAGTTCGTTTAAGCGACGATGGAAGCGAAAAGCTCATCATCGAAGCATTGAAATCGTAAAATTCACCATCACGACTCCACCTTCGGAAAGATTCTTCATCCATGGCAAAAATTATTGTGGTCACTTCGGGCAAGGGTGGCGTCGGCAAAACCACCACCAGTGCCAGCTTTGCATCCGGCTTGGCCTTGCGCGGCCACAAAACGGCGGTTATTGACTTTGACGTGGGCTTGCGCAACCTGGACCTGATCATGGGTTGTGAGCGCCGCGTGGTGTATGACCTGATCAACGTGATCCAGCGCGAAGCCAATTTGCACCAAGCCCTGATCAAGGACAAGCAGTGCGAAAACCTGTACGTGTTGGCCGCCTCGCAAACCCGCGACAAAGACGCGCTGACGCAAGAAGGCGTGGAAAAAGTGCTGCACGACCTGGCAGCCATGGACTTTGAATACATCATCTGCGACTCCCCTGCCGGCATTGAAACTGGCGCGCTGATGGCCATGCATTTTGCTGATGAAGCCTTGGTGGTAACCAACCCCGAAGTGTCTTCGGTGCGCGATTCCGACCGCATTTTGGGCATGCTTGCGAGCAAGACCAAGCGCGCGATCGAAGGCCTGGAACCCATCAAAGAGCATTTGCTCATCACCCGCTACAACCCTGCGCGTGTGGACCAGGGCCAGATGCTGTCGCTCGAAGACATCCAGGACATCTTGCGCATCAAGCTCATTGGCGTGATTCCCGAGAGTGAATCCGTGCTGCAAGCCTCCAACCAGGGCGTACCCGCTGTGCACATGGAAGGCAGCGACGTGGCCGAAGCTTACAAAGACGTGATTGACCGCTTCTTGGGTGTTGACAAGCCCATGCGCTTTATCGAAGCGCCCAAGCAAGGTTTTTTCAAGCGTATTTTTGGTGGGAAATAAAAGCATGTCCTTCCTCTCGTTTTTGTTGGGTGAGAAGAAAAAATCCGCCAGTGTTGCCAAAGAACGCCTGCAAATCATTCTGGCGCACGAGCGCAGTGGCCGCAACGCCTCAGAGCCTGATTATTTGCAAGACCTGCAGCGCGACCTCATTGCGGTGATCAGCAAGTACATCAAGATCAACCCCAATGACATCAAAGTCATGATGGAACGCCAAGACAACCTCGACGTGCTCGAGGTCAAGATCGAGTTGCCCGACGCGCGTTAAAGGCGCGTCAGTCCAAACCCGCCGCGCTCACCAGCAGCGCGGTGCGGTCTACCACCCGGCGCAGTACAAAGCTTGAATGCACACCGGTTACGCCCTCAATGCGCGTAACCTGGTTGAGCAAGAGCGACTGGTAATGGTCCATGTCACGCACCGCCACCTTGAGCTGGTAATCGGCGTCTTGCCCGGTAATCAGCAAGCATTCCAGCACCTCGGGCAGTACTGCAATAGCCGCTTCAAAATTGGCAAAACGCTCGGGCGTGTGTTTGTCCATGGAAATATGGATCAGCGCCATCAGCGTCAAGCCCAATTTGCGCGCATCCAGCAGCGCCCGGTAACCCACGATCAAACCGGCTTCCTCAAGCGCCCGCACCCGGCGTAAACACGGCGAAGCGGACAGGCCAATGCGGTCGGCGAGGTCTTGGTTATTGATGCGGCCATCGGTTTGTAAGACTTCCAGAATCTGGCGGTCAAAGCGGTCTAGTTTCATGTGATTGCCTTTGAATTGCAAAATATTGGCAGAGTATGCCGAATCTTTAGCGTAATAGGGCAAGAACGCAATCCGCTGCCGCCCCACTGCTTTTACACTTTGCCCATCGGAAATTCGAATCCGGAACGACCGCCAGCAAGGGCCACAAGCCTGCGTTGTACGCCAGCACCTTACCCAGGCGCCGCAAACAAAACAGCCCCCGACGCTTTATCCGCGCGGGGGCTGTCTGTTTTGTGTCGGCGAATTTGCCGGCCCATACGCCTGCTTTGCTAGGCGGCTTTGCCTTCCACAAAAGCCACCATCATGCGCGCCACTTGCAGGCCATCGTGGCCGTGTTGCAGGCTGTCCACGCCGGCGGTATACAAGTTTTCACCTAGGCGCTCGCGGCGGCGGTTCAGCAGAAAAGCGCTGTAGTCGGGCACAAATTCCGGGTGGCCCTGCACGCAAAACACCTCTTCTCCAATGGCGTAACCGGCCACCGGGCAATGCGCGTTGCTGGCTAGCAGCACTGCGTTGTGGGGCAGCTCCAGCACCTGGTCTTGGTGGCTTACCAGCAGCGCCAAACGTTTGTCTTCGGGGGCCAGCGGCAAATCGGCGGCATGCCAGTCGTAGGACATGCGGCCCACGCCCCAGCCCTGCGGCGCCCGGCCCACTTTGGCGCCCAAGCACAAGGCGATCAATTGGTGGCCAAAGCAAATGCCCAGCAGCTTCTTGTTTTGTTCGAGCAGCAGCGTCACCCGGCGGCGCAGCTCCACCACCCATGGCTCGTCCGAGAACGAGTCTGCTTTGCTGCCTGTGAGCACCACGGCGCCATAGGCGTCAAAGGATTCCGGGTATTGGCCTAAGGGTGTGTGGAAGATGTCGAACTCCCAGTGGGCACCCGCGTCCTGGAATAGGCGCACAAACATCGAGCCGTAGCCCTGGTAGGACGCAGCGATGGACGGATCGAGGTCGTCGTTTTCAAGAATGCAAACTTTCATACGCCGTATTCTCCCCGTTTTGCTTGCCCTGGCAACGATTTTTGGGTGCCGTGGTACATTAGTCCATCGCTACAGGCGAATTGACCGTGCGGATGCTTCTTGAGCGTACCGGCACAGTCCTCGGGCAGAGGGGTCGTCAATTCAGTCCTTCTTAGGCGCTACGCAAGCCTCTCACGACTTTGCGGTATTTATCCCTTAATGCATGAAGTCCCTGCCCGCGACGCATGCGCATGACTTTTTAATGATTCAGAACCACACAATTTCTCTCCTGTCCCCTGTGACCATCGGCAAGTACCGTATCGCCGCCTGCCCACGCCCCTTGGATGGCGGCCGCTTTGAAGCCCAGGTTTCCATCGCCAGCGGACGCGGAAGCGCCAGCACCGACCGCGTCATGCGCTTTTGCGATGACTTCCCCACCCATGACGCCGCAGCGCACTACGCCCTGTCCCAAGGCATCAATTGGGTATGCGACGCCACGCGTACGCAGTAACTTTTTCAACTACGACGATAATTCAGTCCAAAGGACACACCATGGCTAAAGAAGAACTGATTGAAATGATGGGCGTTGTGAACGAGGTCTTGCCTGACACCCGTTTTCGCGTCACCCTGGACAACGGCCACCAGCTCATTGCCTATTCGGCTGGCAAAATGCGCAAAAACCACATCCGCATTCTGGCGGGCGACCGCGTGTCGCTCGAACTCTCACCTTATGACTTGAGTAAAGGCCGCATCAACTTCCGCCATATCGAAGGCCGTGGCCCGATGGTGCCGCGCACACCGCGATAAACCCAACCCCCGCTTGCTCCAAGCGGGTTGGCGCGTTTCCTGGAAACTCAGCCTTTCAAAGCCGCGCGCCGCGCGCGCACTGCTTGCGCCAAGCCTTGCAACACCGGCGCGGTTTGTTCCACGCTGATGCAGGCATCGGTCACCGACACGCCGCGCGCCAGCGTTTGGCCCGGCACGATGTCTTGGCGTCCTTCGTACAAATGGCTCTCGATCATCAGGCCGGTAATGCGCGTCTCACCGGCCGCAATTTGCGCCGCCACATCGGCTGCCACGGCGATTTGCCGCTGGTGCTGTTTGCTGCTGTTGGCGTGGGACACATCCACCATCACCTGTTCGCGCAGGCCCGAGGCCTTGAGCAGTGCGCAGGCAGCGGCCACATCGGCTGCCGCGTAGTTGGGTTGCTTGCCGCCGCGCAAAATCACGTGGCAGTTGTCGTTGCCCCGCGTCTCAAAAATGGCCGCCTGCCCCCACTTGGTCATGCCCATAAAGGCGTGCGGCGCTTGCGCGGCCAGAATCGCGTCGCTGGCCACCTTGACGCCGCCGTCCGTGCCGTTTTTAAAACCTACCGGACAGCTCAGGCCACTGGCGAGTTGGCGGTGGCTTTGACTCTCGGTAGTGCGCGCGCCAATGGCGCCCCAGCTCACCAGGTCACTGATGAACTGCGGGCTGAGCAAGTCCAAAAACTCGGTGCCCACGGCCAGGCCTAGGCTCACAATGTCCAGCAGCAGCGTGCGCGCCAGCGTTAGGCCCTCGTTGATCGAAAAACTGCCGTCCAAATGTGGGTCGTTGATGTAGCCCTTCCAGCCCACGGTGGTGCGCGGCTTCTCAAAATACGTGCGCATCACGATGAGCAACTCGCCTTGCAGCGCGTCGGCTTGGGCCTTGAGCCAGTGCGCGTATTCCATGGCCTGGCCGTGGTCGTGAATCGAGCACGGGCCCACCACCACGATCAGCCGGTCATCGCGCCCGTGCAGCACGTCGCAAATGGCAGCGCGGCTGCGTTCCACCGTGGCCAGCACCGCCTCAGAGGCGGGTAATTGCTCTTGCAAGAGCACGGGCGTGATCAAGGGGCGCACGGCGCCAATGCGGGTGTCGTCGGTGCGGGTCTGGTCGGGGGTGTGGGGCATGGAATGGGCGCGGGGCGAAGTCAAATAAAGACGGTATTTTCGCGCCTCAGGCTTTCGCTGCCTGGCCGCCCTCCATGGCCGCCTTGTAAACCGAGTTTTTGGGCGCAGCCATCAGGCGGCGCAGCATGGGCTCAAAGGTGCTCATCGGCAAAATTTCCAGGCTTGGGTCAAAGGCGCGGTTGTCGTAGAGCGCAATGAATTCTTCGGTCTGCGCGTAATGCGCGTGGCCCTTGAACATGTCGCGCATATCGCGGTTCAGGCCAATATGGTGAAAGAAGTTGTAGCCCTGAAAAATGCCGTGGTTTTGCACCATCCACAAATTGGCTTCGCTGACAAAGGGCTTGAGGATGGCCGCTGCAATGTCCGGGTGGTTGTACGCGCCCAGGGTGTCGCCAATGTCATGCAAGAGCGCGCAGACCACGTATTCTTCGTCCCGCCCATCGGCCAGCGCCAGGGTGGCGGTTTGCAGCGAGTGGCTGTAGCGGTCAATCGGAAAGCCGCCGTAGTCGTTTTCCAGCAGTTGCAGGTGCGCAATCACCCGGTCGGGCAGGCTTTTGGCGGCGTGCATCACTTCTGGGACGATGATGGCCCAGTCCTCTTTGGTGCTCTGTTCCATGCGGGTGAAGGTGGCGCGTGCGTTCATACAGGTGGGTCTCCGGGGCCTTGGGGAAGCCAGTATGGCACCGCCTTGCCACACCCAAGAATGGCCTCGGTTTGCGATGGGTCACAGTGGCGACTTCGGGCCAGCGCACAATGGCCGGATGACCACACGCGACCAAACCCTGGGTGAAGAAATTGCCAATGCGGTAAGCCACGGCGTGGCGCTCTTGGCCGCACTGGCCACCGTGCCTTTTTTGGTGATGGCGGCCAGCCAGCGCCACCCGGCGGCCGTGGTGGGCGCGGCGGTGTTTGGCGCCACCATGGTGCTTTTGTACCTGGCGTCCACCCTGTACCACGCCCTGCCCCCCGGGCGCGCCAAGCGCGTGTTCAATAAGCTTGACCACAGCGCGATTTACCTGTTTATCGCGGGCAGCTACACGCCGTTTGCGCTGGGCGCGCTGGACGGGCCCTGGGGCTGGTCGCTGTTTGGCGTGGTGTGGACGCTGGCCGCCGCTGGCGTGGCGCTCAAGGCCTTTGACCGCCTGTCGCACCCTTGGTGGTCCACCGGCTTGTACCTGGCCATGGGCTGGCTGGTGCTGGTGGCCGCCGTGCCCATGCTCGAGCGCGTGCCCATGGAGGGCTTGGCCTGGCTGCTGGCTGGGGGCGTGGCCTATACGCTGGGCGTGGTGTTTTTTGTGCTGGACCACCGGGTGCGTTACGGCCACGCCATCTGGCACGGCTTTGTGGCCACGGGCACCGGGCTGCACGTGGTGGCGATCATGGGATACGCCGGGTAAATCGGCCTAAAGCGATCCGCCCACCGCGCGGCTGCGCACCCGTTCTGCCCCCGGCACGCCCAACTCAGGGTGCAGCTTGCCCGCCACCAGCCAGGCCGCCAAAAGCGCCACACCAGCCACCGCAAACACCCCGGCCACCGAGAAAAACTGCAGCACCAGCCAGGCAATACCCGGCGACAAAATGCCCGAGGCGTCGCGAAAGCTTGAATACACCGCCGACATCTCGGTGCGCTCGGAGGGCTTGACCGCCATCAAAAACGGCAGGCCCGCGCAGGTGTCGAGCAGCACCAAAAAGTAAGTGCCCAAAATCAACAGCGCCACGGTGGCCCAGGGCCAGGGCGACAAAAGCGTGCCCGCCAGAAAAAACAGGCCCCCACCCAGGCAGCCCACGCGCACCGCGGTGCGCACCGAGTTTTGGCGCATCCAGCGCAGCATCAGCGGCGCCATAAACAGGCCCATATTGGCCAGCGAAGACGCCACGCCACCCACAGTTTCGCCCAGGCCGTTTTCCAGCGCAAAAATGCCCACGTACACAAAGTAAAACCACCAGCCGCAAGAGCGAATCACCGGAATCAGCCAGCCGGTGACCAGGCGCGGCTGCGCAAAAAAACGTTGCACATGGGCCAGCGGGTGGCGGCGCTGTGTGCTGGCGGCCTTGGCAATGGCTTTGCCGTTGCCCAAGGGCGTTTTCCAGACCAGCGCCACGATGACGGCTGCCGCCGCGCCCACCAGCGCAAACGGCGCCCAGGCCGCCACACCCAGCAGCGACACGCCCAGCACCGGCCCCGCCACCCAGCCCACGCCGCCGTAAAACAGGCGCAGCGTCTCCAGGCGGCTGAAATCGGTCTTGCCCACGTGGTCCAGCACATAGGCGTTAAAGCAGACAAAGGAAATGGCCGCCGCCATCACACTGAGCAAGAGCGCCAGCGTGACCCAGTGGCCACCCAGCGCGCCGGCCGCCGCCCCGGCCACGTACAGGCCGCTGGCAAACAGGTAAATCGCGCGCCTTGGAAAGCGCCGCGCCAGCGCCGGCACCATGAGCGCGGTGAACAGCGACACCAGCCCAATGGCAAAGTAGATTTGCGACACCACCGCCGCACTGCCCCAGGCGCGGTACATCACCAGCGGATAGACCGACAGCGTGCCGCCACGCACCAAGGCCTCCAGGCCGCCGATACGGGCGAAGTCTTCAACACGGGGTTTGTGGGCGGGGACGGTTGGCATGTACGGCGTTGGTAGCAGACGCGAACTTTCGCACATTCCTGCCGCCGCACCTGGGCTGATGGCGACAGCCATAGCCGCGTTTGCGTCGGGGCAATAGCGCGTGGCGCGCGCGGCCATGGGGTTTTCTGACGCAGCGGCTAAGAAAAACCGAGGTCTGCGGCCCACCCCGCCCACTAAGATCGCAGCGCTGCTGCAACCCTACAATCATTTTCACGTCCTGACCGGATAACAGACCATGACACACACCCGCATCCGCAAATTCAACACCGGCGCCACCTACCCCGAGCAAAAGCTCGATAACGACCTGTGCCAGACCGTGGTGGCGCGCGGCTCCATGGTGTTTGTGCGCGGCCAGATCGGGCAAGACCTGGACACGTCTGAGAGCGTGTGCATTGGCGACGCGGCCGGCCAGGCCGAGCAGGCCATGAAAAACATCGACATGCTGCTGCGCGAAGCCGGCAGCTGCCTGGACCATATTTGCAAGATCACGATTTACCTGACCGACCCGCGCTACCGCGAGCCGGTGTACCGCACCGTGGGCAAGTGGCTCAAAGGCGTGTACCCGGTGTCCACCGGGCTGGTGGTCAGCGCCCTGGCGCGGCCCGAGTGGCTGGTGGAAATTGACGCCATCGCCGTCATACCGCAAGACTGAGGGCGCCATGACTTTCAGCATCATTGCGCGCTGCGCGCAGACCGGCCAGTTGGGCGCGGCCGTGTCCTCGTCGTCTCCGGCGGTGGCGGCGCGCTGCATCCGGGCGCGCGCCGGTGTGGGCGCGGTGGCCAGCCAAAACATAACCGACCCGTCCTTGGGCGACAAGGCGCTCGATTTGATGGCCCATGGCGCCACGGCGGCCCAGGCGCTGGACATCTTGCGCAGTTCGGCCGCACACATCGAATACCGCCAACTGGCCCTGATCGACGCACACGGCGGCACCGCCGGTTTTAGCGGCGCGGGCGGCCTGGGCGTGGTGGCGCTGGTGCAGGGTGTGGACGCGGTGTGCGCTGGAAATTTGCTGGCCCATGGCGACGTGCCCGCGCAGATGCTGGCCGCGTTTGAAACCTCCAAAGGCCCGCTGGCCGAGCGCTTGCTTGTGGCCATGGCAGCCGGGTTGCACAGTGGTGGCGAAGCCGGCCCGGTGCATTCGGCCGGCATGCTGGTGGTGGACGACGTGTCTTGGCCCATCGTCGATTTGCGCGTGGACTGGACCGAAGGCAACCCCATCGCCGAGCTGGCGCAGCAGTGGACGCAGTTTGCGCCCCAGGTGGCCAGCTACCGCCAGCGCGCGCTCGACCCCTCGCAAGCGCCCAGCTACGGCGTTCCTGGCGACGCCTGAAGCCCCCCGTAGCCTTTAGCAGCCCCAAGCACGCGCATGGTCAGCCGCATTTCCCTGCGCCAACTGGAGTATTTTGTGGCGGTGTGCAAGGTCGGCAGCATTGCGGCGGCGGCGGATCACATCCATGTCTCGGCCTCTGCCATTTCTGCGGCGGTCGCGCACATGGAGCGTGAACTGGCCACGCAGCTCTTTGTGCGCCACCCGGTGCAAGGCATCACGCTCACGCCCGTGGGGCAGTTGGTGCAGGAACAGGCGCAGGCCATGCTGGCGCTCTCAGACCAGCTCTATACGGTGGCCAGCGACAGCAGCGCCACGCTGGGCGGTGCCTTGCGCATTGGCTGCTTTGTGACGCTGGCGGCCCTGGTGGCGCCCGAGTTGTGCCAGGGCTTTGCCCGCGCCAACCCGCAGGTGCGCCTGACGCAAACCGAAGACCACCAGGAAGGCCTGCTCAAAAAGCTGCGCCACGCCGAACTCGACCTCGCTATTACCTATGACATGGGTATTGACGGCGGCGACATTGCGTTTGAACCCCTGGCCACCTTGCCGCCCTACGCCATTGTGGGCGCGGACCACCCGCTGGCCGGGCGCGAGGCGGTAACTCTGGACGAACTCGCCGGTTTGCCCGTGGTAATTTTGGATTTACCGCTGAGCGGGGACTACTTTTTGTCGCTTTTCAAAGCCGCAGGCTTGACGCCCCAGGTTGCTGCCACCACCACCAGCCAAGACGTGCTGCGTTCTCTGGTGGCCAACGACATCGGCTACTGCCTGGCCAACATCCGCCCCAAAGCCCTGGTGGCGCTTGATGGGCGCGCGTTGGTGCCGCTCAAGTTAGAGGGCGCGCACCACGCGCTCAAGCTGGGCCTGGCCTGGTACAAAGGACACCATATGAGTAAAGTCATGCAAGCCTTTTGCGAACGCAGCCGCGCCCTGATCAGCGAAGGCCAGGTGCCCGGCATGGCTTTTGAGCCAGCGGAAGTTGCGCCATGAGCGCCACCCGAAGCCTGGCCTTGCTGGCCGAACTGGTCGCCCATCGCACGGTCACGCGCGAGTCCAACCTGGCGCTGATTGACCATGTCCGCGCGCTCTTGGCTGCACACGGCATTGAATCCACCCTGGTGTTTGACGAAAGCGGCACCAAGGCCAATTTGTTCGCATCCACCGGCCCGCAAGACGTACCCGGCGTGGTGCTGTCGGGCCATACCGATGTGGTGCCGGTGGAGGGCCAAGCCTGGACGGTGCCGCCCTTTGCGCTCACGCACAGCGAAGGCCGCCTGTACGGGCGCGGCAGCGCCGATATGAAAGGCTTTATCGCCTGCGCGGTGCACGTGCTGATTGAGGCGTCTACGCTGCGTCTTAAGCGCCCCTTGCAACTGGCGCTCTCCTACGACGAAGAAATTGGCTGCGTGGGCGTGCGCCGCCTGCTTGATGTGCTGCACGCCGCGCCCGTGCGGCCTTTTTTGTGCATCGTGGGCGAACCCACGCTCATGCGCGTGGCCACCGGGCACAAGGGCAAGACCGCCTTGCACGCCACCTGCCACGGCCGCGAGGGCCATTCGGCCCAGGCGCCGCTGACCGTCAACGCCCTGCACCTGGGCTGCGACTTGGTGAACGAAGTGCGCCAGTTGCAGGCCCGCATCAGCCATCAAGGCGCGCGCGACACGGCTTACGACGTGCCCTACACCACGCTGCACGTGGGCAAGCTCAGTGGCGGCGTGGCACTCAACATCGTGCCCAACCGCTGCGACATGGATTTTGAAATCCGCAACATCGCGCAAGACGACCCGGCGGTGCTGGTGGACCTGCTGCAAACCGCCGCCGAGCGCCTGACAGCCCAGGCGCAAACGGTGGTGCCCGAGGCGCAGATTGAGATTGTGGAGGTCAACAGCTATCCCGGCCTGGACACGTCCATCACCGAAGACGCAGTGGCTTTTGTCCAGTCCTTCCACCCGCAAGACGAGGTGATGAAGCTGGCTTTTGGCACCGAAGGCGGCCTGTTTACCGCGCGCCTGGGCGTGCCGGTGGTGGTCTGCGGCCCGGGCTCGATTACGCAGGCGCACAAGCCTGATGAGTATGTGGCGCTGGACCAACTGGCGCAGTG
>CANCJD010000033.1 GCA_947378275.1 Comamonadaceae bacterium
AGGGTTTTGGCGGTTTCCACCGCAATACCGGCGTCGCGGCAATAGGCGTCCGCGCCCACAGCTTTGCCGAACTCTTCGTTCAGCGGGGCGCCGCCCACCAGCACGATAAAGTCGTCGCGCAGGCCTTTTTCTTTCAGGGTGTCGATGACCACCTTCATGTAAGGCATGGTGGTAGTCAGCAAGGCGGACAGGCCCAAAATGTCGGGCTTGTGCTCTTCCAGGGCGGCGAGGTATTTCTCGACGGGGTTGTTGATACCCAGGTCAATGACTTCAAAGCCTGCGCCCTCCATCATCATGCCGACCAGGTTTTTGCCAATGTCGTGGATGTCGCCCTTGACGGTGCCGATCACCATCTTGCCGATGGGCTCCACGCCGGTTTCGGCCAGCAAGGGGCGCAAGATTTCCATGCCGCCCTTCATAGCGTTGGCCGCGAGCAGCACTTCGGGCACAAACAAAATACCGTCACGGAAGTCCACGCCCACGATGCGCATGCCTTCGACCAGAGCGTCGTCCAGCACGCGGGCTGCGGTCCAGCCGCGTCCGAGCAAGATGTTGGTGGCTTCCACCACTTCGTCGCGCAGGCCGTTGTACAAGTCGTCGTGGACCTGCTCGGTCAATTCTTCGTCATTGAGCGTGTTCAGGTCCAGGTCGTCAAATTCTTCAGCCACGGCTAACTCCTTAGGGTTGGTTTCAGGCGCGCCCTTCGCAAGGGCCGCGCAAATGTGATTGCAATGTACGAGTCGCGAGACTGAACAGCTGACAGTTTAGCGACTTGCGATTGTCGCGATACGACATGCGCCCAGGGCGTGAGGCCAATGCAAACAATTGCCGCCATCGGTGCAGCGAGCGTCGCGCAAGGGAACAATGCCGTCGCGCGCAGATAACATCGGGCCATCGGAATCCATAGACTCCTGCCACCGCACCGGGGTCGGTTTGCAGGCCCCGTCCACAGAACATATTAGGAGCATTTCCCCATGACCGTCGCACTTGAAGGCAAACCGCATTACATCCTGAACGCCAGTTGCGCCAGCCGCCTGGGTACGGTGGCTGCGGTATCCGGGTTTTTGGCCTCTCGGCGCTGCTACATCACCGACATGCAGCAGTTTGATGACATCCTGAGCGAGCGTTTTTTTGTTCGCGTCACCTTTTACGCCGACCCAGACCAGACTCCGGCACTGGACGATCTGCGCGCCCAGTTTGAAGAAATCGCCACCAACGAGCAGATGGAATGGTCGATTTACGACGGCACCAAAAAGCCGCGCGTGCTGATCATGGTGTCCAAATTTGACCATTGCCTGGTCGATCTGCTGTACCGCCAGCGCACCGGCGAACTCAATATGGACATCACCACCGTGGTGTCCAACCACCCCGACCTGAAAGCCTTGGTGGAGTCGCACGGCATTCCCTACGTTCACCTGCCGGTCACGCCTGACACCAAAACGGCCCAGGAAGCGCGCCTGCTGGCCATCGTGGAAGAAACGCAAAGCGAGCTGGTAGTGCTGGCGCGCTACATGCAAGTGCTGTCAGACGAGCTGTGCCGCAACCTGCGCGGGCGCGCCATGAACATCCACCACTCGTTCTTGCCCGGCTTCAAGGGCGCCAAGCCCTACCACCAGGCGCACACGCGTGGCGTCAAGCTCACGGGTGCCACGGCGCACTATGTGACCGCCGACCTGGACGAAGGCCCGATCATCGAGCAGTTTGTCGAACGCGTGGACCACACCTACACCCCAGAAAAACTGGCTTCCGCCGGGCGCGACTCCGAGTGCCGCGCGCTGGCCACCGCCTTGCGCTTTCACATCGAGCGCCGGGTGTTTTTGAACGGCAGCCGTACGGTGGTGTTTCGCTAAGGCAGC
Source organism: Comamonadaceae bacterium (assembly GCA_947378275.1). Taxonomy (GTDB): domain Bacteria; phylum Pseudomonadota; class Gammaproteobacteria; order Burkholderiales; family Burkholderiaceae_C; genus Allorhodoferax. The sequence continues at coordinate 1,857 of CANCJD010000033.1, forward strand.
TTGGGCGAGTCTGGCCTCGCGTGGCTGCGTTGGCGTGACGGTTGACGCTTTGGCGGGGGAAAGTTGTGTTCGCATTGCGGCGCTTTTTACCCACTCTCTCCCCCAACCCCTCTCTCGCCCAGCGGGCGAGAGAGGGGAGCCAAACAGCCACATTTGATTTTGTCGCGTCGGCTAGCCTTCTACCGGCGGAACACCCACTGCGCATACGCGCTATGCGCCGTTAACGGAATTCCCACAGGAGTCGCCAGTGGTGCCCCAGCCGAAGCGAAAAAACAAAATGTGGCTGTTAGCTCCCCCTTTCCACCCCGCTGGGGTGGAAAGGGGGCTGGGGGGATAGGGGGGGGAAAATGAAGTCCGGACTAACTCAAATACCGCGCATTTGAAACACCACTCTAAGAGAGGCTTCCTTTGCTGGATACCGGCGCCAATAAAGCCAGGCGGCTGTTGCGCCGCTCGGCGCTAGGGGTGTGGCCAAACAGGTCGCGGTAGCACTTGGAAAAGTGGGGTGGCGACTGAAAGCCGCAGGCCACGGCCACTTCCATCACCGACATGGCGGTTTGCAGCAGCAGGCTGCGGGCGCGGCGCAGGCGCATATCGAGGTAGTACTTGGTGGGCACCTCGCCCACGTAGCGTTTGAACAAGCGCTCAATCTGGCGGCGTGACACCCCCACCAAGTCGGCAATCTCGTCCAAGGACAGGGGCTCTTCCAGGTTGGCCTCCATCAGGGCGGCGGCCTCAATCAGGTTTTCGTGGAACAGGCCCACGCGCGCCATGAGCGGCACGTGCTGGCGGTCTTGGTCGTTGCGGATGCGGTCCAGAATGAACTGCTCCGAGATCATGGGCGCCACGTCACGCCCCAGGTGGCCCTGGATGATGTTGAGCATCAAATCGAGCGGCGCCACGCCGCCCGAGCAGGTGTAACGGTCGCGGTCAATGGCAAACAGTTGGCGCGAAAAAATCACTTTGGGAAACTGTTCTTCCAGCGCAGACATGTTTTCCCAGTGCACTACGGCCTTGTATTTGTCCAGCAGCCCGGCCTTGGCCAGCACATAGCCGCCGGTGCACAAAGACCCGAGCGCCATCTGGCGTTGGGCCAGGCGGCGCAGCGCCGCTATGACCTCGCTGGTGCAGGCGGCCTCGATGTCCACGCCGCCGCAGACGAACACGATTTGCGCCGGGCCCGCATCGTCCAGCGCCACGGTGGGCGCCATGGACAGGCCGTTGCTGGCGGACACGGGCGCGCCGTCCATGCTGGCCAGCGCCCATTGGTACACCTCTTTTTTAGCCACGCGGTTGGCCATGCGCAAGGCCTCTACCGCGCTGGAGAGCGCAATCAGCGAGTAATTGGGCAGCGTCAAAAACACAAAGCGGTGCACCGCCCCACCGCCAAGGCCCGCGCTGGTAGCCGTGCTCATGGCTGGTCTGCGCTCTTGGCGCGTTCGCCCAGGCCCAGTTTGGCGCGCCAACTGCGCCGGGGTTGGGCGCTGCCAAAAGTCTCGGTAATGCGGTCGAGCATGATGGCCAGCAGCACCACGGCCAGACCCGACTCAAAGCCCAGTCCAATATCGAGGCGCTGGATACTGGCCAGCACGTCGTTGCCCAAGCCCCCTGCCCCCACCATGGACGCAATGATCACCATGGACAGCGCCATCATGATGGTCTGGTTGATGCCCGCCATGATGGACGGCATGGCGCCCGGAATCTGCACCTTGAACAGCACTTGCAGCGGCGTGCAGCCAAAGGTGATGCCGGCTTCGACCTGCTCTTTGTTGACCTGGCGAATGCCCAGGCTGGTCAGGCGCACCACGGGCGGCATGGCAAATATCACGGTGGCCAGCACGCCGGGCACGCGGCCCAGGCCAAACAGCATGGCCGCCGGTATCAGGTAAACAAAGGCCGGCATGGTTTGCATAAAGTCCAGCGTGGGGCGCACCACCGCAGCCATGCGGCGGCTCGCAGCCACCCCAATGCCCAGCGGCAGCCCGAGCAGCAGGCTGATAAAGGTGGCGGCAAACACCAAGGCCAGCGTCACCATGGTCTGGGGCCAAAAGCCGGTGTCATAAATCACAAAGCAGCACGCCAGGCAAAACAGCGCGAACTGCCAGCCCACACGCCACCAGGCGGTCAGCACCAGCACGCCAGCCACCGCGCCCACGGGCAGCGCCTGCAAACCCAGCTCGATGCTTTCGGTGAAGCTGCCAATGCCCGAGCCCAGGCGCTCCAGCGTGCCGCCGTCGTTGTCGATGACGAATTTGACGCCCCGGTCTACCCATTCGCCCAAAGGCAGAAATTCACTCATGGCCGGCCTCCCCTGCTTGCGCGTCTGTGTCAATGTCCACCATTTTTTGCAGTAACACCGTTTGCGTGACTGCACCCAGGTAGCGCTGCTGCGCGTCCACCACCGGCAGCGGCAGCGGGTGGCGCACGATGCGCCCGATCAGCGCGTTCAGGCTCAGGGCGGCGGGCACCGGGCCCATGTCGTCCAAATACAGGCCGTCCAGGCTATTGGCGCCAGACTCCAGCCCGCGCAAGAGCGTGTCCAGCGACACACCGCCATGCAGGCGCGCGTCGTCGCCCACCACAAAGGCGTAGTTGCGCCGGGTCTGGCGCAGTTGCTCCACCGCCTGCGCCATGTCGGCACGGGCGTCTGCGCTGGGGCGAATCAGCAGGGTCTCGTCCATGCGGGCCACGTCTTGGGCCAGCAGGTATTTTTTGACGTCCACGCCTTTGAAGAAAGCGCGCACATAGGCGTCGCTGGGGTTGCGCAAAATCTCGGCGGGCGTACCCACTTGCACAATGCGCCCGCCTTCCATGATGGCGATGCGGTTGCCAATATGAAAGGCCTCGTCCAAGTCGTGCGACACAAACACAATGGTGCGCTGCTGCTCTTTTTGCAGTTGCAGCAATAGTTCCTGCATTTCGGTGCGTTTGAGCGGGTCCAGCGCCGAAAACGCCTCGTCCATCAGCATGAGCGAAGGGTCTACCGCCAGCGCGCGCGCCAGGCCTACGCGCTGCTGCATGCCGCCTGAGAGGGCTGCGGGCATTTGGTGCGCAAAGGTGCGCAGGCCTACTTGGTCAAGCACCTCCATGGCGCGGCGCTCGCGCGCCTTGCGGTCCACGCCGGCCACTTCCAGGCCAAAGGCGGTGTTTTGCAGCACCGACAGATGCGGCAAAAGCGCAAACGACTGGAACACCATGGCCAGGTCTTTGCGCCGCAGCGCGATCAGCGCTTTCTTGCTCATGGCGGCCACATCTTGGCCGCCGAGCAAAATTTGCCCATGCGTGGGCTCGACCAGGCGGTTGAGCAGGCGAATCAGTGTGGACTTGCCTGAGCCCGACAGGCCCATCAGGACAAAAATCTCGCCCTCGTTGACCGAAAAACTGGCGTCTGTCACGCCAACGACCATGCCGGTCTGTTGAAAAATCTGGTCTTTGGTCTGGCCGGCGCGCAGCATGTCCATGGCGCGCCCTGGCTCTGGGCCATAGACTTTGTAGAGGTTTTTGACGACAACTTTTTCGGGCACTTCGGGGTCTCGATCTATGCAAAACGGTGGCGTATTTACGACAGCTTTGAGCCTACCACCAGAAACGCCCCTTCAACGGCCCATCGCATCAACGCTTTGGCCCAGGCCCAGGCCTTGACACAGCGCATGAAGCGGACAGATTGGGCCCGATTAGCAGCGCAAACGGAGGCAAGTCGGTGCAAGATAGAGACACATGCGCTGCGCATGCTTACGGATGGCAACACGACCCATGCAAACTTCGGCTCGGCTTTTTTTGTTGACCCTGGGCGCCGTACTGGCGGCACTTGCCCACAGTGCGGACCTGGGCGAAATGCAAAGCCTGTACCGCAGCCTGCAACCCCGCCTGGCGCAAAGCCCGTTTCGACGCGAACTGGTGCTTGATTCGACCGAAGCGTCCGAGCGCCTGAGCGGCGATATTTATGCCACGCTGGACGTGCCACTGGCCAGCTTGGAGCTGGTCAACCGCAGCCCGCAGCGCTGGTGCGAAATCTTGCTGCTCATCAGCAACACCAAAAGCTGCGTCGTGGGCCACCAAGACGACGCGCCCGCCCTGCAAATGCGCATGGGCACCAAAGGCCCGCAAGCGCTGGCCAGCACCACGCCCATGGATTTCAGGTTTGAGACATCGGCCCCGCAAGCCGCCGTGCTGGAGACGCACTTGGGCTCTGCCACTGGCCCCCTGGGCACCAAGGAGGGCACGCTGCGCGTGCAGGCCATTGCCCTGGGCGCCCGCAAATCGTTTATCCATCTGCACTACAGCTACCGCAGCAGCCTGGCCGGGCGCCTGGCCACGGGTGTGTACTTGCAAACACTGGGGCGAGGCAAAGTGGGCTTTAGCAAAGAGCAGGCCCCGTCCAGTGAGGCCAACCGCCCCGCCGACGCGCAGTTTGTGGGCGGCGTACGCGGCATTATTGAGCGCAACACCATGCGCTACTTCATGGCCTTAAGCTGCGGCCTGCAGTTTGCAGGCACCGAAGCCCCCGCCCAACGCTTTGCCCAAATGGCGCCCTGCTGGTACGACGAGACCGAGCGCTATCCGCAACAACTGCACGAATTGGGGCGGGCTGAATATTTGGAGATGAAGCGGGGGGAGTATGGGGGGCTGGGGCTGGTCAGGAAGGGCGACGCACCTTAGCGCGGATACACAGCGCCTGCCACCTTGCAAGATGCGCTGAAAAAATATCGCTAGGCACCGCTCATGCCGTAGGTCACGGCAATATTTGAGCTAAAACTCAAAGCATTGTGCTTGCTGCGGTCCAGACACCTGCGTATCGCCCAATATGTTTATTTACCGAAAATACATTTTTTGGATGGTACGTTCATTTGCGAAGCACTCTTAAGCAACGCCAAATCAGCTTGACTATATTAAATGCAATCCTATTTGACAACGCCTTTTCTAGAAGCCGCTCGAACAGCCCACTAATAAAGCGCACCGTTCTTTCTATCTCTCCTTGACTCTTATTAGCAACCATGGTGCTCGGCCGAAAAGCCAGTTCAAACCAGCGTAATCTGTCCGCCACGTTTGAACTAGAAGAACACTTGATCTGCTGTTCTAGGACGCGCAGCACTTCATTTGCGGAACGGCGCCATCCGTCATTTTCACCCACAGCATTTGGCCCAATCCAAACAGCTGCTCCTTCACCGATTTTTTCCACAAGTTCACGAGTGGACTCAAACCACCGAATATTTTCGCGACCGACTTGTATATGTAATACAATTTCTTCAAATACTGGCAATCGGCGTAAGTAAATCGGCTTCTTCCGAACTAATGCATGCAATATTGGGAAACCGAATCCCTCATAATGACTAGGAAATATTATTGCATCTACTCCGCTATAAATCGCATCTATTTCATCATCGGAAAGTGATCCACTTTGGACGGCAATTACGTTTTTGTGGTCCAGCACACCGCAGCCTAGCGCAATAATCTTTAGAGTCGGTAACGCAATCGCGAGTTGATCAACCGTCGATATAAGTGCTTTATGCTCAAATTTGTTACCTATTACCAGAACGCCGCCTGATCGTTTAATCTCTGACGGGACGTCGATCCGATCTACTGCACCAGGCGCGGAACTCCTAACCTGAACGTATTCGCTGGGCGTAACAGAATGCAGAGATGGGTACATCAATGTCTGCTCACCCAGTCGATAGCGCCGACGGAATTGTTCGGCCGTGAACACGGAATTGGTGAAAATCACATTCGACCAGCGCATCGTGAAATGCCATAGTGCCTCATCAAACTCAATTTTTAGATAGCCACAATCTGCGGCAATAGTGTCTAACATGAATACAGCCACGACTGGCGTTCTCACGAGCATTCGCGACAAACTGTTCGCATCAAAAGGTTGGCCCATACGGACAATAGCCGCTAGCTTTTCGCCGGGGCGATGTGTGTCCGCCCATCGGACCCTACTGCATGCTTCTAGTTGATGGAAATCCCACGACTGCCGACTCATAAAAACGACGAGTTCGATGTCGTCCGGCCAAAACTGAGCGGCTGCATATAAAAGTTTTTTTCCCGCCTCGAAAGTACCGTTGTGATAGGTACCGAAACTACTCAAATCAAACCCTATTTTTAGACGACTTTCCGCATCGGGGCACAAAGCTCCCAACAACCCTTCGGCTTGATACTCTGCCGAACTAAAGTAATTGCGCACCAGCACCGGGTATTCGGGATAACGTGAATTGAGTAACTTTGCATTTATCTCATCGCGCTTCGACCGGGAAATATCGAGCGCGCCAAATGACTGCTCACCTTGGTGCCAGACAAAAGCGTGATTTGCAAGCACCGCCCTGTAGCCGAGACGGTTAGCCCGCATTATTAGATCGTTTTCTTCGTTATAACCCTTACCGTACCGAATATCAAAGCCGCCAATTTCGGAGATTATGGAACATTTAATAAATAGGCAGAAACCTACGGCCGTCGGAACGTATGATATGCGGGGTAAATGATGCGATACTGCCTGGAACCTGGAAAAACATTCGATAGGTGTAAGCTCGAGCAACTCCGATCCATGGGGCAAGGTGCATAGCGTCGCATTATTTGATCGCGGACTGACGAAGCCGATCATAGGATCAGAATAGGCCACTTGAAAAATCTCTAAAATAGCACCTGGAAATACACAGGTATCCGAATTAAGTAATAACACATCTTCTCGCGCCTCAATCGCCGCTTCGAACGCCAAGTTCACAGTACCAACAAAGCCCAAGTTACCATGGTTATTCACGACCGTTATGTCAAGAAGACCTCGATCAATTAGACAGCGCGAGAGTTCCTCATGCAAAGCCACATCACCGGGGCTATCGTTATAAAATAATATACGAACATTCAACGTATTCAACTCCTCAACACAATCAAGCAAGGAGTTATACAAGGGGCGTACAAGCTGCGGATTCATATAAAATGGCACGATTAGTCGAAACCTACGCTGAATACCCATCTCACCAGACGCTTTAATAACGGTTTGTAATCCACTAGGCGTTCGACGATCAAGGGCCTGGTTGAAACAATCGATTTGTTCATCCCGCGCAGTCGCAGCCTGGTTGAGGCTGGCGATCTGCCCGTCACGCTCGGCTAGGGCCTGATTGAAACAATCGATTTGTTCATCCCGCGCGGTCGCAGCCTGGTTGAGGCTGGCAGCTTGCTGCTTTAGCTCGTTTAACTCAAAGCGCTCCAATTGCCGTGAACCTAGCGAGGCAAAATAATTTATCAATCTTTGCTTTTCGGGTGAATTGGGTTGCAGCCAATCCAGTTTCTTACCATCTGGTGCATTGTTTAGTTGCAACACTCCAAGCCCATGAGAATGCGCAAACTCTAAGTTATTCGGGTAACACGCTTGCAGTTCTTCCCAAAGTTTCCATACACCGAAATTACGTTCACGAACATTGGTGTCGTGAAACATCACAACCGCACCGGGCGCAAGTTTTGGCAGCCATGTTTCAAAATCATGGCGAACCGCCTCATAAGTGTGCAGGCCGTCAATGTGCAATAGCTCTATTGATTCATCGACAAAATAGCTTGCGGCATCATCAAAAGTCATCCGTAAAAGCCGAGAGAATCCGGCATAGCGCTCATGATGATGCGCATTAACGTTGGCAAAAATCTCATCGCCATATTGACCGGCATGTTCATCGCCCTGCCATGTATCAACGGCATAGCACTTAGTCGAAAGACCTGCCTCGACAACTGACTGGCAAAACGAAAAATAGGAATTACCGCTATGCGTGCCAAGCTCAACAAATATCTTTGGTGATACTTCTTGGATCACCCACGCTGCAAAGGGCAAGTGCCCAACCCACGCATTCGGGTGTTGAAGTGAGTTTGGGGTAAATGCTGCTGCTGAAATAAAATTGTTTGGGATCATGTTATTGACTCTAAAGTTTGTAGATTTACTTCGAGCATTGGTATACCTATCAGACCGGATGCAACGCTGCTAGATTCTGACTTAAACAAAACGGCATCGTGTATCCAATGATGCTGTTTGTGTATTTCTTGGGTGCCATTGGCTATTGCAACCGCAATGCTGTATTCACCGGCGGGAAGTATTGGCATATAAAACCCAAATTCGGCTTTAAACTCGCTTCCTTCTTGACAATAAACGGGACGTTCTTTATAAGACAGAAAAGTATTATCTCCAAACAAAGTTTGTCCCAAGCGGTCTTTTACGTAGAAACCGATAATTGGGGAGTCCAAATCTTGATATGCATGTACCATTATCCGTAGTGTGACTTTTTCCCCACCAACGATCCAAGCAAGTAAATGTTCATTTACATCGAGCATTTGAACGCCTTTAATTTGCGCCCCGCCTTTGCCAAAGGATGACGCATCCGGATCAAACTTAAATACTTGCAAGTCATTTCGCAAATTAGTGGTATTAATAAATTCTAGCCGTTGGTCTTTAATCGGAATTGAATCGTCTTTTGTTTTGAATGCTCTGAGCTTGGTTGTGCTACTCTTACCTTGCTGTGCTTCGTAAAACGCCTCAAGATAAAGTTCGCAAACCTCCTTGGGCGCACCATCCTGTATTACCTCCCCCTTTTCAAGCCACACAGCATGGGTACATAAATTCTTTATGCTACCCGTGTCATGACTGACAAACAGGACTGTTCCTGTTTTCATAAAGGCACGCAAAAAACGCATGCACTTTTGGGTGAAAAACGCATCCCCTACCGCCAATGCTTCATCCACGACTAGGATGTCGGCATCCACATGCGCGATAACGGCAAAAGCCAGGCGCACCATCATTCCACTTGAATAGGTTTTGACCGGTTGGTCGATAAAGTCGCCAATGTCGGCAAAGGCCGCAATGGCGGCAAAACGCTGATCGATGTCTTCGCTGCTCAAGCCAAGCACCGATGCATTCATGTAGACGTTTTCGCGCCCCGTAAACTCCGGATTGAAACCTGAGCCTAATTCAAGCAGGGCCGCTATGCGTCCATTTGTGTGAATGCTGCCGCTCGTGGGGTTAAGCGTGCCACATATCATTTGTAATAAGGTCGATTTGCCGCTACCGTTGCGCCCGATAATGCCTACGGTTTCGCCTTTTTTTATTTCAAATGAAACGTCTTTAAGCGCCCAAAAATCACGAAAGTATTGTTTGGGCGGCTGACCTGCCAGACCTTGCAAACGCGGCATGACAAACTGTTTGAGCCGGTCGCGCGGGCTGGAATAAATCTCGTAGCGTTTGCTCAGGCCCTCAACCTTGATGGCAATATCGTTAGAGGACATCAGCAAAGCCTTTTCTGGTTTTCTGAAACCAGGCGTAGCCTGCCCATGCTATTGCCGTGGCGCCCAGGGTATACGCCCCCAAGCCCAGCCAGTCGGGTAAATGCCCCCAGATCAGCACTTCACGCGCTTGTTCAATGATGAAGGTGAGCGGGTTGGCCATCATGTAGGGGCGAAACTGTTCTGGCAACGCATCTACCGGGAAAAACACAGGCGAAAGAAACATCAGCACCGTAGAAATAATGCCGATGGTTTGCCCAACGTCACGCAAAAACACGCCCAAGGATGCGAGCATCCAGGCAAGCCCCATCGATAGGACGATCAGTGGGAAAAGTACTAACGGAATGAAAAATACCGTCCATTGCAGGTAACCGTTGAATACAAAAAACGCGACCAGTAACACACCCAAACTGACAAGGCCGTGAAACAGTGCAGCGCCAATGGCGATGACAGGCAGTATCTCGATTGGAAACACCACCTTCTTGACGTAGTTGATGTTTCCGACAATCAAACCAGGGGCCCGGTTAAGCACTTCGTTAAACAGGTTCAGCACAAGTAAGCCGACAAACAGCACCACTGCAAACTGGGTTTTGCTGTCGTCCCCACCCACGCCACCCCAGCGGGATTTGAATATCTCGGAGAACACAAAGGTGTACACCACCAGCATGAGCACTGGGTTGAAGAAGGACCAGGCCAGCCCAAAAGCCGAACCCTTGTAGCGCCCCACCACCTCACGCTTGGTCATCTGGACGATGAGCTGTCGGTTTCTCCAGAGGCTCTTGCCCAGCGCTTGAAGAGATGTGGGCTGCGCGGCGTGCGGGTTGACCACCGATGATGGATAGGTCATGCGGAGTGTTCAGCCTTAGTGAGAGGCTTGTCCCGCATGAAGGACGCGGGGATTGCTAAGCGCTTAGATTTCATCAGAATACGTTTTCATTCAAAAGCTGCAGTAGGTATTGGCCGTATCCCGATTTGGCGAGTGGCTTGGCCAAGGCCTCAAGTTGGCCGTTACTGATCCAGCCGCTGCGCCACGCCACCTCTTCTGGCGCTGCCACTTTCAGGCCCTGTCTGTTCTCAATCGTTTGGATGAACTGGCTGGCCTCCAGCATGGATTCGTGGGTGCCGGTATCGAGCCAGGCGTAGCCCCGGCCCATGGTCTGCACGTCGAGCTGGTCTTTGTCCAGGTAGAGGCGGTTCAGATCGGTGATTTCCAACTCCCCACGGGCCGAGGGTTTGACCTGCTTGGCCAGGTCAACAACTTGCTTGTCATAGAAGTACAGGCCGGTCACTGCGTAACGGCTTTTGGGGGCGGTGGGTTTTTCTTCAAGGCTGATGGCACGGCCCTGGGCGTTGAACTCCACCACGCCATAGCGCTCGGGGTCGTTTACCGCATAGGCAAACACGGTAGCGCCAACGGTTTGCTCGTTCGCACACTTGAGCAGACCCGCAAAGTCGTGGCCATAAAAGATGTTGTCGCCCAACACCAAGGCGCTGGGCGCGCCGTCCAAAAACATTTCGCCAATCAGAAAGGCTTGGGCCAGACCGTCTGGCGAGGGCTGCGCGGCATAGGTGATCTGAATGCCCCACTGGCTGCCGTCGCCCAGCAGCTGCTCAAAGCGTGGCGTGTCCTGCGGGGTGGATATGACCAGAATCTCTCGGATGCCTGCGAGCAGCAGGACGGTGAGAGGGTAGTAAATCATCGGCTTGTCGTACACCGGCAGCAGCTGCTTGCTGACCACTTGCGTGGCGGGATATAGCCGGGTGCCAGATCCGCCGGCCAAGACGATGCCCTTGCGTTGGATTGGTTTCATGCGCTTGCCTTCGTTTTTTCGTATTGCTGGGCGACCCAATCGCGGTAGCCGCCGCTTTGCACATTGGCCACCCAGTCTGGGTGGTCGAGGTACCACTGCACCGTTTTGCGGATGCCGGTCTCGAAGGTCTCGGCGGGTTTCCAGCCCAGCTCTTGCTCAATCTTGCGGGCGTCGATGGCGTAGCGCTGGTCGTGGCCGGGGCGGTCGGCAACAAAGCTGATCTGGTCGGTGTAGGGCTTGCCATCAAGGCGGGGGGCGAGTTCGTCCAGCAAGGCACAGACGGTATGGACGATGTCAAGGTTGGGCTTTTCGTTCCAGCCGCCCACGTTGTAGACCTGGCCCACGCGGCCGACTTCCAGCACTCGGCGGATGGCGCTGCAGTGGTCTTTGACGTAAAGCCAGTCGCGGATTTGCTGGCCGTCCCCGTACACCGGCAAGGGTTTACCGGCCTGGGCGTTGACGATGAGCAACGGGATGAGCTTTTCAGGGAAGTGATAAGGGCCGTAGTTGTTGGAACAGTTGGTGGTGAGCACCGGCAGGCCGTAGGTGTGGTGATAGGCGCGCACCAAATGGTCGCTGGCGGCTTTGGAGGCCGAATAGGGGCTGTTGGGCTCGTAGCGATGGGTCTCGGTAAATGCGGCGTCGGTTTTGGCCAGTGAGCCATAGACTTCGTCGGTGGACACGTGCAAAAACCGAAATGCGGTCTTATTGGCTTCGCTCTGGGTGCCCCAGTAAACGCGCACGGCCTCAAGCAGCGTGAAGGTGCCCACTATGTTGGTCTGGATGAATTCGCCTGGGCCGGAGATGCTGCGGTCCACATGGCTCTCGGCAGCAAAGTTGATGACGGCGCGTGGTTGGTGCTTTTGAAGCAGCCGCGCCACCAGAGCGGCGTCGCCAAAGTCGCCGTGGACAAATAGGTGCGCCGGGTTGCCTGCAACACTGGCGAGGTTTTGCAAGTTGCCGGCGTAGGTGAGTTTGTCTAGGTTGACGACGGTCTCAAAGCCTTGGGCCAGCCAGTCGAGTACGAAGTTGCTGCCGATGAAGCCGGCGCCGCCGGTGACCAGGATTGCCATGCTGTTACATCTTCTTAAACAAAGTGGCAACAACAAGCCCAATGTTGCCCATCAGAGTCTGGCGATGGACGCCAGACCTTAAAAAGCCGAATACGCGTGGCGGCAGGCGCTTGTCGCGGGCTGCGCGAAACTCATTCAAAATTAATTTGTTGGCGGAGGTGAGTTGCTGGCTGATGCGGTCTAAGGCTTGAAAGTGCCGGGTGTTCAGATCCCGGAAACGCCCTCGCCAAAGCATGGCGATGCGCGCAATTCGCGAGCCCAAACTGACGTTTGCACCGACAAGGTTGTCACGATGCTGGCGATAGCGCAGGGAGGGTTGGGGGTCGTAGTAGACCTGCCCGCCACAGCCCATAACCACGAGATAAGTCCACCAATCGTGGGTGATGACATCGACGTCGTCGCCTGCTAGACAAAGCAAATCGCGCGCAGCCTGGTTAAACACCATGGTGTTGCCGCCACCAATGTTTTGCATCAGGGCATTCGCGAAGCTTGGCGGTTTGCTAAACAAAGGCGACAGGCCGATCTGCTTGTTGTCAGCGTCAACCAGGCGCGTTCTTGAGCAATAGACCGCCGGCGTCCCAGCCTGCACGGACTGCAAATAGGCCACCGCGCGCGCCAACTTGTCGGCCTCCCACACGTCGTCTTGGTCAGAGTATGCGTAGTAGTCTGCGCCGATTTCGGCGTTGCAGGTCAGTGACAGAAAGTTCGCTGCAAAGCCCTTGGACGGCCCCAAGCAAATTGACAGTCGTTCAACACCCCACTTGGCAACATAGGATTCGAGAATGGTGCGCGTGTCATCGCTCGATTTGTCATCCGACGCCCAAACTGCCCATTGGCTATAGGTCTGCGCTGCAAAAGATTCAAGCTGCTCAGCCAGATACTTTTGCCCGTGGAAGGTGCACAGCAGGATAGCCACATGAGGCCCGCTCTTGCTGTCGGAAGTCTTGGAAATCATCGCAGTAAATTTGGCGCCCCTGCGCCCCCATTCAAAATTGATTCGCCGGTGCTATTACCTGCTAATTTAATAGTCATTTTTTAGTTCATTTTACTTTCAGAAACAATTATAAGCACATAATTTTCTGCTTCTGAGACCGTTGTTTTCCAGAAAGCGCTTGCGCACGGTGTCCTGGAGCTACACGCTTGGGTGCGGGCATGGTGGCGAGATTTTTTGGGGAGGTCTGTGCGCTGCGCCACATTCAGCGACGCTAACGCGGGGTCCGCGAGTCATGCGGGAAAGTGCCGGCGTCCCCGCCCGGTCGCTTGGGTTCCTATCAAGCCTAGGGGCTACTGTGCTGCGACGACAGCCAGCTTGATCGGATGGTTAATCGTGGCGCGCCCGTGTCGAGGGACAAGGCGGCCAGACCAATCTTCGTGTGCAACCGTCAAACGCGGCGGGGCCAAAGTTGGGAGGCCCAGTATGAAAACACCCCAAACGATATCGGCGCGGGAAACAAGCGACAGACGCCGCTCGGGTCTAGGCAAGAGGCGGGCACTTGCAACGCCAGGTTTCCAAACGTCCCCGCTTGAAAATGGAGCGCAAACGAAAAAGCCCTAGAACATCACTGTTCTAGGGCTTTACGTTTGGTGCGGCTGGCAGGACCGTACCAGACACAAAAGTTAAGCCCTTGATGCAGATCGCTTTTTCCCAATTCCACCCCGTGGATCGGGTCTGTTTTGTGGGAACCCAAAGTGGGAACCGTTCCCACTGGGCGAATTGATCCTACCATGCTCCGCACACGGTCAGGCCGTGCCGCCAGTGCTGAATTTGGTGTATTGCTGCATGGCTAGTCTGAGGAAGTCTATTTCTTCGGGCGGCTCGCCAGTGATACCAATTCGCGCAGGCAAAAAACTGATTGCGGCGTGCCTGTGCTGCTGTAGGTTTTCCATGTAATTCATGGCGATATTGATCACTTCTTCAAACGATGCGTCGTCATGGTGGCGGCTGGTTTTCACCATGAACGCGCCCACGATCTGGCGGGGCTTCGTGCTGTTGTCTGCGAGGCAAATAAGGTACAAGTGCGGTAGCGCGTCGTACAGCGTCCGTTCGTATGAAGTTGCCCAATGTGTGATTGAGCCGCCCGCATTGAATACGCAGTGAAACATGGGGGCGGTGATGCTGCCTGAATCTGACATAGGTTGATCTTTCGTGGCCGTGGGGGCCTCTATTGTATTTTTCAGCGAAACGCGGTGAACTTTTATGGCCTGAACATTGAGCGCCCGCTGTAGCCCACGGTGTCTAAAATTTCCTCAGTCATTAAAACGCGGTTGGCGTAGGCTGGCAAAAGCAACCCCATTCGTTCGTAAACCTCCAACTTGGTCACGCTTTCAAAGGCGCATTCTTGATGGCGACTGGGAACGCTGAAAGGCAATTGGTGTTTAATCCAAGTTTCCTCGTCGGTGTAGGTGCGCTCCATCGTCACCAGTTGATCTTCATCTATCACTTCCACTGTGTAAGCGTGAAAAATGTCCCAAGCCGCGTCCTTGATGGACTGTTTGGGGTGGGTTGAAAACACCTTGTAAAGGTTGGGCGCATGTCGGCAAGCCTGATGTAGCAGGCGCAAGGTGTCTTGGTCACTCATAAAACTCAACAATCTCCAATAGGTCAAAACTACATTGCTAGCAGATTTGCGATTGAGCGCAACTTTTAGCCGTCCGTCCTGATCCAAGGTGGGCTAAATGGGTTTGCGCCCCATGGGACACTTGGCGTTTTGGGTGACTGGCTATCTATCGCGCCTGTCTGCGATTGTGAATTGATGGGGTCAGGGGGTGGCCCTTTCCTGAATGCGGCCATGCCCGCTTGCCAGTCGCCAATCAGGTTGGTGCTGGCTTGCTGCCGCTCCATCTGGATGCGGATGTTCTCGGCCTGAATGCGGGCGATCTCGGCTTCGGCCTCCGCGATCTGGCGGTTGGTGCGCAAAATCTCCTTCATCAAGTGATCAAGGTCGCGCATCACGTCGGCCATGGTTTTGGGGCTGCCGTCGGCCCGAACGCCGCCGTAATGCTTGGCCGTACAGGTTCGCCAACTTTGAATGACGGCCTTACCCAGTCGTGAGCGGGGCACGGGGTAGCGGCCCATGTGGCGGTTCATGGCCTGCGCCTTCTGGTTGCGTTTCGCCACTTCTTGGCCTCGGTGGCAGTGTGCGCCGCGCCGCATCATGTCGTGGCAGGCTTTGCCCATGTGTTCGCTGGGCACGGTGGGCAGGCCACGATCTGCATGGCTGCGGTGGTCAATGCCGTCCGTGCGTTCGTTGAAGTCGGGCAAGGCCGATTTCATGGCCTCGTTCGCCATCTGTGCCCACAGTTGGCGGGTGGGTTCCAGCCATTGCTTGCCGTTGAGTTCCTGCGTCTTGATGGCTCCGCCCTTCTTGGGTTCTTTGGAGTTGGCCCGCTTGAACCACGTCGAAGCGTTGCGGGGGATGCCGTCATTCACCCGTTCCGAGATCATTAGATGACAATGCGGGTTTTTGTTGTCCTCGTCGGTGTGAATGGCAAAGGTGTAGGGGAGTTTTTCGCCCTTGTCCAAAGTGGTCAGGCGTTCAGAAACCGCATGGCACAGCGCCTTTTGCTGCTCCAATTTCAGTTCACGGGGCAGGGCAAATTCCACCTCTCGAAACAGTCGCCCGTTGTCGCGTTCGTACAGGTCGGCGGCTTTCCAGTAATGGGCGGGGTCTTGCCGTGGGTTGGTCTTGGGCCATTTGGGCATGTTGCCGCTGGCACTGTAGGCGCATTCCTCGGCCTTCTTGGCGAAGTTTTCCGTGCGGGTGATGTAGGCGCACTTCTGGCCCGCGTTGTGGCCTTTTTCCTTGGTGCCGATTTTGACGGTGAGGTGAAAGATCGCCATGGTGGGGGTCAGCCTTTCAAATCCCATTCAGTCCAAGGGCTGTTTGGGTGTCG
>CANCJD010000034.1 GCA_947378275.1 Comamonadaceae bacterium
GTGGTGGCCATTACCCATGACCGCTACTTTTTGGACAACGCCGCCGAGTGGATTTTGGAAATGGACCGCGGCTCGGGCATTCCCTACAAGGGCAATTACTCCGACTGGCTGCAACAAAAGCAGGCCCGCCTGGAGGCCGAGCAAAAGGGCGAAGAGTCCCGCGCCAAGGCCCTGAAGAAAGAGTTGGAATGGTCGCGCCAAAACCCCAAGGCCCGCCAGGCCAAGAGCAAGGCTCGCTTGGCCCGCTTCGAGGAACTGAGCGACTTTGAATACCAAAAGCGCAACGAGACCAATGAAATCTTCATCCCCGTGGCCGACCGCCTGGGCCAGGAAGTGATCGAGTTCGTCAACGTGACCAAGTCCTTTGGCGACCGCGTGTTGATTGACGACCTGAGTTTCAAGGTGCCGCCAGGCGCGATCGTGGGCATCATCGGGCCCAATGGCGCGGGTAAATCAACGCTGTTCAAGATGATCGCCGGGCGCGAGCAGCCCGATTCTGGCGAAGTCAAAATCGGCCAAACCGTCAAGATGGCCTTTGTCGACCAGAACCGCGACGACCTGGCCAATGAGAAAACCGTCTGGGAAGACGTCTCGGGCGGCCTGGACATTCTGAACGTGGGCAAGTTCCAGATGGCCAGCCGCGCGTATTGCGGTCGCTTCAACTTCAACGGCGCGGACCAGCAAAAGCGCGTGGGCACGCTCTCGGGCGGTGAACGCGGCCGTTTGCACCTGGCCAAAACCCTGATCGCGGGCGGCAACGTGTTGATGCTCGATGAGCCGTCCAACGACTTGGACGTGGAAACCCTGCGCGCCCTGGAAGACGCGCTGCTCGAATTTGCCGGCACGCTGATGGTGATTAGCCATGACCGCTGGTTCTTGGACCGCATTGCCACCCACATCCTGGCCTGCGAGGGCGACAGCCATTGGGTGTTCTTTGACGGCAACTACCAGGAATACGAGGCCGACAAGAAGCGCCGCCTGGGCGAAGAGGGCGCCAAGCCCAAGCGCATGCGCTACAAGGCGCTCAAGTAAACCGGCGGGCGGCTCTGTCCGCCAGCTTCCGAAAACAAAAAACGCTGCAACGGAAACGGTGCAGCGTTTTTTTATGCCCGCTCCGGGCTTTAGGCCGCAGCCCCTGCGACGCTCAGACGCGGCGCCGGTTCACCAGGGTAATACCCAAGCCGACTACCGCCAAAGCCACCAGCAATTCGGCGGTGACGGCTTCGCCCAGCCACAGCGCACCAAACAGCAACGCAAACAGTGGCGTAGACAGGGCAAAAGAGCCCATTTTGGTAGCCGGGTAGCGCCCCAGCAGCCAGACCCAGGACAAATAGCTGGCAAAGGCCCCCACCACGGTTTGCAGGAACAGCGAGCCCAGCGCAAAGCCGCTCAAATTCCAGTTCCAGGTCTCGTGCAGGCCCAGCGACAGCAGCGGCAGGGCTACAGCGCTGACCGCCACTTGGTAAAACAGGATTTTTTCGGCACCCAGGCGGGTCAGGCGGGTGGTGCGCAGCACCACAGTGGTCAGCGCCCAGGCGATGGCGCCGCCAATGCCCAGCAAATCGCCCCAATGTTGTTGCGGTGTCTGGCCGCCAACAAACCCTTCGCGCAGGGTAAAACCCACCGCCAAAAAGGCCAGCAACAAACCCAGCCATTGCAGGGGCGCCAGCCGCTCGGACTTGATAAACCAGGGCAATACCAGCGCGGCCCAAAGTGGTGAGGTGTACAAAAATACGGTGATGCGTGAGGCGGCTGTGAATTGCAAGCCAGAAAACAGGCAAACAAATTCCATCGCAAACAAAGACCCCGCCAGCAAACCCGGCCAGAGCGATCCGTCGCGCTGCCACAGCGGGATGCCACGCCACAAACACCACAGCCAAAGCACGGCGCTGGCCCCGGCAAAGCGCACTCCGGCCATAAAGATGGGTGCCATCTCGCCCAGCGTGGCCTTGACCAGCACTTGCTGAAAGCCCCAGAACGCGCAGCACACCAGCAGCAGCACGATGGCCAGCGTGTCGAGGTGCTCCTTGCGCTGGGTGGGCGCCGATCCGTTCATCCCCGCAGACCGCCGGTATAAAAAGCGCCGCCGTGGTACAGCAGCGGGTCGGCCTGGTCACGGTGGCTGCAGCGTTCGACTTCGCCCACAAAGATGATGTGGTCGCCTTCTTCGTGGCGGCTGCGGTTAAAGCATTCAAACGTGGCTACAGCGCCCTCGATCAGTGGGGCGCCGTGCTGGCCGCCTTTCCAGTGCACGCCAGCGTAGCGGTCAATGTCCTTGGTGGCGAACTGGTTGGCCAGCGCGGTTTGCTCGGCCGAAAGCACGTTAATCGCGTAGTGGCGGCACGCCAGCAGCGCGGCCATCGAGCCGGATTTCACGGCCAGGCTCCACAGCACCAAGGGGGGCGACAAAGACACGGAATTGAAAGAGCTGACCGTCAAACCCACCAAGCCCCCGGCGGGGTTGATTGCGGTGACCACCGTCACACCCGTGGCAAATTGCCCCAGGGCATGGCGGAATTGGCTTTGGGAGAAGTCGGGGGGCAGTGCGCAGGTGGGGGGCAGGGCAGCGGCGGAGAGGATGGGGTTCAAATCAATGGCCTAGGATTTTGGACAGAAAGTCGCGGCTGCGCTCGCTTTGCGGATGGTTGAAAAAGTCGTGCGGGTTGTTCTGTTCCACGATCTGGCCTTGGTCCATGAAGATCACCCGGTCGGCCACTGCTTTGGCAAATCCCATTTCGTGCGTTACGCAGACCATGGTGATGCCTTGGTTGGCCATCTCGATCATAACGTCGAGCACTTCCTTGATCATCTCTGGGTCAAGCGCCGAGGTGGGCTCGTCAAACAGCATGATCTTGGGTTTGAGGCACAGCGCGCGGGCAATGGCCACGCGCTGCTGCTGGCCACCCGAGAGCTGCAAGGGGTATTTGTGGGCCTGCTCAGCAATGCGCACGCGCTGCAACTGCTCCATGGCCTTTTCTTCGGCCTCTTTCTTGGGCATTTTGCCGACCCACATGGGTGACAGCGTCAGGTTTTCCAGCACGGTCAGGTGGGGGAACAGGTTGAACTGCTGAAAAACCATGCCGACTTTCTTGCGCACGTCGTCAATGACCTTGACATCGTCGGTGAGCTCCACGCCGTCCACCCTCAGGTGGCCCTGCTGGTGTTCTTCAAGGCGGTTGATACAGCGGATCAGCGTGGATTTGCCTGAGCCCGAGGGGCCGCATACGACGATGCGTTCGCCCTGGGCGATGTCGAGGTCGATGTCGCGCAGCACATGGAAGCTGTCGCCATACCATTTGTTGACTTTGTCGAATTGGATGATGGATGCGGTCATAGGGGTCCTCAGCGGAGTTTGCTTTTGTTGACTTGCTTTTCGATCCACTGGCTGTAGCGCGACATGGAGAAGCAAAAGCCAAAATAGATGACAGTGATAAAAAGATAGCCTTCAATGCGAAACGGGCGCCAGTTGGCGTCTGCGTTCATGGCCATGCCCATGGCGCCAGTCAGTTCGTACAGGCTGACGATGGCCACCAGCGACGTGTCCTTGAAGGTGGAAATGAAGTTGTTCATGATGCCCGGCACCACCATGGCCAGCGCCTGGGGCAGCACGATCAGGCGCTGGGTTTGCCAGTAGCTCAGACCCAGGGTGGCGGCGGCCTCGACCTGCCCCTTGGGCATGGCCTGCAGGCCACCGCGAATGACTTCGGCCATATAGGCCGCGGCAAACAGCGTGATGCCTGCCAGCACCCGGATCAGCACGTCAATATTGAAGCCCTGCGGCATGAGCAGCGGAAACATGAAAGACGCCATGAACAGCACAGAGATCAGCGGCACGCCCCGAACCAGCTCGACATAAATCGTGCACAGGCTGCGAATGGCCGGCATGCCCGAACGTCGCCCTAGCGCAATCACCAGCGCAATGGGGAAGGCCATGGCCATGGACAGGCTCGCCAGCAGCAGCGTCAAAGGCAGGCCGCTCCACAGATCGGTTTCCACCGGGCGCAGGCCCAGCACGCCGCCACGCATTAGCGTGAGGTACAGCGCCAGCACCACGACCCACAGGGGCGCGAGCCAGGCTTTCCAGCAGGCGCGGGTGCAGCTCGCCACGATCAGCGCCAGCAGCATCACGGTGCAGATAAGGGCACGCCAGTGTTCGTCAAAGGGGTAGCGGCCAAACAGGATGAAGCGAAACTTTTCGCGCACCACGCCCCAGCAGGCGCCGCTGGCTGCGTGGCACAGGTTGTAGTCGCTGACCCAGACCGCGTCGATCAGCGCCCACTGCAGGAACTTGGGCACCAGCGTCAGCAAAGCGGCAGCCACCAGCACCGTGCCCACGGCCGTGCCCCAGCTATTGAAGAGGTTGAACTTGCACCAGGCCAGCAGGCCCTCGGTGCGCACCGGCGCCGGACGCGGCGCAATGGATTGAAAGGTTTGTGCAGTCATGGTCTGGCCCTTAACGCTCAGTGATCGCCGCGCGGGCGTTGAACCAGTTCATGAGCACCGAGGTAAAAATCGAGGTGCTCAGGTACACCAGCATGATGATGGCGATGCACTCCACGGCGCGGCCGGTCTGGTTGATGGCGGTGTTGGCAATCGACACCACGTCCGGGTAGCCAATGGCCACGGCCAGCGAGGAGTTCTTGGTCAGGTTCAGGAACTGGTTGGTCATGGGCGGAATAATCACCCGCAGGGCCTGGGGCAGCATCACCAGGCGCATGGTTTGGCCCCGGTTCAGTCCCAGGGCGCTGGCCGCCTCCGACTGGCCCAGCGACACCGACTGGATGCCGCCGCGCACCACTTCGGCCACAAAGGCGGCGGTGTAAATCGTGAGCCCCAGCAGCAGCGCCATGAACTCGGGCGTCAGCGCGCCGCCGTTTTCAATGGCAAATTCGCCCTGGATGGGGCGGTCCAGCGCAGTGGGTGCGCCACCCAAAATCCACCCGACCACGCCGCAGGCCAAGGCCAGCGCCAGTGGCGCTAGCACGGTGCTGCGGGGCGTGCCCGTGGCCTCAAAACGGGCTTGGGCATGGCGGCGGTAAAACCACGCGACTACGAGTCCCCCTGCCAATCCCCAGGCCGCCAGCACTTGACCCGTGGCCCAGACCGGAATCGGAAAGTTGAGCCCGCCCTTGCTCAAAAACAGCGGCCCCAGGTGCCACGCCTCGGTGGACACGGGCAGTACTTCGGTGAAAAACAGGTACCACATCAACAACTGCAGTAACACCGGAATATTGCGAAACAGCTCGACGTAGCACAGGCACAGACCCCGCACCAGCGCATTGCGCGAAAAGCGCCCCACGCCAATGAGTGTGCCCAAGAGCGTGGTCAACACAATACCCACCACGGCCACGCGCAGCGTGTTGGTCATGCCCACCAAGTAGGCGCGCCAGTAGGGCTCACCCGAATCAAAGGCGAACAGGCTCTCGCCAATGTCAAAGCCTGCTGCGCCACCCAAAAAGTCAAAGCCACTCTGGATGCCGCGCGCGCGCATATTGGTAGCGGTGTTGTTGGCCAGGTACAAGACCAGCAGTGCGATGACCGCCACGGCCACGACCTGGTAAACCAGCGCGCGAAAGGCCTGGCTGCGCCAGGACCACTTCTGTTTGGGCGGTGCAATACGGGGGGTGGACATAAGGGTCGTGGCTTAAAAAGGAGGAACACACCTGTTGCAGGTGATTAAAAAAGGGCAGCGCAAGTCAATTGCAACTGCCCCTTGGGGTGCGGGGCCGAAACCGGTTGCCCGCAACAAGCGCTTAGCGGATGGGCGGTGCGTACTGGATGCCGCCCTTGTTCCACAGGTTATTCAGGCCCCGCGGCAGTTGCAGGGCCGATTTCGGACCCACATTGCGCTCGAAGATTTCGCCGTAATTGCCCGTGGCCTTAACGGCGCGCGCCAGCCATTCCTTGTCCAAGCCCAGCAGCTTGCCTGTGTCTTCGGTTGAACCCAGCAGACGTCCCACGACTGGGTCTTTGCTATTGGCTTTGAGCTCGTCCACATTGGCGGCAGTCACGCCGTTTTCTTCGGCTTCCAGCAGGCCAAACACGGTCCATTTCACAATGGCAGCCCATTCGTCGTCACCCCGGCGCACCATCGGGCCCAGGGGTTCTTTAGAAATGAGTTCGGGCAGGATCAGGTGGTCGGCCGGGTTCTTGGCGGACTTGTTGCGCACCGAGGCCAGGCCCGAAGCGTCGGTCGTATAGGCGATGCAACGGCCAGAAAAGTAGGCGCCTTCCACGGCGTCGAGCTTCTCGAACACCACTGGCTTGATGTTCAGGGCGTTGGCTTTGGAGTAATCGGTCAGGTTTTTCTCGGTGGTGGTGCCAGATTGCACGCACACGGTCTGGCCTTTGAGTTGCTTGGCGCTCTTGATCTTGCTCTTGACGGGCACCATGAATCCCTGGCCGTCGTAGTACACCACGGCGGTTTGGCTCAAGCCCAGCGAGGCGTCGCGGGTGAGGGTAAAGGTGGTGTTGCGCGACAAGATATCGACTTCGCCGGACTGCAGCGCGGTAAAGCGGGCCTGTGCGACCAGGGGCACGTATTTGACTTTTTCGCCATCGCCCAGGGTGGCTGCGGCCACCGCGCGGCAGACGTCGACGTCAATGCCTGCCCATTTGCCGTTGGAATCAGCGGCACTGAAACCAGCCAGGCCGGTGTGCACGCCACAGATCACCTGGCCGCGCGCTTTGATGCTGTCCAAGGTTTTGCCAGCGTGTGCTGGAAGCGCGAGCGCGCCGATCGCGGCAACCGCGATTGCCAGGGTGGAAAGGGGTTTGAATGTCATGGAGGGACTCCGAGGGTGGTGGAAAAAGATCAAGGCAATAAAACGGACAAGCAGCAGGCGTGGGTTACTGCGCAGGCCTTTTGAACCTGCAATCCAATGGCCCGAACTGTAACGCCTCTTGCGAAGCGGCCCCATGGGGGTTTACGCTGGAAATTCATAACAAAAATACATAAGGTAATGAAGTGCAAGAGAGCCGCGCCGTAGTGCTCCATCGCACAGTGCGTTTGCACGCATGATTCAGGCCACAGCGAGGCTTGCCTCTGCGTCGCGCGTGAGACAAGCACGCTGCCTCGCTGGGCAGACAAGCCCTATGGTTCGGCTTTCAGGCTGCCCCAGCCTTCACTTTCAATTGAAAGGCATGCATTTTTCATGACTGCTACTTCCCAGCCAAGCCGCGCCCAGGCGCCGCATTACCGCTTCTGGCCTAAACGCCTTCCGCACGGCATTACCGTGCCGGCCACTTCTTTGTGGGACAACCTTGAAACCAGCGCGCGGCGTTTTCCGGACAAAACTGCCTTGGTTTTCATGGGCCGCAAGCTGAGTTACGCCGACCTGAAGCAGCAAGCCGAGCGCTTTGCGGCCTATTTGGGTGCGCTGGGCGTGCAAAAAGGCGACCGCGTGGTGCTGAGCATGCAAAACTGCCCGCAATTGGTGATTGCGCACTTTGGCATTCTGCGGGCCAACGCGGTGGTGGTGCCGGTCAACCCCATGAACCGGGCCGAAGAACTCAAGCACTACATCACCGATCCCGACGCCCGCGTGGCGGTCACCACGGCTGACCTGGCGGCCGAACTGGCCACGGCCAGCAACGCATTGCCTGTGGCGCAGCAACTCGCCCACCTCGTGGTCACCCACTTCACCGACACGTTTGATCCGCAAGGCGCAGACGACATGCCGCCTGCCGCCTGGAGCGACTGGCTACTGACAAGCCACGCCTTACCAGCGCTTTCCAGCGGCCAGGTACACGCCTGGACCGATGCGCTGGCCTGCCAGGCGCCAGCGCCTGCCTTGACTGTGGGCGCCAGCGACCTGGCGCTTTTGCCCTACACCAGTGGCACCACGGGCCTGCCCAAAGGCTGCATGCATTTGCATTCCAGCATCATGCACAACGCCATGGCCAGCGCCTTGTGGGGCAACGGCAGCATGGAAAATGTCACCCTGATGGTGGTGCCCATGTTCCACATCACCGGCATGGTCAGCCTGATGCACACCAACATTTTCTGCGGCGCGACCATGGTGCTGATGCCGCGCTGGGACCGCGAGCTGGCCGGCGCCCTGATTGCGAAGTGGCGCGTGACGCACTGGACGAATATCCCCACCATGGTGATCGACCTGATGGGCAGCCCCAACTTTGCCAGCTTTGATTTGTCCAGTCTGGTGATGATTGGCGGCGGCGGCGCGGCCATGCCCCAGGCGGTGGCCCAGCGCCTGTGGGAGCAATACGGCCTGCGCTACGTGGAAGGCTATGGCCTGACCGAAACTGCCGCCCCCTCGCACAGCAACCCGCCGGACGCGCCCAAGCAGCAATGCCTGGGCGTGCCCTTCATGGGCGTGGACGCGCGCGTGGTCGATCCCGAGACGCTGGCCGAAATGCCGGTGGGCGAGGCCGGCGAGATCGTGATGCGCGGCCCACAAATATTCCAGGGCTACTGGAAGCGCCCCGACGCCACGGCTGAGGCATTTGTGGAGATCGACGGCCTGCGCTTTTTCCGCTCGGGCGACCTGGGCCGGGTGGACGAAGAGGGTTACTTTTTCATGACCGACCGGCTCAAGCGCATGATCAACGCCTCGGGCTTCAAGGTTTGGCCGGCCGAGGTGGAGGCGCTTATGTTTCGCCACCCCGCAGTCCAAGAGGCCTGCATCATTGCCACCCAGGACAGCTACCGGGGCGAATCGGTCAAGGCGGTGGTGGTGCTGCGCGCCAGCCACCGGGGCACGGTCAGCGAGCAGGAGCTCATGGACTGGTGTCGCGAGAACATGGCGGTCTACAAGGTCCCGCGCGCGGTGCAGTTTGTTGACGCCCTGCCCAAAAGCGGCGCGGGCAAAGTGATGTGGCGCCTGCTGCAAGAGCAAGAAGCCACCCCCACCCAGAAACCCGCCTGATGAAAGCGCCCCGTATGTACCCCGAAGCCCTGCCCACCGCGCTGCCCCAGACCCTGGGCTTTGACACCCAGCGTACCCAGAACATCAGCCGCGTTTTGCAGCGCGAGGTGGACACGGGCCGCCTGCCCGGCGCCGTGGTGCTGGTGGCGCGCCACGGGCAGGTGCTGCTGCACCAGGCCCTGGGCCAGCAAGACCCGCAGGCCGCCAAGCCCATGGGCCTGGACGCGATCTTTCGTATTTATTCCATGACCAAGCCCATCGTCTCGGTGGCGGTGATGCAGCTTCTGGAGCGCGGGCAGTTGCTGCTGAGTGACGCTGTGGCCAAACATCTGCCCGAGTTTGCCGACGTCAAGGTGGCGCACTTTGAAGGCGAGACCATGTACCTGCGCCCACCCCGGCGCGCGCCCACGGTGCAAGATTTGCTGTGCCACACCGCGGGCCTGACCTACGAGATCACCGGCAGCGCGCCGGTGCAGCGCATGTATGCGCAGGCGAAGTTGGGTTCGCGCGATCGCAGCAACCGCGAGTTTTCACGCGCGCTGGCGGAGATGCCCTTGATGTTTGAGCCCGGCAGCATCTGGGCCTATAGCCGCGCCACCGATTTGCTGGGCGCCTTGGTCGAGGCGGTTAGTGGCCAGACCCTGGGTGCTTATTTGCAGGAACATATTTTGGGGCCCCTGGGCATGGCGGATACCGGCTTTAGCGTGCCGCATGCGCAGCAGCACCGCATTGCCGAGCCTTTTGCCCATGACCCGGATGGCGGCACGCCCATGGCGCTGATTGATCTGCGCGTAGTGCCGCGCATGGAAGCGGGTGGCATGGGCCTGGCGTCCACCGCGAAAGACTATGCGCGCTTTGTGCAGTGCCTGAGCAATGGCGGTGAATTGCTGGGCCAGCGCATCCTGAGCCCGGCCTCGCTGCGGTTGATGACGGCCGACCATCTGGGCGGTCTGGGCCAGCAAACCACCGAACGCTCGGGCGACATGCTGGGGCGCGGCACCGGTTTTGGCCTGGGCTTTTCGGTGCGCCTGCACGAGGGCCTGGAAACCCTGCCGGGTTCGGTTGGGCTGTATTCGTGGGGCGGTATTGCGGGCACCACCTTTTGGGTGGACCCGGTCAATGGCTTTTTTGCCATCCTCATGGCGCAGGCGCCCAACCAGCGCGACTACTTTCGGCCCATGTTTCGCAACCTGGTCTACGCGGCGTTTACCGGCTAGACCAAGGCGTGGCGCTCAGGCGCTGGCGACTTCCAGCACCAGCTTGCCAAAGTTTTCGCCGTTGAAGAGCTTGAGTAGCGCTGCGGGGAAGTGGTCCAGACCTTGGACCACGTCTTCCTTGCTCTTCATGCGGCCGTCTTTCAGGTAGCCCGCCATCTCGGCCACGGCCAGGTGGTAACGGTCGGCGTAATCGAACACCACAATGCCTTCCATGCGCGCGCGGTTGACCAGCAGGCTCAGGTAGTTTTTGGGGCCGGCAATGGCCGTGGTGGCGTTGTACTGGCTGATCGCGCCGCAAATCACGATGCGCGCCTTGCGGTTGATGCGGGCCAGCACCGCGTCCAAAATGTCGCCGCCCACGTTGTCGAAGTAAATGTCCACGCCTTGCGGGCAATGGGCTTTGAGGCCATCGCGCACGGCGCTGGGGCCGGCCTTGTAGTCGATGCAGGCGTCAAAGCCCAGTTCCTTGACCACCCAGTCGCATTTGGCTTGGCCTCCGGCAATACCCACCACGCGGCAGCCACGAATTTTTGCCATTTGGCCCACGGTCTGGCCTACGGCACCGGCGGCACCGGATACGACCAGGGTTTCACCGGCTTGCGGCTGGCCGACGTCCATCAGGCCAAAGTAGCCGGTCATGCCGGGCATGCCCAGCACATTGAGCCACTGGGTGAGCGAGCCCACGCCCAAGTCAATCTTGACCAGGCCGTTGCGCCGCATGTCGGCGGCTTCCAGGCTCAGGTATTCCTGCACGCCAAAGCTGGCGCTCACATAGTCGCCCACCGCGTACTTGTCGTTCTTCGACGCAATCACGCGGCCCACGCCACCTGCGCGCATCACTTCGCCAATGGCTACCGGCGGGATGTAGCTTTTACCCTCGTTCATCCAGCCGCGCATGGCCGGGTCCAGCGACAGCGCCAGGGTTTGCAAGACCACGGCGCCTTCGGCGGGTTCGGCCACGGCCTCCGAAGTGCGGCTCCAGTTGGCCTCGGTGGGCAGGCCCACGGGGCGTGCGGCTAGGCGGATTTGGTGGTTGACGAGAGAGTTCAGGGCGGTCTGGGTCATGGTGCGTGCATCAAGGCAATGGAGGGTTGTGGCCCCAGCGCCGGTGAAGGCGCAGAAAGGATAGGGCGCCGATGCTAGCGCCTGCAGCGCCCCCCTGCAGTTGCGCAGGCGACAAAGCCACTCGGTGCGTCACCGGGTGCGCTGGCGCACCCAAGCAAAACCCCGCGCAGGCCCGGCAGATGCCGATAATCAAGCTTTGTTGTGCGGCAGCCTTTTGCAGTCCGCGCCAGGCTACCGTTGACCACCATGCTCCCAAACACTCTTGCCCCCCACCTCGCCGCCCCTGCGCCCTCGGGCCCGCCAGAGCTGCTGGCCCCGCCCCTGACGCCACCCGCCGCGCTTGCCGCGACCTTGCAATCGCTGGGATCGGCGGTGCTGGGCGCCGCTGACGTCTGCACCCTGAGCGGCGTGGGCATCGCGACCCTGCAAGCATGGACGCCGCTGTGGAACGACTTGCCGCCCGACGCCTATTTGCGCGACGGCGGGCGCTACCGCTTTCGCCGCCATTCCAGCTTTTTAGTGGACGGCGCCACGGTGACGCAAGCGCCGCACCGCCCCCACTGGCAGCCGGTGGCATACAACGCCCTGCACGGCGGCATGGAGCGCCATTTCGCGCCCATGGAGCCTGCCATGGTGCAAAGCCCGGACTGGAGCGCCTTGCTGCGCTGGCTGGCGCAGGTGTGCTCGGGCCTCAAAGGCGCGCAGCCCTGGTTTATTGAAGCGCACCAGTTCCGCATTGACACGGCAGAGGGCATTGGCCGGCCCACGCCCGAAGGCGCGCACCGCGACGGCGTGGACCTGGTGGCCGTGTTCATGGTGGCGCGCCACGCTATCAAGGGCGGCGAAACCCGGGTGTTTGACGCCCACGGCCCGCAAGGCCAGCGCTTTACTTTGTCCGAGCCTTGGTCGGTGTTGTTGCTTGATGATGCGCGCGTGATCCACGAGTCCACGCCCATCCAGCCCCTGCAGGCTGGGGGCTACCGCGACACGCTGGTAGTCACCCTGCGCTCTGGCGGGTTCCAGGACGCCTAAAACGCAAAAACCGCGCAAATCTCAGCGATTTGTGCGGCCATTGCTGGAAAAGGGCAGGGCGACCGCAGCCGCCTGGGGGCCCGCAAGCGCTTAACGCTGGCGCTCAAAAATCGCCGCAATACCCTGGCCGCCGCCAATGCACATGGTCACCAGCGCGTAGCGACCGTTGATGCGCTCAAGTTCATACAGCGCCTTGACGGTGATCAGCGCGCCGGTAGCGCCAATGGGGTGGCCCAAGGAGATGCCCGAGCCGTTGGGGTTGACCTTGGCCGGGTCCAGGCCCAGGTCCTGGCTCACGGCGCAGGCCTGCGCCGCAAAGGCTTCATTGGCCTCAATCACGTCCAAGTCGTTCACGGTGAGGCCGGCCTTTTGCAAGGCCAGCTTGGTGGCGGGCACCGGGCCAATGCCCATGTATTTGGGGTCCACACCGGCGTGCGCGTAGGCCACTAGGCGCGCCAGGGGCTTGAGTCCACGCGCTTTGGCCACGCTGGCTTCCATCAGTACCACCGCAGCGGCGGCGTCGTTGATGCCCGAGGCGTTGCCCGCCGTTACCGTGCCGTTTTCCTTGACGAACACGGGCTTGAGCTTGGCCATGTCGGCCAGGGTGCAGTTGGGGCGGAAGTGTTCGTCGGTGGCGTAAGCCACGTCGCCTTTTTTGCTCTTGAGCGTGACGGGCACGATCTGGCTCTTGAAGTAACCGGAATCGCTGGCGTGCTGGGCACGGTTATGGCTTTGTACGGCCAGCGCGTCTTGCTGCTCGCGGGTGATGCCCCACTTGGCGGCGATGTTCTCAGCAGTCACTCCCATGTGGATGGTGTGGAAGGGGTCGTGCAAGGCGCCGACCACCATGTCCACCATCTTGGTGTCACCCATGCGGGCGCCCCAGCGCATATTGAGCGAGGCATAGGGCGCGCGGCTCATGTTCTCCGCCCCGCCGCCAATGGCCACGTCCGCGTCGCCCAGCAAAATGCTTTGGCTCGCGCTGATGATGGCCTGCAGGCCCGAGCCGCACAGGCGGTTGACGTTAAAAGCCGGTGTGCCTTCGGCGCAGCCGCCGTTGATGGCCGCTACGCGCGACAAATACATGTCTTTGGGCTCAGTGTTCACCACATGGCCAAACACCACATGGCCCACGTCCTTGCCTTCCACTTGGGCGCGCGACAGCGACTCGCGCACCACTTGGGCGGCCAGATCGGTGGGGGCGATGTCTTTCAGACTGCCACCAAAAGTGCCAATGGCGGTGCGCACGGCGCTGACGACTACAACTTCACGGGACATGGTTTTGTTTCCTTAAATAAGTGGTTTATGCAGCAGGCGCCCGGCGCCAAGTCGGTGCAGTGTGGCGGTCAATCGCTACATTGGGCTTACGCGCGAGCCCGAGGGCACGGTCATTTGCATGACACATATCTGAAATATTTGGGCGTTAGCCTGCTTGCCAACGCGTATTTGACTGAAAAATCCCATGACCAAGCCCTCCGACGAATTGATCCGCCGCATCCGCAGCGACATGCTCGACAGCTTTGACGAAGAGCTGGAAATGGAGCTCGACGACGGTCACTCCAGCGGCCTGGACGCGCCCACGCAGGCTGACCACGATGCCCGAAAAATGTATTTCCGCGAGCTGTTTCGCCTGCAGGGCGAGTTGGTCAAGCTGCAAGACTGGGTCATGCACACCGGCCACAAGGTGGTGGTGCTGTTTGAAGGGCGCGACGCCGCAGGCAAGGGTGGCGCCATCAAGCGCATCACCCAGCGCCTTAACCCGCGCGTGTGCCGCGTAGCGGCGCTGCCCGCACCCAATGACCGTGAGCGCACGCAGTGGTACTTTCAGCGTTACGTCTCGCACCTGCCCGCGGCCGGCGAAATTGTGCTGTTTGACCGCAGTTGGTACAACCGGGCAGGCGTAGAGCGGGTGATGGGCTTTTGCAACGACGAGCAGTACGAAGAGTTTTTCCGCACCGTGCCCGAGTTTGAAAAAATGCTGGTGCGCTCGGGCATCCAGGTCATCAAATACTGGTTCTCTATCTCGGACGATGAGCAGTATTCCCGCTTTTTGGGTCGCATCCACGACCCCCTCAAGCAGTGGAAGCTCAGCCCCATGGACCTGGAATCACGCAGCCGCTGGGAAGACTACACCCGCGCCAAAGAGGTGATGCTCGAACGCACCCACATTCCCGAGGCGCCCTGGTGGATCGTGCAGGCGGTGGACAAGAAAAAAGCGCGCTTGAACTGCATTCACCACCTACTGCAGCAAATGCCTTACGAAGAAGTTGAACATCCCCAGGTGGTGGTGCCGGAGCGTGTGCGCCATGAAGACTACGAGCGCCACCCCGTGCCGCAGTCCATGGTGGTGCCCGAGGTTTACTAGACCCTGGGCCTTAATCCCGCACGTCGGCCACCGGATTCGCACCAAAATCGGCACGCGCCAGATAGGCCAACGCCCGCTGCGCCGCAAGCGTAGGGCTGGCGAGCTGGCCCTGGGCGTGCAGACCGGCAAAGTTGCCCAAGTCTGGAAACGCCTGGGGGTCGGCGCCGCGCAGTTGCACTTGCATATCGGTGTCAATCACGCCGGGCGCCAGTGAGCAAACCCGGGCGCCGTTGGCCTGCAAGCCCTCGTCCAGCGCCAGGCAGCGCGTGAAATGGTCCATGCCGGCCTTGGCCGCGCAATAGGGCGCCGACGACGCCATGGCCCTGCGGCCCAAGCCCGACGAGATATTGAGCACCTTGCGGGGCGCTTGCCAGCCTTGGGTGGCGTGCAAGAACGCGGCACACAGTTGCATGGGCGCTTCAAGCCCGACGCGCAGCGCATTGGCCAGATCGGCCGACGTGTTGTCGCGCAGCGGCGTGATGGCGGGAATGACGCCAGCGTTGTTGATCAGCGTGGCGCTTTTCACAGAAGCCGGGTCCAGGGCCGCCAGCCATGCGGCCAGGCGCTGGGCTACCGGGGCAGCGTCGGCCAGATCGGCGCTCCACTGCTCCAGTACGGCGCCGCGTGCCTGGGCCAGCGCGGTCAACGCAGGGCTGGTTTTGCGCGAGATACACAAGAGATGGGCGCCGCTTTGCAGCAGCTGTTCGGCCATGGCGTGGCCCATGCCGCGTGAGGCGCCGGTCAAGATCGTGAGTGTCTGTTGGGTCATGGTGGGTTTGGGAGCGGAGGTGAAAACGAAGAGGCGGCCAGGGCAGCAGCATTTTGACAGCGGCACAGCGATGGGGGTGGCGCCAAAGCCATCCGTCACAATCGACCTATGGCCATTAAATCAACAATCTTCAAAGCCCACCTGCAAATTGCAGACATCGACCACAGCTACTACGCCGACCACGCCATGATGCTGGCGCGCCACCCCAGCGAAACCGATGAACGGATGATGGTGCGCTTAGTCGCCCTGGCGCTGCATGCGCACGAACTGCAAACCGTGTGCGGCGGCGACGGCACGCTGGCCTTTGGTGCCGGCCTGTCTGACGTGGACGAGCCCGACGTCTGGCTGCGCGACTTTACCGGCCAGATCAAGCTATGGATGGAAGTGGGCCAGCCCGAAGACAAACCACTGATCAAAGCCTGCGGCAAAGCCGACCAAGTAGTTTTGTACTGCTTTAACCACGCAGCCGAGGTTTGGTGGCGCACCATGGAAAGCAAGCTTAGCCGCCCCAAAAACCTGCGCGTATACCGCATTCCCACCCTGGCGTCCCAAGCCCTGATTCCCCTGGCCCAGCGCAGCATGCAACTGCAAGCCACGGTGCAAGAAGGCGCCTTGACGCTGAGTGACGACCGCAACACGGTGGAGATAGAGCCGGTTCGCTGGAAGTAGCTTCGTGTCCGGCAGGCGCTCCTTAGTCCTGCACCCCTTCGACAAAAAACTTCACCCGCCGCACGCCGTTCCATTCATCGGCGTCCAGGCGAAAGGCCATGGTCACTTTGGCGGGCAAGGGCTCGGTGTGGCCGAACCAGATGGCGTCTACCGGTTCGCCTTGGTGCTTGAGCTTGAGTGAGAGGTGTTTTTCACCCACCAAGCGCTGCGAGATCACTTCCACTTCTTCGCTGAAGGTGGGGGCGGCAAAGCCCTGGCCCCAGACGGCTTCGTGCAGGGTGTCCACCAAATCCACGCGGCGGTAGGCGGGCAAGAGCGGGCCGTCGGTGGCCAAGCGGCGCTGCAGGGTGGCGGCGTCCAGCCATTCGTGTGCGACTTCGTTGAGGCCTTGCTCAAAGGTGTCGAAATGCTCCTCGGCTACGGTGCAGCCCGCCGCCATGGCGTGGCCGCCAAAGCGCAGCAGCACGCCGGGGTAGCGTTTGGCTACCAGGTCCAGCGCGTCGCGCAGGTGAAAGCCAGGGATTGAGCGGCCCGAGCCTTTAAGTTCATGCTCTTTGCCGGGCGCCTGGCTGGCAGCAAACACAAAGGTGGGGCGGTGCAGCTTGTCCTTGATGCGCGAGGCCACGATGCCGACCACGCCTTCATGAAAATCCGGGTCAAACACGCAAATGGCCGGTGGCGGCTCGTCGCCTTCGTCAAACAGCGACTCGGCCACCAGCATGGCTTGTTCGCGCATATCGCCTTCAATGACGCGGCGTTCGCGGTTGATGCCGTCCAGCGTGCGGGCGAGCTCATCGGCGCGGGCCGGGTCGTCGGTGAGCAGGCATTCAATGCCCAGCGTCATGTCCGACAGGCGCCCGACGGCATTGATGCGCGGCCCCAGGGCAAAACCAAAGTCAAAGGTGGTGGCGCTGGCGGCTTGCCGACCCGAGGCGACAAACAGTGCTGCCAGCCCGGCGGGCATGGCCAGGGCGCGCACGCGTTTGAGCCCTTGGGCGACTAGGCGGCGGTTGTTGGCGTCCAGACGCACCACGTCGGCCACGGTGCCGAGGGCGACCAGCGGCAGTAGCGCGTCAAGTTTGGGTTGAGCCCCCACGCTCGTCGCTGCGCGTACTTCGCTGCCCCCCGAGGGGGCTAATTTCCCTTGGGGCGGCCCGGCGGGAAATTGGGTCTGTGTTGGCGAAGCATCAAACACGCCGCGCGTGCGCAGTTCGCTGCGAAGCGCCAGCAGCACATAAAACATCACGCCCACACCGGCCATGGCTTTGCTCTCGAAAGTGCAACCCGGCTGGTTGGGGTTGACGATGACGTCGGCTGCGGGCAGGGCGGCGCCCGGCAGGTGATGGTCGGTCACCAGCACTTGCAGGCCCAGCGCTTTGGCGCGCGCCACGCCCTCGATGCTGGCGATGCCGTTGTCCACGGTAATCAGCATGTCGGCGCCCTGGTCAAACACGCGCTGCGAGATCGGGGCGGTCAGACCGTAGCCGTCTACCACGCGGTCGGGCACCAGGTAGCTGACGTGCTGGGCGCCTAGCAGGCGCAGGCCGCGCACCGCCACGGCGCAGGCGGTGGCGCCGTCGCAGTCGTAGTCGGCCACGATGCACAGGCGTTTTTGCGCGGCAATGGCGTCGGCCAGCAAGACGGCGGCCTCACGCACGCCCTTCAATCCGTCGGGCGGCAG
>CANCJD010000035.1 GCA_947378275.1 Comamonadaceae bacterium
GCCGCTACAACCGCAAAATAAGAATCAATGGGCCCGCTGGCGTATGCCCAGCAACCCGACGACCGCCGGGTCTGCCACCAAGTATTGCGGTGCGATAGCCGCCAGCGCGGCCGGTGCAATTCCCAAGGCTTCCAGGCCCGGCCACTGGCCCGTGGCCACGTTGTCTACCTGCATGGAGTCCAGGTTGTCCAGGCTCATGACCGACTCGCCGGGCAGCAAACCCAACAATACCGCCTGAATCTGCCCCATCCAGCGCGGCAGCCCAGCAACGGGTCGCCCCCGGCCGTGGCGGATACCGCTCAGGCGGGCCGCGAGTTGCACCAGTTCGCGCAGGGTGTACACCTTGGGGCCCACCAGCTCGTAAATCTGCCACTGGGGCGTGCCCGAGAGGCCGGTTCGCACGCTTTGCACCACGGCGCTGGCCACGTCTTCCACCCACACCGGCTGAAACTTGGCGTTCGCCCCGGCAAGGGGCATGACCGGAAAAACCTTTTGTAGCGCGGCAAACACGTTCAAAAATTTGTCTTGCGCGCCAAAAATCACGCTGGGGCGCAGCACCGTCAGGCCGGTGCGCTCGGGGGCCCAGGTGGTGGCGGCACCAGACTCGGACCAACCCAAGATCTGCATTAGCGCCGCCTCGCCCTGGCCTTTGCTGCGCAGGTAGTTGGACGGGCAGCTTTGTGGCGCGATGTGGTCGGTGCCCAGGGCGCTGATGTGCACCAGATGGCGCACGCCTTGGGCCACGCAGGCGCGGGCAATTTTTTCGGGCAACTGGCGGTGCACCCGGTCAAACGCCTCGGGTGTGCCGTGCAAGATGGCCACCAGATTGACTACCGCGTCCACGCCGTCCATGGCCTGGGTCAGCGCCGCCTCGTCGTGCACATTGCATTCCAGCACGGTCAGGCCGGGCAAATGCTGCACATTGCGGGCGTTGACCGCGCGCCGGGTGGGGACGCTGACGCGAAAGCCCGCGCGTACCAGCTTTTCACACACATGGGCACCGACAAAACCGGTGCCGCCCAAGACCAAAATATGTTTCATGCGGCCAACTGTAGCGCCGACCCGCAAGCTGCCGGTTGCGCGGGGTCAAATGGGCTTAAAGGACGACGGGCTCGGTTTCCAGGCGCAGGCCAAAGCGCTCGTACACGCTGGTCTGTATGGCGCGGGCCAAAGTCATCACCTCGCCGCCAGTGGCGCCCTGCCCGTCGGCGGACGGGCCGCGGTTGACCAGCACCAGCGCCTGCTTCTCAAACACCCCGGCCTGGCCAATCGACTTGCCGCGCCAGCCGCAGGCGTCTATCAGCCAGCCTGCCGCGAGCTTGAAAGTGCCGTCGGCCAGGCGGTAGTGCACCACCTTGGGGTCGCGCGCGATGATGTCGGCGCATTGCTCGGGGCTGACGGTGGGGTTTTTAAAAAAGCTGCCGGCGTTGCCAATCTGCGCCGGGTCGGGCAGCTTGGCGCGGCGAATCTGGCAAATCCAGTCAAACAACTGGCGCGCTGTGGGCGTCACGCCGCCCTGCTCGGCCTGCTTTTTCTCTAGGTCGGCGTAGCCCAGCACCGGCTTCCAGGCCTTGGGCAGGGCAAAACGCACGCGCAAAATCAGCGCGCGGTCTTTCAGGCCCAGGCCTTTGTCGCCTGCCGCATGTTTGAACACCGAATCGCGGTAGCCAAAGCCGCACTGCGCCGCGTCCAGGGTAAACAACTGCCTGGTTTGCAGGTCTATTGCGTCGAGCGAATCAAAGCGGTCTTGCAGCTCCACGCCATAGGCGCCTATGTTTTGCACAGGCGTGGCGCCCACAGTGCCGGGAATCAGCGCCAGGTTTTCCAGGCCCGGCAGGCCTTGGTCCAGCGTCCAGGCCACAAAGTCGTGCCAGTTTTCGCCAGCTCCGGCTTCGACAATGAAATGCTTGGGCGTCTCACGCAGCAGGCGGCGGCCCATGATTTCGACCTTGAGCACCAGGGGTTTGACGTCGCCGGTGATTACCAGGTTGCTGCCGCCGCCCAGCACGAACTTATGCGCATCGCGCCATTGGGCGTTGGCGCACAAGGCCACGGCGTCTGCCTCGGTGTGGATGCGCACCAAGGCGTGCGCCTTGGCCACGATATGGAAGGTGTTGAGCGCCTGCAGGGGAACATTTTTCTCGACTAACATTGCAGGATTGTCGCATCCGCCCCGGGTGCGCCCCCGAACTTCAGCGCACCGAGAACCACGCCATGCCCACTTTTGACACCGTCTGCGAAGCCAATCTGGTTGATGTAAAAAACGGAGTGGAAAACACCGTCAAGGAAATCACCACCCGCTTTGACTTTAAGGGCACTTGCGCCAGCATCGAGATCAAGGACAAAGAAATCACCATGATCGGCGACGCCGAGTTTCAGCTCGCGCAAATTGAAGACGTGCTGCGCAACAAGCTGACCAAGCGCAATGTGGACGTGCGCTTTTTGGACATGGGCGACGTGCAAAAAATGGGCGGCGACAAGGTCAAGCAGGTCATTACCGTGCGCAACGGCATTGAGGCCGAGCTGGGCAAAAAAATCCAGCGCATTCTGAAAGACAGCAAACTCAAGGTGCAAGGATCGATTCAGGGCGACTCGGTGCGCGTGACCGGCGCCAAGCGCGACGACCTGCAAACCGCCATGGCGCTGCTGAAAAAAGAAATTACCGACGTGCCGCTGAGTTTCAACAACTTTCGCGACTAAACCTGGGCACCGGCGCCCAGCCTGTGGCGCCTACTTTTTGCCGATTTTGGATTCCGTGCCCTTGACCAGGCGCGACAGGTTTTCGGCGTGGCGCCAGATCAGCAAGCCGCTGACCACCACTAAAGCCAGCGCAACCGGCGTGTCCGCCCGCCAAAACACGCCGTCAGCCATCAGGTAATACACCGGCACAAACACGGCCGACACCAGCGCCGCCAACGACGAGTAGCGGAAAAAATACGCAATTAGCAGCCAGGTAACGCCCGTGGCCAGCCCCAGCACCGGGTTGACAGCCAGCACCACGCCCATGGCCGTGGCCACGCCCTTGCCACCCACAAAGCGAAAAAACACCGGGTACAAATGCCCCAAAAATGCCGCAAGGCCCACCAGCGCCACGGTGCCAGCGTCAAGTCCATAGTCCGCGCCCCAGGTTTGCACCACCGCCACCGGCAGCCAGCCCTTGAAGGCGTCGAGCAACAACGTGAGCACGGCGGCGAGCTTGTTGCCCGAGCGCAGCACATTGGTGGCGCCGGGGTTTTTGCTGCCGTAGCTGCGCGGGTCGTTCAGGCCCATGGCGCTGCTGACGATGACCGCAAAGGACAGCGAACCGATCAGGTAGGCGGCCACGGCGGCCAGGGCCGGAAAAAAGGGGGAAAGTGGGGAAAGGGTGGCGATGGCTTCCAAGAAAATTCTCCGTATGTTTTTTGTCAGGACGCTGCGCCAGGCACTGTTCTGGCTGGATCGGCAAGTCCCGCTAGTCTTCTAGCGCGCACTGTACCGCCTTTGCGCCCAGCAAACTCAGGCACAGCGCCGGGTCTATGCCCACCAAATAGCCGCGCCGCCCGCCGTTGATCAAGATTTTGGGCAAATCCAGAATGCTGGACTCAATAAACACCGGCATGGTCTTGCGCGTGGCAAAGGGCGAGGTGCCGCCCACCAGGTAGCCACTGTGGCGGTTGGCCGTCTCGTGCGCACAGGGCGCCACCGACTTGGCGCCAATCTGGCGCGCCAAGTTTTTGGTGGACACCTTGCGGTTGCCGTGCATCAGCACCACCAGCGGTTTGGCGTCTTGGTCTTCCATGATGAGGGTTTTGACCACATGAAACGGATCCCAGCCCAGCACCTGCGCACTGTGCTGCGCGCCGCCGTGGTCCAGGTATTCGTAGGGGTGTTCGCTGAACACCACCTTTTGGGCCTTGAGGAACTGGGTGGCCGGGGTTTCGCTGACGTGGTCATTGCGCTGGTCTTTTTTTGCCATAGGGGGGTATTTTCTACTGGCGGGCTGGGGATTGGGCGGCGGGCGGGGCTTGGCCTATGGCGGCAGGCGACCCATTGCCGATGGTCGCAGCGCTGCCTCGGGTGGCGGTGGTGCAGCGACAACGGCCCGTCGTTCCAGTATTACGACCGACGCGTCATTGCTACATAGAAGTAACGCACACAACTTGATGATTCATTTTTAAGAAGCTTCATGCTGGCACCTAAAACCTGATGAGTTCAGCGGTCGGCGTCCCGGCGTGCTGGTTGCCATGCGGAGCGCTGCTAACATAACGCAAATGCACAGACATCTGCGGGGCGCTATGAGATTTGATGACGTGAAGAATGACACGCTGAACCTTAGGGTGTCGCCCAGCTTCAAACTTGCTTTGAAAGCTGCTGCCGACCTCGAGCAACGAAGCATGGTGAACATGCTGGAAGTTCTCGTCGCGGGGTTCTGCGAATCCAAAGGCATTGCCACACCTGCCGAGCGAGTGACTCGAACGCGAGCTGCCGACAAGTCCGTGGTTTGAACGATCATGAGCCTCGAACGAGAAGCGACCCGCGTCTATTTGGACTTGCAAGAGTTCGGAAACCCAAAAAATCCATTATCTGTGCCAAATATCGCCGAGCTTTACAGAACGCCACTGCCGTCTACGCGCACGGGACCGCTTTACAACGCCTTTTCCTATCCGACGAAAATCTCGCCCGAGGTCATCGCCGTTTTCATTGCCGCGCACACTAAGCTAGGCGCGACCGTGCTCGATGCATTCGCAGGAAGCGGAACCACAGGGCTCGCGACGCTGCTGTGCGATCGTCCCACCGATGAGATGCGCCGCATGGCCGACGCGCTCGGAATCAAGCCGAAGTGGGGACCGCGCACCGCCCATCTTTTTGAGATCGGCACGTTGGGCTCGTTCGTATCAGAAACTCTCTGCCGCCCGACAGAGCCGGAGACATTCGCAGCGGCAGTCAATGAGCTATGCCGGCGCGCCGAAGAAAAGCTTTCCTGGCTATATGAGGCGAAGGACGCGAGCGGCTCTCCCGGAACGCTGCGCCACATGATCTGGTCCGAAGTGCTTGTTTGCCCACACTGCGGCAACGAAATCTCGCTGTGGGACGCGAGCGTGAAGACAAAGCCACTGAGCATGTCGGACACCTTCCGTTGCAAGAGCTGCCGGAAACAGGTCCCAGTCGGAGCCTGCGAGCGAGCGCTTGAATCATCCCTAGACGCATTTGGACGCAAGCAACTGACAAAGAAGCGCGTGATCGCGCGAGTGCATGGCCGGAGTGGGACGGCGAAATGGCAGCGGCCACCCACACCCGAAGACCACGAAGTCCTCGCGCGAATCGCCAAAGTGAGACCGCCGAAGTCCGCTCCCAACGCCGATCTTGTTTGGGGCGAGCTGCACCGCACTGGCTATCACATCGGCATCGAGAAGCTTCATCACTTCTACACAAAGCGCAACTTCATCGCGATGGCGACCCTTTTTGATCTCGCCGCCGATTTCCCAGAGGCCGTGCGCGACGCATTGCGACTCCTGATCCTGAGCTACAACTCGAGCCACTCAACGCTCATGACCCGCGTGGTTCTCAAAAAGGGGCAGAGCGACTTCGTTCTCACTGGGTCGCAAAGCGGCGTGCTCTACATCAGCGGACTGCCGGTGGAGAAAAACATTCTTGAAGGCGTGCGACGCAAGTCCAAACCATTCATCGACTCCTTCCACCTGCTTCATGGCAGCAGAAGCACGGTGGTCGTCCACAACGGCACCAGTGAAAGCATGCCGCTGAAACCTCACTCGGTGGACTATGTCTTCACGGACCCTCCTTTCGGTGCCTACATCCCCTATGCGGAGCTCAATCAGATCAACGAGCATTGGCTTGGAAAGACCACTGACCGCGCACGAGAAGTGATCGTGAGTCCCTCGCAATCCAAAGGCGTGTCGGAATATGGAGTCATGATGGCGAGCGTCTTCAAGGACATTTCGCGCGTGCTTAAACCAGAGGGCTTGGCGACGGTAGTGTTTCACTCTGCGCATTCGGAGGTATGGCGGGCGCTTGCGCAGGCCTACGTGGCTGCTGGCTTCACCGTCGAAGCCACGAGCGTCTTGGACAAGATTCAAGCGAGCTTCAAACAGGTCGTCTCCACCGTTTCGGTCAAAGGCGATCCATTGTTGTTGCTGTCGAAGCGCTCTCCTGATCGGGCAGTTGGCAAGACGAGTTCCAAGATCGCAGCGGAAGTGATCAGAGATGCCGGCAATAGCTCGCTGTCTGATCCGCAATTGCTC
Organism: Comamonadaceae bacterium; assembly: GCA_947378275.1. Lineage (GTDB taxonomy): Bacteria > Pseudomonadota > Gammaproteobacteria > Burkholderiales > Burkholderiaceae_C > Allorhodoferax. Next base: position 6,240 of record CANCJD010000035.1, read on the forward strand.
TATTCGCAATTCGTCGGCAAGTGCTTGCAGCTTGGCCGTGACGTTGAGATGGACGCCAAGGCCTTCTATGCCCTCGCGCGCGCAGAGGTCAGTTCGGGCCGCAGGCCCTCCGCAGACAGATGAAGCAAGCTCGCCAGCCACTGCCTGCTGGCCACGCGCCAGATATGGAGCGCCGCAAACGCTTGGGCCAATACTTCACTGGTGTGGGCCTCGGCCGAATCCTTGCCGCGCTGGCCCAAGCGGAGACGGCAGAGAGCATCATCGATCCAATGGCTGGATCAGGCGATCTGCTGGCTTCATGCCTGGAAATTGGCGCAGCTCCGGCAGCGATCGTGGGCATCGAAATCGACCGTGCCGCCAGAGACCTTTGCTCAAACCGATTGCCGCAGGCCGACTGCATTCTTGGCAGCGCTTTCGACTCAGACACCATCTCGCGCCTGCCAAAGACTGAGTGGGACTTGGTGATTGGCAATCCACCCTACGTCCGATATCAGTCGTTCTCAGACAAGTCGGAGATTGACCACTTTCTTCCGAGCGCGATGCAAATTCGGACCGGACTGCTGCAGACCTTGCCAAGGCTCTCTGCTCTCGATGCAGAGGACCAACGCCTCTTTGCGCACCTCATAAGGGGCTACTCCGGCCTGTCCGACCTGGCCGTTCCCTCCTGGATTCTTTGTGCCGGCCTCGTAAAGCTTGGTGGACGGTTGGCGTTGGTCGTGCCTGAGTCTTGGCTGACGCGGGACTACGCGACGATCGTGCACTACCTGCTGTTCCGCTGGTTCGAAATTGAGTTCGTCGTGGAAGACGAGCACGCCTCTTGGTTCGACGACGCCCAGGTGAAGACGACGCTCATCGTGGCGAAGCGGGTGAAGCGGCGCTCATCGGCCCTAGTGCGAGCAGACAGCTCCACCTACTGCCATATCTTGATCTCCGCCGCTGCGGCCAGCCCGGAAAGTCCCATTGGGCGGATCGCACTCGCAGGAGGATCGAGCCCAGAAAGAGATTTCGCTAAGCAAGCACGTTCGTGGCTTCGAAATGGCGCTAGCCATCCCACAGGTCTCGCCCGCGCGCGTCCCGCCTCGATGAAGCTCGCATGCAGAAACATGGTTGCCGCCGCATCCAGGCAAAAATGGTTCGCAGCTATCGGCGAAACAGGTAGCCAAGCGTCGGAAGGCATATACGTCTCTCACGAGATTCATGATTGGCTTGCGCGCCTAGGCATCGCCCCTTCCTTCGCCACGTTCGAGTCACAGGCCGTGGCTGTTGGCCAGGGCCTGCGCACCGGAGCCAATGGCTTCTTCTATGCCGACGGCGCACCCTCGTCAGGGCAAATAGCCCTGTCCTTTTCTGGCCCGCTGGCGGGATTGGTCGCACGGGCACCAGATAGCGTCGCTCGGCCCGTCATTCGCAGGCAATCTGAGCTTCCGGCTGGCTTCACCGTCTCGCCTGATCTCGCCACGGGCTGGGCACTGGACCTCAGACAGCACGCGCTGCCAGAGGACTTGGGCGAAGCCGACATGTTCCCATCGGTTTATGAACGCATGCCCGAGTCGATTGCTGCGGTGATTCGGGCAGCAGGCCAGGCCAACTTCGGCACTGACGCCAAGCCGCAGAAGGTTTGGAATCTCACAGCCGTCTCTCCGAACATCAGGCCTGCGGCTCGCGGTATGCCGCCGCGCCATTGGTATATGTTGCCCGACTTCGCGGCGAGGCACTTGCCGGACGTTCTGTTGGCGCGAGTGAATTCATCCACTCCGACAGCCTACTTGAACAAGGCTCGGCAATGCCTTATCGACGCAAACTTTTCGACGATGTGGACTTTGCCGCTCAGCAAGTGGAACGCAGCTGCATTGCTCGCTTTCATGAACAGCGCGTGGGCGCAGGCGGTCATCGAAACGTCGGGAGCAGTCATGGGCGGAGGCGCCCTGAAAGTGGAAGCCGCGCACCTGCGGCGCTTCCCAGTTCCAGCGTTCAATGAAGAGCAGCTTTGTAAGCTCTCACGGCATGGCGACGAGCTCGCTGCCGTGGTCGAACACGCAGAGGTGGAAGCGGTGCTGAACAGCATCAACGCCGTGGTGGCCGACGCTATCGGGTGCGATCGCGAAGGAATCAAGGAATTGCGGCAAATCGCGCGCGCGGGACAGGAAAGACGCGCAAAACACAACACTAAAAAGGGAGGACACGATGGTGGTGAAATATGTTGAAGCGCAGGGGAAGGTTTTCCTGAGGGAAGCCAGCGACCTCATCCGTGAGGGCAAGGCGGAGGATGTGCTGCGGCACGCGCTCTCAGCCAAGCTGCCGTTGATGTTCCCCGACCAGCCTTGGTGGACCAAGGCTCACGTCACCGGGACGGAGTCGTTGGCAAAGTTCCACGAGCTCGGGGCCAAGAAGCATGGCTTCGTCGATGTGCTCGTGGGCGCCACGGTGATCGAATACGAGAGGGACTTGCACGCGCTTGGCACCTTTACACACGGCCTCCACCAGGTGAAGCAATATTGCGCTGGCCAGCTCAACGCGGGAACGCCTCGCGACTTGCTTGTTGGCGTGCTCTCCGACACCGTCCGGTGGCACGCTTTTGGCATTTCGGAAGTCAAGGATATTTCGGCCGTCGCTGGCGCCACCAGCTATGGCCCGGAGCACATCGAGGTCGTCGAGATCGAATCATGCGACCTTTCTGCAGCGGGCGATGTCGAGGCGAAGAAGCTCGGGGCGTTTTTAGTCCGCCATCTTGGCCGCGAAGGTGGCCGCTTGTTGGCCGCGTTCACCCTCGCGAAGGACTTGGGCTTTAACAGCCTTTTTTGCCAGGCCCACGTCCAGCCGATTGATGCGCTTGTAGACCATGCGTTCGCCCATGATCCGGCCTATGCCAGCTTGATCACGAAGCTTTGGACAGACTTCGTCTCCTACTTGGGTGGAGACGCGGCTGCCGGCAAATTCGACAAAGGTTCGTATGTCGGGGAACTTTATATCCTCACCCTCGCCAAGCTCATTTGCGCCAACGTTCTAAATGGGAGGGCCTTGATCAGCGACGACGCAGAGTTGCAAGCGATCTTGGACGGTTCGTTCTTCAAAGCTCGGGGGCTGCCCAATCTCGTCGAATATGACTACTTCGGCTGGCTCAACGCCAGCCCCTATGTGAGCGACTTGGTCGCCGTCGCGCGCGACCTTCAAAACGACCTTCGCGCCTACGATTTCGAATCATCCCCCGCCGAAGACCTTTTCGGCACTCTTATGGCGCAGTTGGCGGCCCGCTCGCAACGACTTCTGCTGGGGCAGGAGTGGACCCCTTCTTGGCTCGCCGGCAAGCTTGTCGAACACGTCATGTCGGCGCTCCCCGAGGGCCAGCATCCGCGCTTCGTCGATATGTGCTGCGGGTCCGGAGCGATGGTCGTGGAAACAGTGAAGCGCGCTCAACAGCGCCTTCGCGCTGCCGGCCGAATTCCAGGCGACCCCGCTGCCCTTAGCGAACTCGCGACTGCGATCACCGCATTCGACATCGACCCATTGGCTGTGATGCTTGCCAAGGTTGGCTGGGTGCTGGCCAGCAAGGATTGGCTCGCCGCAGGGCACGAGGCTCAGATTCCCGTCTATCACGCCGACTCGCTGTTTGCGAACACGCCGGTGACAAAGGTGTTCAGCGCGACGGGCGAGGAACAACGCAAGCTCAGGCTCGACACGGAAGAGGTCCAGCTCCCCCAGTTTTTGATCACGGCATCGAACCAGACTTTGTTCGACGCCCTGCTCTCGCGTGGCTATGACATGGCGATGAGCAGTGCAGCGGCAACGAGCACGACGCTCACTGATCAAGACATCGAGACGATGGTGGATGCGGTTTTGACCGACACAGGGGTCGCGCTGGCAATCGACGAAAGGACCGCATCGATCGAGTTCTGCAAGAAGCTGCTCAAAGCATTGGAGAAACTCCAGCGCGCTGGTCGCAATGGCATATGGGCATTCGTGCTGCGAAACAGCTTCCGGCCAGCTCTCGTCGCGGGGCGCTTCAACGGAGTGGTGACGAACCCGCCATGGCTGGCTCTCAGCAAAATCGCGAGCAACCCTTACCAGGATGCGCTGAAAGCCAAGTCGGAGCTCCACGGCATCAAAGCGCCAGGCTCTTCGCATTTGCATGTGGAAATCGCAACCATCTTTCTCTTGCACGCCGTCGAACGCTATTTGACTCCGGGGGCGGTGATCGGATGCATCCTGCCGGACACGGTGCTCAATGGGTCGCACCACGAGCCATTCCGCTCGGCCGGCTACCTCACCGCGAACAAGCCTGTGCAATTCGCTCCTGGCGAGATATGGAAGATTGCCAACCAGACCTTCAAAAACGAAGCGATTGTGCTTTTTGGTTCCAAGTCGCATCCCGCCGGCGCCACCACTTTCGTGGGACGAGACGTGAGCAGAACCTCAGAGACTGCGACGACTTACCACATCGTCAAGTCCAATGGCCGCACTGCATGGACGACCACGCCACCTGCTTCGCCGGCCGTGAAAGTTGCGACCAAAAAATCAATTGGGCCGCTGTTTCGGCAAGGCGCCGACGTGATGCCGCGCGGCATCGTTTTTCATGCAACGGCAAGGAACGGCGCGGGTTGGAACTTGGGGCCAATCAACGCCGGCTCGCCCTTCTACTTCCTCAGATCGGACGGCCATCGGCTTAAAGATTTCGCGCTGACTGCGAACGGCGTTAGCGACCAGGTGATGTTCGACGTGCTGATCTCAAAGCATTTGGCGCCGTATGAGCTCGCCGCCGGCGCCAAAGGACTTTTGCCGTTTCAATACGGAGCGGGTGGGTGGGAGCCTCGCACAGGACCGGGGATCGCAGCGCTTGGCGGAGCGACAGGTGGCGCGATCAAAGCTGCCTTGACTGCCATCAACGAGAGCCTCGATGAATTCTTCGAGACGGTGGACACGGACCGCAAAAAGCTGTCTGGCCAAGGCTGGGCCGGCCAGCACTGGCTGGTGTTCGCTTCAGCAGGCGGCAAGCTGCCGTGCGCCGCGTATGTGCGCGGCGACCAGATCCCTTGCGACAAGACTGTCATCGACCAGACGCTTTATTGGGGGCGCGTTGCGACCGAGGACGAGGCAATCTACATCACCGCGTTGATAAACAGCCAAGCCGTCATCGAGGTCATCAAGGCGCACCAGCCACGCGGATCCTTTGGCGAACGCCATATCCACAAGTTGGCATTCGATCGAACCCCGGCGTTTGACGCGGCAAACCCAGACCACCGAGCGATCGTTGATGCAGCCAAGGCGTTGCTGTCCGAATGGGCCGCCCGGCGCACGCAACCTGACATGCAACCCATGCTCTCGCCTCAGAAGCACATGATCACGCGGCGGACGAAGATTCGAGCGGCACTCGAGCAACTGCCTGGCTGGGACGTCTATCAGGCGGCATGTGCCAACCTCTATGGTGTTTGAGTCCGCTCGGCGTTTGCCATGGTTTGTTGAATCGGCCAGACTTTAAAGCTATCAATTGCCGAATTTGTCTTTGCTGCATTGGTGCCAATGTCTGCAATTGAGGTCAGCAGACGTTGGAATCCAAAAACCAAACGGCCGCTTTCAGCCTGTCGCAGCCTCAAAGCGAGGTTTGGTCGATGACCGCTCATGGCCCATTGCAGTTCCCCAGCCAGGTTAGGCCAACGGCTGCACCTGACCCTCAGTAGTAATCGTCCTCAAGTTGATGCCGAATAGCCCCGATGATCACGGTATTGCTGTCCACAATCTCGAACAGCGCGACATAGCCCGCGTGCCCAAACGGAATGATCAGTTCACGAACAAAAGAACTGTTCCCTGCCTTGCGACAGGCAAACGGAGAGGAAGTCAAAAATGCGATGCCGTCTCTGATTGCCTGCAAGGCTCTTTCCGGTATGTCTAGGTCGCCCGTTGCACTGTCCAATTCGCGTTGCAGCGAGAAGTCAAACAGCCGCTCCAAATCATCGGCAACTGCTTCGCTGATTTAAACCGTGTCATTCATCCGCCGCGCTGCAACAAGACAAGCCGGGCGGTTGCCAGCTTGGCTTCGAGCTTGGCAATCACCTGATCCGCGGGGATACCGCTGCCGTCGCGCTGGGTCGCTTCGATGGCGGCAACACCGCGGCGAATGAACTCGGCCTGGTTCTTGCGCTTGGCGACCATGGTGCGCACCGCGTTTTCGACAAATTGCGACAAGGTTTCGCCTTGTTCCAGCACGCCTTCAAGCTCAAGCCGGAAATCAGGAGCAACGCGGATGGGGGGAAGCATGGCCGTTTTCATGAATTCACTTTACTGCAAGCGCAATCCAAATTGATTCAAACAATCAAAGCCTAGCGCCCACTCCAGTACACCAAGAGCTTGCGCGCCGTGGGGCAGCCTTGATTTTTCGCCTTACAAAAAGACTCGGCATATGATTAAATCCCATTGATTTCCTTCGGAGGCCCAACGTGCGTACAACCCAACAATTCAGCATCACGCTGCCCACAGAGATGGCAAGCCTCGTCAAATCCAAGGTCGCCTCCGGCGACTACGCAACTGAGAGCGAAGTGATCCGTGATGGCTTGCGCGTCTTGATGGCGCGCGACCGCGCCATGGAGCATTGGCTTCACAGCCAAGTGGGGCCGGCCCATGACGCACTCCAAGCGGACCCGTCCCGGGCTTTGCCCATCGCGGAGGTGCGTAGGCGTATCGCCGCCACTCATAACTCGACCGCTTCCAAAGCCTGATGCACAGCCCGGTCTATCCGGTCGTCTTCACGCCGGAGGCGTTGCAGCAGCTGGAGGAGCTATATGCCTACATCGCACAAGTCGCCTCACCCATGGTGGCGCTTCGTTACACCAACGCAATCGTCACCTATTGCGAAACCTTGCAGACCTTTCCGCTAAGAGGCACGCGCCGCGATGACATACGCCCAGGACTGCGTGTCACCAACTACAAGGGCCGGGCAGTGATCGCCTTTGACGTAAGCAGTGAACGGGTCAGCGTCATTGGTATTTTTTACGGTGGACAGGACTACGAAACGACCCTCAACCCGCCCGAATCGGATATCGGCCAGTAAGAGTTCGCCCCTTACCCCACCCGCAGCGCCTGCGTATCCGCCGCCAGCTGCGTAATCCGCCCCCAGTCCCCAGCCGCCATAGCGTCCGCCGGCACCAGCCACGATCCGCCCACGCACACCACATTGGGCAGGGCCAGAAAGTCGGCGGCGTTTTGCAGGCTTACGCCGCCGGTGGGGCAAAAGCGCACGTCAAAGAAAGGGCCGCTCCAGGCTTTGAGCATGGCGGGGCCACCGGCTTGCATGGCGGGAAAGAATTTGAGCTCGGTAAAGCCGTCTTCCTGCGCCATCATGATTTCGCTGCCCGTGGCCACGCCGGGCAATAGCGCCAGGCCCACGTCGCGGCAGGCCTGGCCCACCGCGCTGGTGTAGCCGGGGCTGACCGCAAAGCGCGCACCGGCGTTGGCGGCGGCTTGGGCGTCGGCGCGCGAGCGCACGGTGCCTGCGCCCACCACGGCCTCGGGCACGGCGCGGGCAATCGCCTCAATGCAGGCCAGGGCCTGGGGCGTGCGCAGGGTGACTTCGAGCATGCGCACGCCACCGGCCACCAGCGCGCGCGCCATGGGCACGGCGTGGGCAAGGTCGTTGAGCACAATGACCGGAATCACCGGGGCGTCTTGCATGACTTGCAGGGCGGTAAACGTGGCGGCGGCGGATGAAGTTGTCATGGGATGTTCCTGTTCAATAAATACGGGGGCGTGGCGGCTAATTACAGCCAGCTGCAGGCGCCCTCTTCGGCGGCCAGCGCGTTGCGGCGCATGCCGACAAACAATTCGCGGCCCATGCCGATGCCGTTGGCAGCGCGCAGCGCGCTGGGCATGGTGGCGACGGGGCGGGCGTCCCACTCGGCGGCGCTTACCAGCACCTGCAGCGTGCCAGCCGTGGCGTCCAGGCGCACCAGGTCGCCGTCTTGCACTTTGGCCAGCGGGCCACCAGCAGCGGCTTCGGGCGACACGTGGATGGCGGCGGGCACCTTGCCCGAGGCGCCGCTCATGCGCCCGTCGGTCACCAGCGCCACCTTGAAGCCTTTGCCTTGCAGCACGGCCAGCGGCGGCGTGAGCTTGTGCAGCTCGGGCATGCCGTTGGCCTGCGGCCCTTGCCAGCGCACCACGCAAACCAGGTCAAGGTTAAGTTCGTTGGCGCTAAAGGCGGTGTGCAGCGCTTCTTGCGAATCAAACACGCGGCAAGGCGCTTCAATAATGTGGCGGTCTTCGGGCACCGACGACACCTTGATCACGCTGCGCCCCAAGTTGCCCGAAAGCAGGCGCAGCCCGCCGCTGGCGCTAAACGGATCTTGCGCCGGGCGCACCACGGTCTCGTCTTTGCTGGGGCCGGCGTCAGCCCAGGCCAGGGCGCCGTCCACCGCGTGGGGAATCTGCGTGAACTCGCGCAGGCCTCCGGGGCGCACGGTGGCCACGTCGGCGTGCATGAAACCGGCGTCCAGCAGCTCGCGGATGACAAAGCCCGGGCCACCGGCGGCCTGAAATTGGTTCACATCTGCGCTGCCGTTGGGGTAAACGCGTGTGAGCAAGGGCACCACGTCCGACAAATCAGAAAAGTCGTTCCAGTCAATGGTGATGCCCGCCGCGCGCGCCACTGCCACCCAGTGGATCAAATGGTTGGTCGAGCCACCGGTCGCCAACAAAGCGACCATGGCGTTGACGATGCAGCGCTCGTCCACCAGCACGCCAATGGGCGTGCACGCGGCCGCGCCGCTGGCGCTGTGGCCCAGCACGGTGCGGGCGGCCTCGCGGGTCAGCTCGCCGCGAATGTCCGCGCCAGGGTTCACAAAAGCAGTGCCCGGCACGTGCAGGCCCATGGCTTCTAGCAGCATTTGGTTGCTGTTGGCGGTGCCGTAAAAAGTGCAGGTGCCCGCGCCGTGGTAGGCGGCGGACTCGGCCTCTAGCAACTCGGCGCGCCCCACCAGCCCTTGGGCGGCTTGTTCGCGCACTTTGGCTTTTTCGTTATTGGGCAAGCCCGAAGTCATGGGGCCTGCGGGCACAAACACTGTGGGCAAGTGGCCAAAATGCAGGGCGCCGATCAGCAGGCCGGGCACGATCTTGTCGCACACGCCGAGCATCAGCGCGCAGTCAAACACGTCGTGGCTCAGCGACACGGCCGTCGCCATGGCGATAGCGTCGCGCGAGAAAAGGCTCAGTTCCATGCCAGGCGTGCCTTGGGTTACGCCGTCGCACATAGCTGGCACGCCGCCCGCCACCTGGGCGGTGGCGCCCCACTTGCGCGCCTCGTCTTTAATCACGTCGGGGTAATACTGCAGCGGCGCGTGGGCCGACAACAAGTCGTTATAAGCGTTGATGATGCCGATATTGGGCGCGCGCTGCGTTACCGGCTGGAACTTATCAAGGGCGCTGGCGCGGCGCTTGTCGGCCGGCTCCATGGCGGCAAAGGCGTGGGCCACATTGGCGCAGCCCATGCGCTGGGCGCCGGGCGGGCGCTGCGCCATGGCATGAACCTGGGCCAGATAGGCGCTGCGCGCAACAGCGCTGCGCTGGGTGATTCGGCGGGTAACAGCGTCAACAACGGCGTGGAGTTTCATAGGATTTGGTAACAAAATTACAAACTCCATGGTAACCGGAGGCCACCGTGCGTGCTTCCAAAGCCGTTACAGATTGGTTACCAAATCAATTTCGGGCCGAAAAAAACGTCCTGTACCTTGCGGCGCAGGACGTTTCAGCAGGGGTACTGCGTTTGCCGGTACTTAGGCCTGTGCGATCGCTTTTGCCGACAAAGGCAATTTGCGGATGCGTTTGCCCGTAAGCGCGGCCAGCGCATTGGCAATGGCCGGAACCACCAATGCGGTTGCTGGCTCGCCGATACCGCCAGGCTTCTCGGTGCTGGAGACCAAGATAACGTCCACTTGCGGGTAGTCGTTCATGCGCACCACGGGGAAGTTGTGGAAGTTGGTCTGCTCCACGCGGCCCTTGGACATGGTGATTTCCTGCATCAGGCCGGCGCTCATGCCAAAGGCGACGCTGGACTTGATCTGCGCCTCCACCGTCTCGGGGTTGACGATGTGGCCCACATCGGCCGCCACCGTCACTTTGTGGACCTTGACATGGCCGTCTTTCATCGAGATTTCTGCCACCTGGGCCATCATGCCGTCGTAGCCTTCCATGAGCGCAATGCCGCGAGAGCGCCCGGCGGCCAGGGGCTTGCCCCAACCGGCTTTTTCGGCAGCCAGTTTCAACACATTGGCGAAACGTGGCTTGTCTTTCACCATGGCCATGCGGTATTCGTAGGGGTCTTTGCCTGCGGCCTTGGCCATTTCGTCCACGAAGCTTTCGTTGGCGAAGGCGTTCATGTTGTGGCTCACGGCGCGCCAGTAGCCCACCCGGAAACCGGTGTCGTGGATCACCAGGTCATGCTGGGTATTGGCGATGGCGTACGGCGCAACAGCGGCTTCGCCCATGAAGGGGTCAAAGGTGTCCACTGGCAGGCCAAATGCGCGCTGGGTGACCGACTGCGAGGTCACCTTGAAGTGCATCGCCACCGGTTTGCCTGACGCATCGAGTCCGGCCTTGAGGTTGTTGACGCCCATGGGGCGGTAAAAGTCATGCGTCATGTCTTCTTCGCGCGACCAGATCAGCTTGACGGGTTTGCCCACGGCCTTGGAGGTCAGGGCCGCTTGCATGATGAAGTCCAACTCCAGGCGGCGGCCAAAGCCACCACCGAGATACGTGGTCTTCACCGTCACGTCTTCGGGTTTGATGCCGAGCACCGCGGCGGTTGCGCCCTGCGCGCCTTGTTGGAATTGGGTCGAACCAATCACTTCGCACTTGCCGTCTTTGAAGTTGGCGGTGAAGTTCATGGGTTCGAGCGGTGCGTGCGCCTGCATGGGGCTGATGTATTCAGCCTCCACCACCTTGGCTGCAGTTTTCATGGCCGCAGCCACGTCACCCACGGGCGCGCCGATGGGCAGTACTTTGCCGTTTTTGGCGGCGTTGCGGTTGCCTTCGAGCATGCTGACGTGATCAATGGAGGCGCCTGCGCCTTCGTCCCACACCACCGTCACGGTTTCGAGCGCCTTTTTGGCGTGCCAGTAGCTGTCGGCCACCACCACCACGCTGCCTTGGATGTCCAGCACGTTTTGGACACCGGGCATGGATTTGGCCTTGGCGGCGTCAAAGGACTTGGCCGTGCCACCGATCACCGGGCATTGCAGCACCGTGGCGTAGACCATGCCGGGCAAGGTCACGTCGATACCAAACTGTGCCGAACCGTTGACTTTGGCGGGCGTGTCCAGGCGCTTGGTGCTCTTGCCAATGATTTTGAAGTTTTTGGGGTCTTTCAA